>DATJIX010000381.1:0-9820 GCA_035492865.1 Mycobacterium sp. | reverse complement strand
TGCTCACCGACCGGCCGCCGCATCCGACGATGTGGATCAGAATGTGGTTCGCCGAAGGCGCCAAGCTCCATCAGCGCGGCTACACCCTGGTCGCCCCCGATCCGCAGGCCGACACCGTCGACATCGAGTTCGCGTTGCACGACGGCGTCGCCTCGCGGTGGGCCCAAGATGCGCGGCCAGGCGACACCATCGAGGTGACGGTGTTGGGCAGCAACTTCACGCTGCCCGAGCCCGCGCCGAAGGGCTACGTCATCGTCGGCGACACCGCGTGCCCCGCGCGGGTATTCCTGGAAGCAGGCCACGACGAGGACAAGCAGTTGCCCGTCGCGCGCGGTGCCGACGTCGTGTGGGCCGACCGCAAGGACGGCGGCGCGGCCCTGGTGGAGGCGGTCGCCTCAAAGGGTTTCGACGCGACCGATCACTTCGGCTGGGTGGCGTGTGACAACCGGACCACCCGCGCGGTGGCCAAGGTCTTCCGCGACGACTACAAGATCCCGCGCAAATCGATAAAGGCGCAAGCCTATTGGGTAGCGTGACCGGTTGGTGAAGCCAATTTGGCGCTGGCGGTAAAACGCCGCTATCGACGCTGTCACCGGCATAGTCTGACCTGGTCGAACCCAAGCAACGTGGTTCGAGCGGAGAGGACGATCATGCCCAGCGCGTCACCACACCACAACGGTCAGCCGGAGGCAGGATCGGACACCCGGCGCCGCGACATTCTGCCCATTCCAGATCCTCAGCACGTAGGTCTGACGACCTATGACGCCAAGGATCCGGACACGGCCTATCCACCGATCACCATGCTGCGGCCCCCTGAGGGCGCGCCGAACGTGCTGATCGTGCTGATCGACGACGTAGGTTTCGGTGCCAGCTCCGCGTTCGGTGGGCCGTGCAACACACCGACCGCCGAGCGGCTGGCCGCAAACGGCGTCAAGCTCAACCGATTTCACACCACCGCGCTGTGTTCGCCGACCCGACAGGCGTTGCTGACCGGCCGAAACCACCACTCGGTGGGAATGGGCGGCGTCACCGAGATCGCCACGTCGGCACCCGGCTACAGCAGCATCCGACCCAAAGACAAGGCGCCGATTGCGGAAACCCTTCGGCTGAACGGCTATTCGACCAGCCAATTCGGTAAATGCCACGAGGTGCCGGTGTGGGAGGTGTCCCCAGTAGGTCCATTCGGCCAGTGGCCGACCGGCTCGGGCTTCGAGCATTTCTACGGGTTCGTCGGCGGCGAGGCGAACCAGTACTACCCGGGTTTGTTCGAGGGGACGACCCCCGTCGAGCCCGAGAAGTCGCCCGAGGAGGGCTACACGCTCACTGAGGATCTCGCGGACCGTGCCATCACGTGGGTTCGCCAGCAGAAGGCGCTAGCGCCCGACAAACCATTCTTCATGTATTTCGCGCCCGGCGCCACGCATGCCCCGCACCACGTTCCCAAGGAGTGGTCAGACAAGTACAAGGGCAAGTTCGATGACGGTTGGGACGTGTTGCGGGAGAACATGCTTGCAAAGCAGAAGGCGTTGGGCGTCATCCCCGAGGACGCCGAGCTGACTGCCCGGCACGCCGAGATTCCCGCCTGGGATGACATGCCCGGGGAATTGCACCCGGTGCTGGCCCGGCAGATGGAGATCTACGCGGGATTCCTGGAGCAGACGGACCACGAGGTGGGTCGGTTGATTGACGCGATCGACGATCTGGGGGCACTGGACGACACGCTCGTCTACTACATCATCGGCGACAACGGGGCCTCGGCGGAGGGCACGCCGAACGGCTGCTTCAACGAAATGTGCACTCTCAATGGGATGGCCGGGATCGAAACGACGGAGTTCCTGCTCTCCAAGATCGACGAATTCGGTACGCCCGACGCGTACAACCATTACGCCGTCGGCTGGGCACACGCGCTGTGCGCGCCGTATCAGTGGACCAAGCAGGTGGCGTCGCACTGGGGTGGCACCCGCAACGGGACCATCGTCCACTGGCCGAACGGCATTGCGGGTAAAGGCGAAATCCGCGACCAGTTCCACCACGTGATCGATGTCGCCCCGACGATATTGGAGGCGGCGAAGCTCCCTGCGCCCACCGTCGTGAACAGCATCCAGCAGGCGCCGCTGGAGGGCGTCAGCATGATGTCCACGCTGCGCAACGCGAACGCAGAAGAGACGCACACCGTCCAATACTTCGAGATGTTCGGCAACCGGGGCATTTACCACAAGGGCTGGACGGCAGTCACCAAACACCGCACACCATGGCTGCCCGACAGCGGAGCTCTCGAGGACGACGTCTGGGAGCTGTACGGCCCCGACGACTGGACCCAAGCGCACAACCTGGCCGGCGAAAATCCGGCGAAGCTCGCTGAGCTACAACGGCTTTGGCTGATCGAAGCGGTCAAGTACAACGTGGTGCCACTGGATGACAGGTCCTTCGAACGCTTCGACGCCGGAATCGCCGGCCGACCCCAGTTGATCACCGGGACGACCCAGACACTGTTCTCGGGCATGCGGCTCCTGGAGAACTGCGTGCTGAACATCAAGAACAAGTCCCACACGGTGACGGCAAGTATCACCGTGCCGGAAGGAGGCGCCGCGGGCGTGATCGTCAGCCAGGGCGGCGGCGTCGGCGGCTGGTGCATGTATGCCCATGAGGGCCGACTGAAGTACTGCTACAACTTCTTTGGCATCGACTATTACTACGTCGTCGCCGACGAGCCTATCCCCGCCGGCAAGCACGAGTTGCGGATGGAGTTCGCCTACGACGGTGGCGGCCTGGGGAAGGGCGGCGAGATCACCCTGTACTACGACGGGAATCCTGTCGGCACTGGCAGGGTCGACAAGACCGAGCCGATGGCCTTTTCTGCCGACGAGGCCTGCGACGCCGGTTCGGACACCGGTTCGCCGGTGTCACCCGACTATGGCCCGCATGGGAACAAGTTCAACGGCCAGATCGACTGGGTCAAGATCGACATCGGCGATGACAGCCATGACCACCTGGTCACCGCGGAGGACAAGCTCAACATCTCGATGTCGAGGCAGTAGCTGCCCCTCAGCCGGTCCTTTCCGGCTGGTTCGGCACCACCATGGGCACAACGAACTCCTCGAGCATCGCGCGCTCGTCGGCCTCATCGTGCCCAGGGAACAAGAACAGTGACGTCATCACCCGCACAAGCCAGCGGGCCCGGTGCGCCACCACCTCGGGGTCGTCAGGCGCGAGTGAGATGACGAAGGCTTCCGTCAGCGCCCGGATCACTTCCGACTGCTCGGCCATCTCCGCGCCGATCGGCCGCTGGGTGGTGGCGAACCACGATGCGAGAGCGGGGCTTTCGCGGACGTTGCGCATTGAGGCAATCATGCCCTCGATCAATCGCTCGCGTGGATCCGTCACCGAATTGATCTGCTCGGTCATCTCGCGATAGAGCCGGTAGGCCTCGCGGTGCACGTACGCCGTGTAGAGCGCCTCGCGGTTCTCGAAGTATCGGTACAGCGTTGCGCGGGAACAGCCTGCGGCCGAGGCGATTTCGTGCATGCCCACGGTCGCGGCCTCCTGCTGGGCGAACAACTCGCCCGCGGCGTCCAGTATTCGGTCGGCGGCGACCTCGGTGCGCCGCGCGGCAAGCCAGTCGCCGGGCATTACGCCTTCACCTTGAACGGCACCGATAGCGGTCGACGTACGTAACTGCCTCCGGCCCAGACGATTTCGGACTCATCGACCTCAAAGTCCGGGCAGCGCGTCAGGAGTTCGGTCAGTGCAACGCGGGACTGCATCCGGGCTGCGGCGGCGCCGAGGCAGAAGTGCGCCCCGTGGCTGAACGTCAGGATGTTGCGCGGCCGCCGCTGGACGTCGAGTTCAGCCGCGTCGTCGCCGTATTCACGCTCGTCGCGGTTGGCCGAACCGTAGAGGAGCAGTACCTTTCGGTCGGCCGGAATGGTGGTGTTGCCGATCGTGACGTCGCGGGTGGTCGTGCGGGCCAGCCCCTGCACCGGAGAGGTCAATCGCAGGAACTCGTCAATCGCGTCGGGAATCAGTTCGGGGTTCTCGACAAGCCGGCGCCGCTGGTCCGGCCGCTGATGGAGCAATTGTGTTGTGCCGCCAAGCATTCCGGTGGTGGTGTCGTTGCCGCCGGTGACCATCGTGAACGTGAACGCCAGGATCGACAGCACACCGCTGATGTCGCCGTCCGCACCGACACCCGCGGCCACCAGATGCGAGACGGTGTCGTCCCCGGGTTCGGTGCGTCGGCGTTCGATCAACGCGGTGAAGTACGCCATCATCTCGCCGAGCGCATCGCCCAGCCCGCCGAGCGCCCCCGCGACTCCGCCTTCGACGGTGTTGGCTGCGACGATCGCCTCGGTCCAGCCGTCGAACCGATCGCGGTCCTCCTCCGGCACTCCCAGATAGTGCGCGACGACCATGGACGGCAGCGGCTTGAACAACTCGGTGACAATGTCGCCCCCTCCGTTGGCGCGGATGCGCTCGATGCGCTCGACGACGAATTCGCGAACCTTGGACTCGACGGCCTCCACCTGTCGCGGCGTGAATCCGCGCGACACCAGCTTGCGAAACTCGGTGTGCACGGGCGGGTCCTGCATCACGAATGGCGGGTTGTCCTGCAGGCCGATCAGCTCGAGCTCCCCGTAGTTGACCGTCAGCCCCTGCGCCGACGAGAACGTCTCGTGATCGCGGGCGGCGGCAAACACGTCGGCGTGCCTGGACATCACGTAGTAGTCGTGATCCGGCCTGTCGTCCGGCACCACGTGGTGCACCGGGTCATGGTCGCGAAGTGCCTTGTACATCGGCCATGGATTGGGCCAGGTGTCGGCGCTGGCGAGCTGGAACTGGACCGGGGAACTGTGAGACAGAGTAGCTGTCATGTCTCATTGGTACGACAGACACCGGGAAGGTGTCAATAGCCGCACGCAAATCACATCTAGATTGCGGCACCCGGGTTGAGGATCCCGTCGGGGTCGAGCGCCCGCTTGATGCGCTGGTTGAGCTCCATCGCCTCCGGTCCGAGCTGGCCGGCCAGCCAGGGCCGCTTCAGCCGGCCGACACCGTGTTCGCCGGTGATGGTGCCGCCGAGGCCCACCGCCAGATCCATGATTTCGCCGAACGCCTTGTGCGCGCGCTCGGCCATCGCGGCGTCGGCGGGGTCGTACACGATCAGCGGATGGGTGTTGCCGTCGCCCGCGTGCGCGATCACCGAGATGAGCAAGTCGTGATTCGCGGCGATCTTGCCCACCCCGGCGACCAGGTCGGCCAGCGCGGGCAGCGGCACTCCGACGTCCTCGAGCAGTAGCGAGCCCTTCAACTCGACGGCGGGAATACAGAACCGCCGCGCGGCGACGAACGCCTCACCCTCGTCGGGGTCGGACGTCGAAAACACTTCTTTCGCACCGTGTTCGGTGAATACCGAGGCCATGTACTCAGCGTCTTCGACGCCGGAGGGGCCGCGGTCGTCGGTAGCGGCGACCATCATCGCGGCGGCGTTGCGGTCCAGGCCCATCCGCAGCTTGTCCTCGACCGCGTTGATCGACGTAGAGTCCATGAACTCCAGCATCGACGGCCGGATCTTGCCGGTGATGGTGACGACCGCGTTGGCGGCGGCCTCGACGGAGTCGAACGTGGCGACCACCGTGCTGGCGACATGCTGCGGCGGCAACAGCCGCAGCGTTACCTCGGTGATGATGCCCAGCGTGCCCTCACTGCCGACGAACAGCTTGGTCAGCGACAGCCCGGCGACGTCCTTCAGCCGCGGGCCGCCGAGGCGCACCACTGTCCCGTCGGCCAGCACCACCTGTAGGCCCAGCACGTAATCGGTGGTGACCCCGTATTTCACGCAGCACAGCCCACCGGCGTTGGTGGCGATGTTGCCGCCGATGCTGCAGATCTCGAACGACGACGGATCCGGGGGATACCACAGCCCGTAGGAGGCGACGGTCTTCTTCACCTCGGCGTTCAACAGCCCCGGTTGGGCGACGGCGGTGCGGGTCACCTGGTCGACGGTGATGTCGCGCATCTTTTCGGTGCTCAGCACGATGCCGCCGGACAGCGCCGTCGCGCCGCCCGAAAGCCCGGTCCCCATGCCCCTTGGCACGACGGCGATCTTGTTGGCGCTCGCCCAGCGCATCACGGTCTGCACCTCTTCGGTGCGACGCGGCCGCACGACCGCCAGCGCCGTGCCCGCATTTGGATCGAAGGCACGGTCCTGCCGGTACGACTCGACTATGTCGGGATCGGTGACCACCGTGCCCTCTGGCAGTTCGGCGATCAGGGCCGCCAATGCCTCTGTGCTCATACGTCGATCGTACGAGTCGCCGATTTTGCGGCCGAGAAGCAGTTGCTGCGGCGATATTTACCACTCCTAAGCAGGTAGTAGGCCTATTCTGAGGCAGAGGGGTGGCCCGATTTTCGGGCCGGCGGAGGTCGGGGGATGACCACAGCTATGGCGTGCAGCGCATGCGGCACTGAGCTGCTCGAGAGCGCCCGGTTCTGCCACGCCTGCGGGTCGTCGGTCACGACACCTGATGCCGGCGCTGAGTACAAGCAGGTGACCGTCGTCTTCGCCGACGTCGTTCATTCGATGGACCTCGCGGCGGCGGTGGGTCCGGAACGACTCCGGGAGATCGTCGGAGAGCTCGCCCGGCGGGCCACCGCTGTCGTACAACGCTACGGCGGCACGGTAGACAAATTCACCGGCGACGGCATCATGGCTCTTTTTGGCGCGCCTGTGGCGCTCGAGGATCATGCCATTCGGGCGTGCCTGGCAGCGCTGGACATCCAGCGTGAAGCTCAGGCCTTGGCGCCCGAGGTCGAGCGCCACGACGGAGTCGAGTTGCGGCTGCGTGTTGGCTTGAATTCGGGTGAGGTAATTGCTGGTGAAATCGATTCGGGGACAGCGACATACACCGTCATAGGTGAGCAGGTCGGCATGGCGCAGCGGATGGAATCGGTGGCACCCGAAGGTGGCGTGATGCTGAGCGACTCCACCGCACGCCTAGTCGAAGACGTCGCCACATTGGGCGAGCCAGAAGCGATAGACATCAAAGGATTTCATGCTCCCGTCGTTGCTCGCTGTTTGCTCGGGGTCGCGGCGCACCGACACACAAGTCGAGTCGAGCCGACTTTCGTTGGCCGCGAATGGGAACTGAATGCGCTCGGCGGAATCCTGGACCAGGCGATCAAGGGAAAGGGAAGCGTCGTCGGCGTTGTGGGACCGGCCGGCATAGGCAAGAGCCGCATCGTCGGTGAAACCGCGGCACTCGCGAGCCACCGCGGAATGGACATTTTCACGGCGTACTGCGAGTCGCACACCAGCGAGGTTCCGTTCCACGCTGCAACCGAGGTGTTGCGCGCCGTCATCGGGCTCAACGACCTCGATGATGCGGCGGCGCGTACGCAGGTGCGGGCACGGCTGCGTGACGCCGACAGCGAGGACCTTGTACTGCTCGATGACTTGCTGAACATCGCCGACCCGAACGTCGTCCCGCCGCAGATTGATCCGGACGCGCGTCGCCGCCGACTGACGGCGATGGTCAATGCTGCCGCGCTGGCCCGCGTTACACCGGCCGTCCTCATCATCGAGGACGTTCATTGGATCGACGAAATCAGCGAGTCGATGATTGCCGGGTTCCTCTCTGTGGTTCCCAGGAGTTCCTGGCTGGTGGTGGTCACCTATCGACCCGAATACGACGGCGCCCTCTGCCGGACGTCGCGATCGCAAACCGTGGCCCTTGAGCCGCTTGATGATTCGCATATATCGGCCCTGAGTTCTGAGTTGCTTGGCGATCACCCTTCGGTCGGTGCGCTTGCCTTGACAATTGCCACACGTGCCGCGGGCAACCCGTTCTTCACCGAGGAGATCATCCGGGACCTGGTCGAGCGTCGTGTTCTGACGGGTACCCGCGGCGCGTATGTGTGTGCAGATCCCGGTACCGAGGTCAGCGTCCCGGGGACGCTGCAGGCGACGATCGCTGCGCGCATCGATCGCCTTGCCCCGCCGGCCAAACGGACACTGAGCGCGGCGGCGGTGATCGGGTCGCGGTTCGGCGCCGACCCGCTCCGGGCCCTGCAGGAAGTTGAACCGGCGCTCGACGAGCTTCTCAGAGCAGAACTGGTTGATCAGGTCACGTTCACGACGCGTGCAGAGTATGCCTTCCGTCATCCGCTCATTCGTACGGTTGCCTACGAGTCGCAGCTGAAATCCGATCGCGCTCGGTTGCATCGGCGACTGGCCGCAATGATCGACCCGAATGACCAGAACGCGGCGCTGATCGCCGAGCACCTCGAGGCAGCGGGCGATCTGGAAGGCGCCTACCAGTGGCATATGCGAGCTGGCACGTGGGCGGCAAACCGCGACTATCCGGCGGCGAGGACGAGTTGGGAACGAGCACGGCAGGTGGCCGACCAACTGCCTGCCGAGCACCCAAACCGGATGGCGATGCGGATCGGCCCACGCACTCTGCTGTGTGGCAGCGCGTATCGCACTGCCGCCGGTATCGCCGATGCAGGTTTTGACGAATTGCGTGATCTCTGCACCGCCGCGGGAGACAAATCGGCGCTGGCCATCGGCATGGCAGGCCTGGTGTCGGCGCATGTACTGCGGAATCGCATTCGCGAAGCCTCGCAACTGGCGTCGGAATACATGACGCTGGTCGAATCGCTGGACGACCCGGTCTTGACAGTTGCCCTCTCCTTTTCGGGCATCATCGCCAAGCTCCAGCGAGGCGAGGTGGGCGATGTGCTGCGCTGGTCTCAGAGGGCGATCGACCTTGCCGGGGGCGACCCGAAGATGGGCAACTTGTTCGTGGCATCACCACTTTCGGCGGCACTCGCGTGGCGCGGGACGGGCCGGTGGGCGTCGGGCCAGAGCGGATGGCGGGAAGACTTCCAGCGTGCGGTTGTGATGGCCCGATCAACAGACCTGAGCGCGCAAGCTGTCGTCTTCGCGTTCACCTATGGCCTCGCGATACCCAGGGGGGTACTTCTGGCCAACGATAACGCGCTGCGGGAAATCGAAGAGGCGGTACAGATCGCCGAGCGGGCGAGCGACGAGGTGACGCTCGTCTTGCTCCGATTCGCGCTCTGCGTTGCGCTGATTCACCGTGACGGCGACGACCACCAGCGCGGCATCGACCTATTGGCCGAACTCCGTGAAATGTGCATAAACAACTCCTACGCCACCAACCTTGTCCCAGGGATCGACGGATTGATGGCGCGCGAAATGGCTCTTCGGGGGGATCTCGACCGCGGGGCCGAGCAATTGCGCGCGGTTGCCGATGTCTTGTTCAACGGCGAATACTTCTGGCCATTGGTACAAGCCACGGAATTTCTCGTGGAAACACTCCTGGACCGCGGCGCCGATGACGACCTTGCTGAGGCCGACGCAGCGATCGCGCGGTTGGCGGCGCTACCGAACCACATCGATCCGCTCTACCGGGAGCTCACGATGCTGCGGTTGCGCGCGCTCGTCGCTCGCGCCCGACGTGAAGAGTCGACCTACCGCGACTATCGCGACCGATACCTCGACATGGCGACAACGCTTGACTTTGAAGGCCATATCGCGCTGGCTCAGCAGATGACGTGACCTACGGCTCACTGATCGGGAAACAGCAGACGGATCAGCTCTTCCCGGGTCGTTGCGCCCGTTTTCGTCATGGCCCGGTAAATGTGACCTTCCACCGTGCGGGCCGAGACACACAGCCGCTCCGCGACCTCTTTGGTGGAATTCCCGGACCCGAGCAGTCGCACGATCTCGCGTTCTCGCGAGGTCAGTGGCAACGGTTCGCTGACCTCGCGCAGCGCTGGCGTGCTGATGCCGCCG
>DATJIX010000380.1:0-4935 GCA_035492865.1 Mycobacterium sp. | reverse complement strand
CCAGACCTACAACACCCCGGCGATCGCCACGCTGATCCTGCTCGCCGAGCAGGTGGACTGGCTGCTGGGCAACGGGGGCCTGGACTGGGCGGTCAAGCGCACGGCGGACTCGTCGCAGCGGCTGTACTCCTGGGCCGAGGCGTCGAAATTCGCCACGCCGTTCGTAGCCGATCCCGAGCTGCGCTCACAGGTCGTCGGCACCGTCGACTTCTCCGACGATGTGGACGCCGCCGCGGTCGCCAAGGCGCTGCGGGCCAACGGGATCGTCGATACCGAGCCGTACCGCAAACTCGGCCGCAACCAGCTGCGGGTCGGGATGTTCCCCGCGGTGGAACCCGACGACGTCAGCACGCTCACCCAGTGCATCGACTGGGTGGTGGAACGGCTCTAGCCTTCGCTAACCGGGTGCTGAGCGACGAGCTCGGCGATGACGAGCGTGCGGCCGTCGCACCAGCGTGTCAGCACGGTTACGAGCGGATAACACAGTAGGGTCCCCCTAATCGGGCTTGGGATTCGGTCCGGAGGAGGTCTAGATGCGGGAACTCAAAGTCGTTGGGCTCGACGTCGACGGCAAACGAATCATCTGCGAGGCCGAAGGCTCCGGCGAAAAGTTCCTGCTGCGGCCCGATGACCGGTTGCGTGCCGCCATGCGTGGCGACAAGACCGGCATGAGCCAACCCCAATCCGACACCGAGGTCCCAAGCGTGTTGCGTCCCAAGGAGATTCAGGCCAAGATCCGGGCGGGCGCGTCCGTCGAACAGGTCGCCGCGGCCGCTGGGGCCGAAATCGAACGCGTTCAGCGGTTTGCCAACCCGGTGCTGCTGGAGCGCGCACGCGCGGCCGAGCTGGCAACCGCGGCCCACCCCGTGCTTGCCGACGGCCCGTCGGTGCTGACGCTGTTGGAGACCGTGACAGCGGCGCTGGTGGCCCGCGGACTCGACCCGGACACCACCAGTTGGGACGCGTGGCGCAACGAGGATGGCCGGTGGACGGTGCAGATGGGCTGGAAGGCCGGCCTGTCCGACAACGTCTCGCACTTCCGCTTCACCCCCGGTGCACACGGCGGCACCGTCACCGCGTTCGACGATGCGGCTTCTGAGCTGATCGACCCCGGCTTCGCCCGGCCGCTGCGGCCACTGGCCCCGGTTGCGGAAATCGAGTTCGAGGAGGACGAACCCGAGCTTCCGATCGAAACCCCCGAGCCGCCTCCCGAACCGAAGCCCGCCCGCGCACGCAAGGGCAGGCCTGCCGTCCCCGCGTGGGAAGACGTGCTGCTCGGCGTGCGCTCAGGCGGCCAGCGCTGACGCCTTGACCTGAAGCGTCCTTGAGGTCCTACCGTCGACCTCATGACGACTCTGGGACCCATCGGCATCGCCAGCAGTTACCCGTACACCGACGACGCGACCGTCGTCGCCGACGAGGCGCAACGGATTGAGAGCCTTGGCTTCTCGACGCTGTGGCGATCGGGGAACCTGCCGATGCTCGACGCCGCCGTGCGGGCCACCGTCGGTATCCCCGTCGCCACCGGCATCATCCCCGTCGACTCGGTGCCGGCCGCGGACGTCATCGCGACCTTTCGGTCACTGCAGCACGATCACCCCGGCCGCTTCATCGTCGGCCTCGGCGGCGCCCACGGGGCACAGCCGCTCAAGACGCTCAACGCCTACCTCGACGCGTTGGACGACGCGGGCGTCACCGCGGACTCCCGCGTGTTGGCCGCCCTCGGCCCCAACATGTTGGCGTTGGCGCGGGACCGGGCCAGCGGCGCGTATCCGTTTCTGGTGACACCGTCGTATGTGGCGGATGCGCGCGCCGCGCTCGGCGCGGACAAGACGCTGGCGGTGCTGGTGATGGTGCTGCCGACGACCGACCGCGAGGCCGCGCGGCAGGCCGCCGCCACGCCGTTGGACTTCCTCACCAAGGTCGGCGGATATCGGCGAAACCTGTTGCGGCAGGGCTTCTCTGACTCCGATATCGACGCCGTGAGCGATCGGCTGCTTGACGGCATCACTGCGTGGGGCGACCTCGATGCGATCGCCGCGCGGGTCGCGGCGTACCGGACCGCGGGGGCCGATCAGGTGGTGGTGAGGCTTCTCGGCACCGACGACGAATCGTCGTGGCAGCGCAGACTCGCCGAGGCGCTCATCGGGTGAGCGATCCGAGCGCTATCGCCAGCAGCGCGAGCCACGCACCCGCGACGCCGACGCCCGAGCCGAGCACGAACCACCGCCACACCGGCAGCTTGCGCCAGCCCCACACGGTCGGCGCCAACCCACCGACCGCGACCAGGTTCAGTCCAACGGCCAGCAATGGGTGCACGCGGGTCAGTCCCAGGCTGAGCACCACGACGGCGGCGGCGATCACCGCGGCGACGAATGCGGCCACCGTCAGGCCCATCGCCCACGGGGTGGAGTCGTCGGTCACGGCGCGAGCCTAGCCCGTTCGTAGAACGCGAGCGCGGCAGCGGTCGCGACGTTGAGCGAGTCGGTGCCCCGCGACATGGGAATCCGCACCCGCATCTCACTGGCCCGCATCGCGCTCTCCGTCAATCCTGGTCCCTCCGCGCCGACCATCAGCGCCACCTTGTCGTCGGCCACCTCCGCCATCGCGTCGGCCAACGTGCGCGCGGACTGATCGGGCGTCATCGCCAGCAGCCGAAAACCGTTGTCCCGCAAGATGCGCAGATCGTTCAGCCACGACCCTGCCCATGCGTACGGCACCAGCAGGACGTGGCCCATCGACACCCGAACGGCTCGCCGATACAGCGGGTCGGCGCAACCGATGCCGAAGACCACCGCGTCGACCCCGAGGCCCGCGGCATTACGGAAGATCGACCCGAGATTTTCGTGATCGTTGACGCCTTCGAGCACTGCCACCGTGCGGGCATTCTCGAGCACCTGCGGCACGGTCAGTTCGGGCGGCCGCGACGCCGCCGCGAGCACTCCGCGGTTGAGGTGAAAGCCGACCACGTCGGCCATCACGCCGGCTTCCACCCGGTAGTACGGCGCGTCGACACCCGTGAGGTCATCGCCGAGTTCCGCGAGTCGCCGGTCGGTGCCAAGCATCGCGCGTGGCCGGAACCGGGAGGCCAGCATGCGCTGCACCACCAGCACGCCCTCGGCGATCACCAGCCCCTTTCCGCTTGGCAGATCGGGCCTGCGGTCGACACTGTTGAGATCGCGGAAGTCGTCGAGCCTCGGGTCAGCAGGATCGGCGATGTCGATTACGTTGGCAGTCACGCGCTTTCGTCGACAATGCCCGACATCAGATCGGCAGCCACCAACAGCGTCTTGCGCTGCTCGGGCTCCAGACGGTCGAGGCGTTGCCTGAGCCACTCCTGGCTGGCGCGGCGTTCTGCCTCGATCAGGTCTGTGCCCGCCCGAGACACCGACACGAGCACCTGACGGCCGTCGGCCGGGTGTGCGTCACGGTCGACAAAGCCCAGCTCACACAGTGACGCGATCACCCGCGTCATCGACGGTGGCCGGACCCGCTCGCGCATGGCTAACGCGCCGGGTGTCATCGGGCCCTCCTTAGCAAGCGTCGACAGGGCCGACAGCTGCGAGAGCGAAACGGGGGAATCCGGACGCCGGAACCGCAATTGGCGAGCCAGACGGATCACTGCCAGCGACAGATCGCTCGCCAGCCGGGCGTCGACGTCTTTCACGAAGCAAAGACTACATAGGCGATCTGAGGAAAGACGCCGTAATCGGCTAGGTTGGCAGCGTGGCACCGGAACCGCCCGCCCTGCCTGCCGGCTTGCTCAAGCCGTGGCCGGTAATCGTCGTGATCACGGCGGGTTGGCTCATCGCCGTCGCGCTGGCGTTCACGGTGCCCGCCCTTCACGACTGGCGGCCGTTCACCGTTGCCGGCCTCGGTGTCGGCGTGCTCGGCACGTCGATCATGTTGTGGCAACAAAGCGCTGTGCGCCGCGGATCGCGCGGGGCGCAAACCGGGCTCAGCTGACTTCGACCAAGGAGGACTTCAATGGCAGCGCCGCTGTTGCAGGCACAGATCGACATCGAAGCACCGGTGTCGAAGGTGTGGGAGTTGGTGTCCGATCTGAGCCGGATGCCGCAGTGGAGTCCGCAATGCCGTGTGATGAAGGCGCTCGGCCCGTTGCGCCAGGGCGCCACGACCATCAACCTCAACCGCCGCGGCCGGATGTTCTGGCCGACCACCAGCGTCATCACCGAGGTGATACCTGAGACGAAGCTCGCGTTCCGGGTGCCGATCAACAAGACGATCTGGAGCTACGAACTGGAGCCGACCGAGAGCGGGACGCGGCTGGTCGAATCCCGCCATGCCGAAAACGGCACCACCGCGTTTTCGAACATGAGCATCAACGCCATGATGGGTGGGGTGCCGAGCTTCGAACGCGAGCTGGTCGATGGCATGAACGCGACGCTGTCGCGCATCAAGGCCGCCGCGGAACGTTAGTTCTCGGGCTCGACCATATCGAGCACACCGTCGTCGAACGGGTCGAACAGCGGTGAGCCGGTACCCGGCGGCTGCGGGGTGTCCGAGTGTGCGCCGCAACCGTATTCGGACTCGACGACATGTCCGTCGGCGGCCAACTCGTTGGCGCACACGCCGAACATCACGCCAAGCGCCCCGGCGAGGGGAACGTAGAAGCCACAGTCGCGGCACACCCGGCGGGTGGACCTGGCCATCGCAGACCCGGGCCCGAAGTCGCCGTCGTGCCATCGTTGCGCGGCGTCGCTGCGGCCCAGTTCGCTGAGCACCTGCCTGCGGCCGAACCCGACCTCGACCGCGACCTCGTCCACCTGTGGATCACCGCTGGCCATGAAGCCGGGGACCAGGCGCGGGTCGTCGGCGAGCGGCGCCAACAGATCGCCGGGGCTCAGGTCGCCGGGCTTGATGCGCTCCTCCCATGGCAACCACTTGGGCGCGAGCAACGCCGTCGGGCCGGGC
>DATJIX010000379.1:0-3448 GCA_035492865.1 Mycobacterium sp. | reverse complement strand
GCCGGCGCTACGCCGTTGTCGTCGACGTAGGTCCACAGGCCGACGAAGGTCAGTCGCGCGGACAGCGGAAGGTCAGCGATCGTCAGGGAGGTGAAGAACTCCGGCTTGATCGAACGGATGCGGGCCATCAGTGCTTCTTTCGAGCGGTGTGGATAGGTCTGCCGGTCACGGCCCGCAGGCCGTAGTCAGGTCAGGTGGGGGCTGGCCACGGCCGGGGGCGGGTCATACGGCGGCGCGCTGCGGGGTGCTCGTGCCGCAGTCCTGGCGGGTGTGGATGATGGCTCGTAGCCGGGACCCGATCCAGGCGCCGACTTGCGGCGATACGGCGTTGCCGAATCCGTCGACCTGGTTTCGGGCGGGACCCCAGACGGTGAAGGTGCCGCTGTAGCTGGGGAAATCGACGTCGAAGCCGCAGCCGCGGCCGACCTCGTGCGCGGCCATCATTCGGAAGTAGCAGTCTTCGAGCGGCAGTCCCGCGAGGGTGGCTCGCCACTGGGCCATGAGTTGCGCTTCGATCGTGCTGTTGTTGATCGTTCCGGCGGCTGTGAGCAGTCCTGGGATCTGGTCCGAGGTGACCGTAGGCATCGCTTCGCCCAACATCGTGGGCACGGTGTTCTGCCGATACGGGAGGATCCCGGAAGAGACCAGAGCGAGCGTCTCCGAGCCGACCTGGGTCGGCAGCGAGTCGTCGACCCCGCGCGGGCCGCCCTGGTAGTTGTCCACCGCGAGCGCGACCGGCCTGATCCCACTGCCGGCCGACAGGATCGACGTCTCCTGCTGGCTGGTCTGCGTCGCCATCGGCTGCCACAGGTGCTTCTCGGAGCCGTGCACGGCTTTCGCGGGCATGAGCACCGCGGGGAAGTCGGCGAACCGCTGCCGGCAGCGCTCCGCGCGGGCCATCGTTGCGGCCGCGAGCGGCTTGGCGCGGTCGCCGATGCGGGTCCCGAGGTTGCTGAGGTCGAGTGCGGCCAGTGACGGCGTCATCGGCGGTACCACCGGAGTACGGCACGACGGGCACCGGTACTCGTACTGCTTGCCGTAGCGCACCGACCCGGTCGGCGGGACCCCCGTGCGCCACGTCCACACCGCCTCGACGTCCTTGTCGCAGTGGTGGCACCGCGATACCGGCCGGTGGTCGAGGTCGGGTTCGGGCAGGGACTTGTCCCAGAACGCGATGTACAGCCGGTCGCGGGACTGCGGCACGCCGAAGAACTGCGAGTTCAGGTACAGCACCTTGTGCCGGTAGTTGAGCGGGTCGAACTGTTTCAGCCACCACCGGTAGGTGGTGCCGTCCCCGACCTTGGCGCGGCCTGGCACCGCGGGTCCCCATGACGTGAGTTCGGTGGTGCATTCGATCAGGATCAGTCGCGGGTGGTGCTGGGCGGCGTAGTGCAGGACGCAGTTCGCGGTGGCCCGGTCCCGCTCAGACCGTGTCACCCGCGCCTCGAAGTCGGGATCTTCAGCGTCGAACAAGGTCAGGCCCTGCGCGTAGGCCTTGACCGTATTTGCCTGCGAGTGATTAGTGCAGCTCACGCCCGCGACGAGCAGGTCAGCTGCGGGGAGGTCCCGGGCCGAGTGGTAGTCCGCCGATTCAGGGTCGACCAGGTCGGCGATCCAGTGTTCGGCGTCCGGGTGATTCGCCTCGTGGATCTCGACTTTGTAGCTGTTGTGGTTCGCGGCCATGATCGTGGTGAATCCGGCTATTTCGATGCCGCGGGTCAGCCCCCCGAAGCCGGAGAACATGTCGACCGCGACGAGGTCGTCGTGACGGAAGCGGCGGCGCCTGGCGGCTGGCCGGTGCGTGGCGGTGCGGGGCAGCTTCTTGGACGGGCGGGCCATCAGGCGACTTCCTTCGTGTGGTGGTTGGTGGCGGTCAAGTGGGCGCGCGGAACCAGGCCCATAGGGCGGACTCATTTCGGCGATCTCGCGACCTTCTACTTGCTTCAGCTTATCAAAGTTGCAAGTTTGGTGAGAGTGATCTGAATGGTAAGGTTGAGCATGACTTACACTCTGACCATGGCCACCGACCAAGAACCTCAGATCGCCGCAGATGGCGTGCAGGAGGTGCCGCTGACCATCGCCCGACCGATGCTGACTCGGCTCATCGAGCAGGTTCGGGAGGACGGTCTCGTCAGCGCGCTCACCGTGCGCGGCCGACGTCGGGCGTACCTCGTGACACCCGACTTCTACGATCGAGCGCTGACGGCTCTTGGTGAGCGACCAACCTGATCGAGGAGTACCTGCGTGCCGCCCATCGACTCCACCCGCCGGACTGCCGTGTACCGCTTCTTTGACAAGGCTGAACGCCTGCTCTATGTCGGCATCGCGTTCGACCCTGGCGAACGATGGAAGCGCCATGCTGCCGTCGCCAGATGGTGGAAGGACGCCGTCGACAACACCATCGACTGGTACGACACGCGGGCTGAAGCCGAGCGCGCTGAACTGACGGCGATCCGCTACGAGAAGCCGATCTACAACAAGCGCGACAGTGTCACCCCATACCAGGGGTCGACGACGAAGCGCGGGATGAAGCTGCCTCGGAAATTGCAGGTCGACGACGACGTATGGGCGGACTACGAGAAGCTCTGCGCCGAAAAGGGCGTGACCCCGGAGGAAGACATAACTGCCCACATCAAGCGCCGGATCAAGGCACATCGAGCTGAAGAGCGTCGGTACGCGGCCGACCTGAAGTACCTCGCCTCTGCCTGACCCACCCTCCCCCTCGCCCCGCGGTGTGCTCCGCGGGGCGCTGTCGTGTCCGGGCCGGGTCATGCGGCACCGTCGTGGTCGTCGTCGGTGTCGGCTCCGGCGAGTTGCGCGCGTTCGGCTGCGGTCCGGCCGGCGTAGATCCCGGCGCGGTGGCTGGCGGCGGTAGTGCCTTCTGCCTGCATGGCGTAGGTGAGGCAGGTCGCTTCTTCGGGGCACCGTCCGCAGACGGCTTTGGCGGCGGCGTTGCGTTGGGTCTGGCTCATGCCGTGGGGTCGCTGGTCGGCGAACAGTGGCCGGTAGGCGGGGATGCGGCAGAGGCTGCGGGTCATCCATTCGGCGGTCATGCGGCGACCTGCCGTCGGGCTTTGCGGCGGGCGTCGGCGGCGCGTTGGCAGGCGGCGCAGTAGGCGTGCCCGTCCGCGTCGAACCGCCCCTCGACGGCCTGGTCGTGGCCGTGGCCGCAGTTGCCGTTCGGTGCGGGAAGTTGGAGGATCACGGTCCGGGTGGCGGCGCGTGCTCGAGCCCTCCCGGGCGCGTCCTCAACGTGTCGGGGGGCGACGCAGCCGCAGCGGCCGCACTCGGGCCTGATGGTGCCTTTGGGCTGGCGGTGGTGCTGCAGGAAGAACGCGACGCGTCCGGCGGTGTGGTCCTTGCCGGCGTGGGTGAAGATGGCGGTCCGGCTCGTGTTGTAGGTGCCTACCCATTCGAGGTGGCCGTCGCCGGCGTCGCGGGTGCGCTG
>DATJIX010000378.1:0-17255 GCA_035492865.1 Mycobacterium sp. | reverse complement strand
CGCCGATCTTCCCCGCTATCGGGCTGGGGTCGCGCAGTACCGTGCCATGCTCGACGACTTCATGGTCTGCTCGCTGCACGTGCACGTTCATCTTCCGGACCGCGAGCTTGCGGTGTGGGTTGGCAATCACGTGCGGCCGTGGCTTCCGCTGCTGATCGCGCTGAGCGCGAATTCGCCCTTCCATCAAGGCATCGACACCGGATACGCCGACTGGCGCGCTGTGGTCCGCAGTCGATTTCCGTGCCTTGGTCCGCCGCCGTACGCCGAATCCATCCGCCACCACGAAGAACTCGCGACCGCGGTCGCGGACTCGGGTGCGATGTTGAACGCGCAGACCCCGTTCTGGGATATCCGGCCCAACCCGCATGTGCCGACGGTGGAGATCCGCTCGATGGACGTGGTCGCCGACATCGACGACACGGTCGCGCTGGCGGTCCTGGTCAGGGCCCTCGTGGAGATGGCGGCCGCGAAGGCGACGGCTGGTGATCGCGGCCCGCGGCCCAGCAGCGAGGTGCTGCGCGCCGCGTATTGGCGCGCCGCCAGGGACGGGTGGTCGGGTTCGGGGTTCGACGCGCTGGACGGGCAACTCGTTCCCGCGTCGGCGCAAGCCGCACGGCTGCTCGACTATGTCGCGCCCGCGCTGCGCCGCACCGGTGACACCGAGGCAGTGCACGACCTCCTTGGCCGGCTCAACGGGCGCGGCACAGGCGCGGACCGGCAACGCGCCACGCTGGCTCGCAGCGGTGCCTTCGCCGACGTGGTCGACGACCTCGTCATGCTGACGGCGCGAACGTGATCACGAGGACGTCGCGCTGTGCCGGACGCGACGGATCGCGCGGCCGGATCGGCGACACCCCGTGCAAGGTCCTACGGTCGTCGCCGAGGAGCAGCGTGCCCGGCTCGCGCAGCGTGGTGGTGAGTATCCGATGGCCATCCAGGTCCGTAACAGTGCTTTTTCCGCCGACCGCGTTGTGCCTGCCGATCAACAGCGACGTGACAAGCGTGACGCCGTCGCGGTGCGTCCCCTCCGGGGTCGGCTGACCAGCATCGTCGGCCGAGGCCAGCACGCGAAACGGCGTTACCTTCGCGGCCCAGACGTCAGCGTCGTCCAGCACCGTGGCAAGTTGACCCAGCAGGGTCAGGATCCGCTGCAGCACAGGGTCTTTCGCGAACGCGTCGGACAACGGCTCGAAGTGGCGGTCAGTGTCGACATAGAGCGGGTTGGAGTCCTCGGGCTGGACGAACGCGCTGTGCATGACCGGCTCGAAGGCGCCGTCGGCCGGGGTGAACGAGAAGTGTCCGTAGCGCCGCAGCCGCCGTGTGCCCAGTTCTGCGGCGTATTGATCAGGTGCCAGGTCGTCCCAGTGCGCAGCGAACGGTTCCCAGTCGGCGCCGTCGACGCCGAGACACTCGGTGAATTCGGATGGCCGCAGCAGGCTGGCACCGACCCTGATGAGCTGCTGCGCAACGTGTTCTGGCGTCATGGCGTCAGACGAATACCCAGAAAATCGTCCGATCCACCGCAGATCGGCGGTCTTACTCGGTAATCAGCGCCCGGCGCAGCATGTGCATGGCGACGGTCGTCGACCGTTCGCGAATATCGGCCCGATCGCCGGGTAACCGCAGGGTGCGGGTGGACGTCTCGCCGTCGGCGCGCTTCACGGCGAAGCACACGGTGCCGACCGGTTTGTCCTCGGTGCCGCCCCCTGGACCGGCGATGCCGGTGATCGCGACGGCGGTGTCGGCGCCGAAGCGGCGCAGCGCGCCGTCGGCCATCGCCTCGGCGACCGGCTCAGATACGGCCCCGTGCGCGTCGATCAGGTCGGCTGCGACGCCGAGTAGCTCGGTCTTCGCCTCGTTGGCGTAGGCGACGACGCCTCCGGCCACGTAGGCCGACGAACCGGGTAGGTCGGTCAGCCGGGCGGAAAGCAGCCCGCCGGTGCAGGATTCGGCCGTCGCGACCCGGCGGCCCGTCAGCAGCTGAGCGATTTGGTCGTCGACGCGAGAACCGTCCTCGGAGAAGATCTCCCGCCCGTGGCGGTCGCGCAACACCTCCATGAGTTGGGTGTAAACGCTTGCGGCGTCGGGTTCGTAGCGCGTGACGATCTCGAGCTCGCCACGTCGCAGACAGGTGGTGATCTCGAGCCGATCGAAGTCGTCGATGTGCTGTTCGGCCTCACGCAGCGTCTCGGCGAGACCCGACTCGGGCAGCCCGAACATCCTGACCATCTCTTGGCGATAGGTGGTTCGTCCGGCGATCGCCCGTTGCACCGCCTCGGTATCCACCGCGACCGGCCACATCGGCTGCAGCTCGCGCGGCGGCCCGGGCAACACCACGATCGTCGGCTTGCCCGGCACGACCACTCCCGGCGCGGTGCCCACCGGATTGATGATGTGCGCGCCGACCGGAACCATCGCCTGCTTGCGGTTCGCCGCGCGGACCGCCTCGATGTCGACGTTGTCGAAGCGCGCCATCAGCCGCTTGAGGATGTCGGTGATGCGGTCCTCGAGGACCTGGTCGAGTTCAAGCTCGAGGCCTGCGAACTTGGCCACCGTCGCGACGGTCATGTCGTCGGCCGTCGGCCCGAGGCCACCGCTGGTGACGATGAGGTCGACACCTTCGTCGGCAAGGAATCGCAGCTGCGCCTCGATGTCGGCCTCGCGGTCACCGCAGATGGTGATGTGGGCGAGCTCGACGCCCAGTTCCAGCAGCCGGTCGGCGATCCACGGACCATTGCGGTCCTGAACGCGTCCCGTCAGCACCTCAGTTCCCGTGACAACGATGCCGGCGCGTGCACTCACGTCCAACGACATTACGGCAGGCCGGTAATGGGCGACGTCGCTGCGGTGGACTAGCGCGAACGTTCCTTACCGCTCGAAAAATCGCCGAAATTTCGAGCGGTAAGGAACGTTCGGCGGATTATCTGACGGGCACCAGCTGGGGTTGGGTGTTGTAGCCCGTCACCCTCACCCAGTTGGCGGTGACGCCGGTCCATGGCTGACCTTGAAGTTCGACCGTCTCGCCGGGGAACACGGTGACGTAGTTGTCGCTGTACTCGACCGGCAGGATCTCGTCGCCCTCGGGTGTCGACACCAGTTCGGCGCGCTCGAAGAACGCGACCCGTTGTGACGGGTTGTGCAGGCGAATGGTCACCCGGTTGTCGCCAGGATCGGCCGACTTCGATGCGCTCACGTCGAGTGGCACCTGCGGCATGGAATTCAGTCCGGTCATGTCGGCCCAACTCGCCTGCTTGAGCTCGAATGCGGAGTCGTTACTCGGGTCGCCGACGTCGTCGAGTTGCTGTGACTGCCAATAGGTGTTGTCGGACAACACTTTCCCGGTCTTGTCGAGCAACTGGGCGCGCACGAACAACACGCTCGAGTCCCTGGCGAGCCGCGGCACGGTCAGCGCCTGCACCGCTCCCCCGGACACCACGTTGATATTTCCTGCGCTGCGGTCGTCGCGCACTCGGCCCTGCAGGTCGTAGACCCGCACCCGTGCCGTCAAATCCGTTTGATCCCTGGGTGTTTGGTTGACAACCGTGATGTTGGCATGGTCGTGGTTTCCCGTCGCATACGAGTCGAAGACGACAGAAAGCGGCCGCAGCCCCTTCTTCGCTCCGTAGTACGCCCCGCCGGGCCGCAGGTAGTAGTCGAAGATGTGTCCGAAGAACGACGGCCAGTGGTTGTTGAGCATCCAGTAGATCGTCATCTTGTGGTTGTCCCAGCCACCGGCTGCGAACGCTTCGAACTGCGCACGGGTCGACTCGTAGTGCGCCAGTTGCGCCTTGCGTGCGAACTCCTCGGCACCGCTTGACACCCCGTAGCGTCGGTCGACGGCACGGCGAATGCTGGTCAGCGCTGAGTTCTTGGTGTCCGAGCCCGCGTGGAAGTACCAGGTGTCGTTGATCGGCCAGAGCTTGTCGGGCGGGATGAACTTCTTCAGGCTGGCGAACGGCGGGATCTGTTCGTTGTCGCCCTGTTCGGCGGTCGCCCCCCTGGTGGCCGGGTACCGGCCCGAAAACCAGTAGCTCGGCGGGCGCCAACTGTACGGACCCAGCATCTGGATGCCGTCCCAGTCCCGCTCCCCCGTCTGCTTGTCAACCGCCAACGACGACACGGTGTCGACGGTTGCGTTGGACCAGTGCAGATCGGCGAGGATCTTGTGGTACTCGGCCAGCACATCCTGCGGCGGCTTCCCGTCGCTGCCGTTGGCCCACACGAACACCGACGGGTGACTACGCAGCGCATCGATCTGAGAGCGAAGGCTGTCCTGCGCGACCCGGCTGTCTTCGTCGTCCCACTGATCCCACTTCTCCCACTGGTTGCAGCACATCCAGCCGTACATCAGTGGGATGCCCATCTCGTCGGCCATCTCGGTGAGGTGATCTCCCGGGAACTTGCCCTCCAGGCGAATCATGTTGAGCCCCAGGTCTTTCACATAACCCAGGATCGCGGCATCCCGATTCGTGTTGTTCGCATACAGCAGGTCGGGTGTGTAGGCGGCGCCGCGAGCCAGGAAGTTCTTCCCGTTGACCTTCAGGTAGAAGTTCCCGCCCGTGCCGAGCTCAGGGAACTGCTCGTCGGAGTCGCGGAACTGCTGAACCGACCGGATACCGAACCGCTGATGGCTGGTGTCGACCGTCCGATTGAACTGCCGGAACTCCAGCCGCAGGTCGTAGAGGTCGGGTCGGCCCATGGTGTAGGGCCACCACAGATCGGGTTTTCGGACGGTCAGCGCCGCGAACGCGTCGGGACTGAAGCTGATCTCACGCTGTTCCCCGGCGGCCAGCGAGACCGGCTGCTCGACCTGCAGGTCGGGCTTGCCGAGCCGGGTGATCGTCGCGCGAAGCACGCCACGCACGGGTTGCGCTGACGCATTGCGGAGATTGCTGTATATCGTCAGCCGCGCGGAATCCGTTCGCGGAAGCGGAAGTTCGGAGTTCACGGTCGACGAGCCGAGCACCACGGCACCGGACGTCTTGAGGTACACCGGCTTCCAGATGCCCGCATTGCGGTCGGGCACAAACGAATTCCCGTTGGCCGGGTTCTTACCGGGGCCCTGGTAGCCGAGATAGTTCCAGTTGATCCAGTCATACCAGCTGTCGGCCAGTTCGACGCCGTTGATGTCCTGCAGCGCGCGCTCAGGGGTGATCTTGACCGCCAGTGCGTTTGGGCCGCCCTGGTTCACCCACCGGGACACATCGATTTCGTGGCTGACGTGCATGCCGACGATCTGGTTGCTGCCCGCGACCAGGTGGCCGTTCAACCAGACCTCGGCGCGGTAGTTGATGCCGGGAAACTCCAACAGGTATGTGGTGTGCCCGGCAGGCGCGGTGAACGAGGTGCGGTACCACCAGTCCTGCTTGTAGAGGTCCTGCGGCACGGCACCCAGATTGGTGCCGTAATAGAGGTCAGGGTAGGTGCCGTCGGCCTCCAGCGTCTGCAGGACGGTGGCGGGCATCCGAGGGATCGAATGCCAGCCGGCCGCCTTGTAGTCCGTGCTGGACAGCGCGGCTCCGTCGGCAGGCACGTTGCGGGCGGACACCAGGCTCCAGCCCTGCGCCAGCTCGATCTGTCCTGGCGGAGGACCGGGCTTGGCGAAGTCCGGGAAGTCCGCGGCGCAGAGCAGCAGCAGCAGCGCGACGGACAGCAGAATTCTTAAGACGATGTGCCGACGTCGTTCAACCGACAGCCGCCCCTCGTCCACCGAATCACCGTACCCGCCGCTTATGGCGCAGGCTCAGCCAAGCAGCACAACGGAATTCGTGTCCGTCACTCTGTGCGCGCCAACACCTCCCGCACCAGCTCCAGCGGTGTATCGGGGTGTAGGAACGCAAAGCGACCGACGGTTTCGCCCTCCCACTTCGTCGGGGGGATGAACGCCACCTGGTCGTCGTGTAGTCGCTGAGCCCACGCGTCGTAGTCCTCGGGTTTCCACCCTAACCGGCGGAACAGCACCACGCCGAGGTCGGGCTCACGGATCAGCTCCAACTGCGGGGCCGCCTTGATCAGGTCGGCCGTCTGGATCGCC
Organism: Mycobacterium sp.; assembly: GCA_035492865.1. GTDB lineage: Bacteria > Actinomycetota > Actinomycetes > Mycobacteriales > Mycobacteriaceae > Mycobacterium. The sequence continues at coordinate 11,221 of DATJIX010000378.1, read as the reverse complement.
AGGGCCGCCGCGACCTCGATCGCTTCCCGGTACGCCTCAAGCCCGTACACCGCCAGCGAGAACCACAGCGGCAGCCCGCGGGCCCGCCGCGTCAGGTGGTAGGCGTAGTCGGACGGGTTCCATTCCCCGTCGGAGGTGTGGATGACGTCCAGGTACGACGCGTCCTGGGTGTGCGTGGCCCGTGCCAACTCAGGGTCGCGGTAGAGCAACGCGCAGCAGTCGAACGGTGTGAACAACCACTTGTGCGGGTCGAGGATGAACGAGTCAGCCTGCTCGAGACCCTTGTACTTCGGCTTGAGCGACCGCGCGAAGATGCCGGAACCGCCATAGGCACCGTCGACGTGGAACCACCAGCCGCGTTCGCGCGCGAGCGCGCCGACGCCTGCGAGGTCGTCGATGATGCCCGCGTTCGTCGTGCCCGAGGTGCACACCACCGCGGCGATGTTGGCGGCCTCGGGCGGCACCGAGTCGCGCACGGTCTCGGCGGTGAGCCGGTGGTCGGGAGTGTCGACCACGAGTGCGTCCATCTCGAGCAGACGCAGCGTGTTGACGATCGATGAATGGGCGTCGCAACCGACCACCACCCTCAGCCTGCCGGTGGCGCCGCGCTTCTTGGCCGTCTCGCGCGCGACGGCCAGTGCCGAGAGGTTGCCCGCCGAGCCACCGGAGACGAAGCATCCGCCGGACGTCGTCGGCAGGCCCGCCTCGTGGGCGATGACGCGCAGCACGCTGTTTTCCGCCGCGATCGCGCCGGACGCCTCCAACCACGAAATGCCTTGAATCGACGCGCAGGACACCAACATGTCGAACAGCAGACTGGCCTTGGTCGGGGCGGCAGGGATGAAGCCGAGGAACCGCGGGCTGTCGGCCGAGATCACGCTCGGTGCGATCACCGAGGTGTAGACGCCGAGCACCTCGTCGGGCGGGCGCGGCCGGTCGCGGATCACGCCGTCGAGCCGGTCGTAGAGTTCGTCGGCGGGCAGCAGGCCTTTGTCGAGCGGCACCGGATTCATCCGCAGCCGGTTCTCGGCGTACGCGAGCACACTGCGCACCATCTGCTCGGTGGTTTGGTCGACTTCGTGCATGCCTGAAGTCTTCCACCGGGCCGAGGTGGATCAGTGCGTTACGCGCGGGTCACTTATGGGGCACGTCGTTGACGAGGCCGCCGTCCACCACGTACTCGGATCCCGTCGAATAGCGCGATTCGTCGCTGGCGAGGAAGACGATGAACGTCGCCACCTCCTCTGGCTGACCCGGCCGCCCCAACGGGATGCGCAGCATGTTGTCGGGGAAGTGCTTTGTCATCGGCGTGCGAATGAAGCCGGGGTGTACCGAGTTCACCCGGATGTTGAACTGGCCGAGTTCGAGTGCTGCGGATTTGGTCAGCCCGCGGACCGCCCACTTAGACGCCACGTACGGGTGCACCATGACCGCGCCACGCAGCCCCTCGATCGAGGAGATGTTGATGATGGACCCGCCGCCGTCGGCCTTCATCGCCTCGACCGACGCCTGCATGCCGAGGAAGGTGCCCGTCAGGTTGACGTCGATGACCTTCTGCCACTTGGTCATGTCGAACTGGCCGATCTGGCCGAGCGCCACGGTTCCCGCGTTGTTGACCAGAACGTTGAGCTTGCCGAACTCGCTGATGGCGGTGGCCACAGCGGCGTCCCACTCGTCGGCCTGCGTGACATCGAGGTGCACGTAGCGTGCCGACTCGCCGATCTCGTCGGCCAGCGCCTTGCCCTTGTCGTCGAGGATGTCGCCGATCACCACCTTGGCGCCCTCGGCGACAAGTGCCCGAGCATCTGCGGCCCCCATGCCTTGTGCCCCGCCGCTGATGAGTGCAACTTTTCCGTCCACGCGTCCCATGAGGGGTCAGGCTACCGTGCGGACGTGCTACAAGTAGAACCTGTTCCAGTTCTTTGGCGAGAGGCACCAGGATGGCGGCGATCCGCGTCGCGCTCATCGGCACCGGTAACTGCGGCAGCCTCGCGCTGAAGCAACTGGTGGCCGACGCGCGCTTCGAACTGACCGGGGTGTGGGTGTCCGCGGACGCCAAAGTGGGCCGCGACGCGGGTGAACTGGCCGGCCTCGGCGTGACGACCGGCGTCAAGGCGACCAACGACCTCGACGAGATCATCGCGGCCGGTCCCGACTGCATCGTGTACTGCGCGATGGGTGACACCCGCCTCCCGGACGCGATGGCCGACGTGCGCAAGATCCTCGCCGCGGGCATCGACGTCGTCGGCTCCGGATTGGGTGTGCTGCAGTACCCGTGGCAGGTGATTCCCGACAAGTACATCCAGCGCATCGAAGATGCTGCGGCAGATGGTAATTCGACGGTGTTCTTCACCGGAGTCGATCCCGGGTTCGCCACCGATCTGCTGCCGTTCGCGCTGGCCGGTACCTGCCAGAGCATCGAGCAGGTGCGCACCATGGAGATCGCCGACTACGCCACCTACGACGGGGCGACGGTGATGTTCGACGTGATGGGTTTCGGCAATGAGATCGGCGACCTACCGATGTTGTATCAGCCGGGCGTGCTGAGCATCGCGTGGGGCACCGCGATCCGGCAACTGGCCGCAGGCCTTGGCATCGAGGTCGACGAGATCAGGGACTCCGTCGAACAAGAGCCGGCGCCCGAGGACTTCGATGTGGCTGTCGGCACCATCAAGAAGGGCACCGTCGCTGCGGTGCGCTTCTTGATCGAGGGCATGGTCAAGGGCGCGCCGGTGATCGTGGTCGAGCACGTCACCCGGCTGCGGCCCGATCTGCGACCGGACTGGGCGCAGCCCGCGCAGGAAGGCGGGTCGTATCGCGTCGAGATCACCGGTGAACCGTCGTACGTGATGGACATCTGCCCGACGAGCCGCAACGGCGATCACAACTATGCGGCCATCCTCGCGGCAGCGGGCCGGATCGTGAACGCGATCCCGGACGTGGTGGCCGCCGCGCCCGGCATCCGGACCACGCTGGATATGCCGCTCGTGACCGGGAAGGGTTTGTACCGCAGCTAAGTACCCTGGAGTGCGATGACCGCGACTTCAGCAGACCCGATTGCGGAGATCTCCGCGAGCCCGCGAGGGCCGCAGGTCGGCGCGTTCTTCGATCTCGACGGCACATTGGTGGACGGGTTCACCGCCACCGCGCACGCCAATGACCGGATCAGGCGCAGGCAAGCGCGAATCGGTGAGGTGCTCGGTGTCATCGAGGCCTCGATGCGGTACCGCTTCGGCCGGATGCGCTTCGAACACCTGCTGACCCGGGCCGCGGGTTATCTGCGCGGTGAGTCGCTCGCCGACCTCGACGAGCTGGGCGAGCGACTGTTCGTGGAGCGCATTGCCGCGCGGGTGTTCCCGACGATGCACGAGATCGTGCAGGCGCACCAGGCGCGCGGTCACACGGTGGCGCTCAGCTCGTCAGCGCTGACGATTCATGCCGAGCCGGTCGCGCGCTTTCTCGAGATCGGCCACGTGCTCTGCAACCACTTCGAGCTCGACGACGAGGGCAGGCTCACGGGCCGGATTGCCAAGCCGGTGGTGTGGGGCCGCAACAAGGCGAGTGCGGTCCAGCAATTCTGCGAAGCCAATGATGTTGAGCTGCAACGCAGTTACTTCTACGCCGACGGCAACGAGGACACGGCGCTGATGAAACTGGTCGGCATGCCCCGCCCGGTGAATCCGCGACCCGGCCTGGCCGCCGCGGCCGCCGAGCACGGATGGCCGGTGCTGCAGGTGACGGGATCCGGACGGCGCAGGCGCCGCACGTTGCGCAGGCTGGTCGGGTACGACTAAGCCGTTCCCCTAGTCCCCTAACCGCGCACCTTGATCAATCCCCAAGGCGGCGTTGGCCAATCGCGGTGCGCGCCCCGTTCCCGCACGATGGCTGGCTTTCCAGAATGGCTGGACCAGGCGGCTCGCCAGGGTCGCCACCGCCTCAAGGAGACAACATCATGCAACTTTCCCGTCTCGGCGCATTGAGCGCCGCCGCCGCCATCGCACTCGGAGCCGTCATCACTGCGGCCGCCCCCATCGCCAACGCCGAGAAGATCTCGGAGAAGACCATCAAGAGCGAATGCGCCTCGGCTGGCGGCACGTACTCCACAACCGTCAAGCAAGGCACGCGGTTCTCGACGTGTGACTACAAGGACAACGAAGGAAACGGCTATCGGGACTACTACGCCGACGGCGGCTACTACTCGACGCGGCCGATGTAAACCCGGAAACAAACGCTCGAAGCCGCAGCCCGTGGGGTGCTTCCTGGATTTCGGCGAGGGGCCTAAGCTAAACTAGAACACGTTTCAGTTCGGCGACCGCCCCCACCGGAGGAGCAGGCAATGCACACCCCCATCTGCGACGAGCTCGGCATCGAGTTCCCGATCTTCGCATTCACCCACTGCCGCGACGTCGTCGTCGCCGTGAGCAAGGCGGGCGGCTTCGGGGTGCTCGGCGCTGTCGGCTTCACCCCTGAACAGCTCGAGATCGAACTGAACTGGATCGACGAGAACATCGGCGACCACCCCTACGGCGTCGACATCGTCATCCCGAACAAGTACGAGGGCATGGATGCCACCGACCTGGAGCCGGAGGTGCTCAAGAAGCAGCTGAATGCGCTTGTCCCCCAGGAGCACATCGACTTCGCGAAGAAGATCCTCGCCGATCACGGAGTGCCGGTCGACCACAGCGACGACGACGCGCTGCAGCTGCTGGGCTGGACGGAGGCGACCGCGACGCCGCAGGTAGAGGTGGCGCTGCAGCATCCGAAGTGCACGCTGATCGCCAACGCGCTCGGCACGCCGCCCGCCGAGATGATCAAGCACATCCATGACGAGGGCCGCAAGGTTGCCGCGCTGTGCGGCTCGCCGTCGCAGGCGCGCAAGCACGCCGACGCGGGCGTCGACCTGATCATCGCCCAGGGCGGCGAGGCGGGCGGACACTGTGGCGAGGTCGGCTCGATCGTGCTGTGGCCGCAGGTCGTCAAGGAGGTCGCGCCCGTTCCGGTGCTGGCCGCGGGCGGAATCGGCAGCGGCCAGCAGATCGCGGCCGCACTCGCCCTCGGCGCGCAGGGCGCATGGACCGGTTCGCAATGGGTGATGGTCGAGGAGTCCGAGCACACCGAGGTTCAGCACGCCGCGTACGCCAAGGCCACCAGCCGCGACACCGTCCGCAGCCGGTCGTTCACAGGCAAGCCTGCGCGGATGCTGCGCAACGACTGGACCGAGGCGTGGGAGAACCCGGACAACCCCAAGCCGCTCGGCATGCCGCTGCAGTACATGGTGTCCGGCATGGCCGTCGCCGCCACCCACAAGTACCCCAACGAGAGCGTCGACGTCGCCTTCAACCCGATCGGCCAGGTCGTGGGCCAGTTCACCAAGGTGGAGAAGTCCTCCGCGGTCATCGAGCGCTGGGTGCAGGAGTACCTCGAGGCGACCAGCACCCTCAATGAGCTCAACGAGGCGGCCTCCGTCTGACAGCAGCCGCCTGCGCCGGCTTTCTGATCGCCGTGCTGTGGATGGACCTGATCTTCGATGTTCAGGTCCTGCCCCATCGCCGCGCGGACGAGCTGCCAGAGCCGGTGCTCGCGTCGATCGCGGGCTATTACCGCCGCGCGACGACGACCTCGCGCCCGATGAGCCACCTCATCGCGGTGGTGATGGTGATTTTGTTGGGCAACTTGGGTTTTCGATCATTTCGCGGCGCCGATCCCGGTTGGCTGCTGGTGGTCTCCGCGGTGCTCGCCGCTGTTCCGATGCTGCTGGCGCTGGTCCGCACCGTGCCCAACGCGGTCGCGTTAGGCGCACGGGCCGGCACCGCGGCCGAGCAGTCACGCCTGGCACGGGCCATCTGCCGGGACCACCTGGTGTGCCTGGCCTTCATGACGGCGTTTCTCGGGTTGTGGGTGGCCGTCGCGGCATAACGACACGCCGAAACTCCTCGGTCTGGTCGCGCGCCACCCGATTATGTAAGGTGACATACATAGCCGGGTCGGACGAAGGGATCCCGCCTCATGCCAAGCCCCCGCGAGCGGATGGTGATCTCCGCGGCGCTGTTGATGAGGGAACGCGGCGCGCAGCCGACCGCGATCGCCGATGTACTCGAACACAGCGGCGCGCCGCGCGGCTCGGCGTATCACTACTTCCCGGGCGGGCGTACGCAATTACTCTGTGAGGCAATCGATTACGCGGGCGAGTACGTCGCGGCCAAGATCAGCAGGGCCGAGACCGGACTGGATGCGCTCGACGGCCTCATCGCCCATTACCGCAAGCAACTGCTCAACTCCGACTACCGCGCAGGCTGCCCCGTCGTCGCCGTGACCGTGGAAGCAGGCGATCCCGCCAAGCCGGACCAGGTGGCACCGGTGATCGACCGTGCGGCGGCGGCCTTCACCCGATGGACCGAGTTGATCGCTGCGCGGCTGACGTCGGACGGGGTCTCGGCGGCGCGCGCCGAAGAGCTGGCGATGCTGACCACCACCGCGATCGAGGGCGCGATCATCGTCGCCCGCGCCTCCCGCGACCCCAAACCACTCGACCTAGTCCATGGCCAGCTGCGCGATCTGCTGGCCGCCGAGATGTCGGAAAAGGAAACCCAGTGATGAGCGGTGAATGGCAATCGACGGCATGCATCCTGTGCGAGTGCAACTGCGGCATCGTCGTGCAACTCGACGGCCGCAATCTCGCCAAGATCCGCGGCGACAAGGACCATCCCGCATCGCAGGGCTATACCTGCAACAAGGCGCTGCGGCTGAACCATTACCAGAACAACGGGAACCGGCTGACTTCCCCCATGCGCAGGCGCCCCGACGGCAGTTACGAGGAAATCGATTGGGACACTGCGATTTCCGAGATTGCCGCGGGTTTCCAGCGCATCGCCGAGACCTATGGCGGCGACAAGATCTTCTACTACGGCGGCGGCGGGCAGGGTAACCATCTCGGCGGGGCGTACAGCGGCGCCTTCCTCAAGGTGCTCGGTTCGCACTACCGCTCCAACGCCCTCGCTCAGGAGAAGACGGGCGAGGCGTGGGTCGACGCGCACCTGTACGGAGGCCACACCCGCGGCGAGTTCGAGCATGCCGAGGTGTCGGTGTTCATCGGGAAGAACCCGTGGATGTCGCAGAGCTTCCCGCGCGCTCGCACCGTCCTCAACGAGATCGCCAAGGATCCCGGCCGGTCGATGATCGTCATCGACCCGGTGATCACCGACACCGCGAAGATGGCCGACATCCACCTACGGGTGCGGCCGGGAACCGACGCGTGGTGCCTTGCGGCGCTCGCGGCGGTGCTGGTGCAGGAGAACCTGTGCGACGAGGCGTTTCTCGCCGAGCACGTCAACGGCGCGGAACCGGTGCGTGAGGCGTTGCGCGACGTGCCCGTCGGCGACTACGCGGAGCGCTGCGGCGTCGATGAAGAGCTGATCCGTACCGCGGCGCGGCGCATCGCGGACGCCGAGAGCGTCGCGGTGTTCGAGGACCTGGGCATCCAGCAGGCCCCGAACAGCACGCTGTGCAGCTACCTGAACAAGCTGCTGTGGATCTTGACCGGTAATTTCGCCAAACGCGGTGGGCAGCATCTACATTCATCGTTCGGCCCGCTGTTCCGTCACACCCGTGGCGTCGGCCGCACCCCGGTCACCGGAGCACCGATCGTCGGCGGGCTGATCCCGAGCAACGCGGTGCCTCAGGAGATCCTGACCGATCACCCTGATCGCTTTCGCGCGATGATCGTGGAAAGCAGTAATCCGGCGCACTCGCTCGCCGACTCCACGGCGTGCCGCGAGGCCTTCGAGTCACTCGAGTTGATGGTGGTCATCGATGTCGCGATGACCGAGACCGCTCGGCTGGCCACCTACGTGCTGCCTGCGGCCAGCCAGTACGAGAAGTGCGAGTCGACGTTTTTCAATCTGGAGTTCCCGCACAACACGTTTCACCTTCGGCATCCGCTGCTCGAGCCACTCGACGGCACGCTGCCCGAGCCCGAGATCTGGGCGCGGCTGATGCGCGCGCTCGGCGTGTTCGACGATGCGGAGCTTCAGCCGCTGCGCGACGCCGCCGACAACGGGCTCGCTGCGTACACGCAAGCGTTCCTGACCGCGGGCGGCGCCAATCCGATGTTCAACAAGGCGCTGCCGTTTGTGTTGTACGAAACCCTCGGACCGACACTGCCCGACGGACTTGCCGGTGCGGCGGCGCTGTGGGGTCTGGCGCAGAAGGCGGCGATGACGTATCCCGACGCGGTTGCGCGGGCGGGCCACGCCGATGGCAACGCCCTCTTCGAGGCGATCCTGACGAGCAGGTCAGGCGTGACGTTCACCGCCCACGAGTACGAGGACGACTGGCGGCTGGTGACCCACGACGACCACAAGATCGCGTTGCACATGCAGGAGATGCTCGACGAGATGCGCGGCTTGGCCGATGCTCCCGTGGCGCTGACCTCGGCCGAGTTCCCGATCGTGCTGTCGGCGGGCGAGCGGCGGGCCTACACCGCCAACGACATCTTCCGCGACCCGACATGGCGCAAACGCGACGCCGACGGCGCGCTGCGCATCAGCGTCGAGGACGCCCAATCGTTGGGTTTGGCCGACGGCGGTCGCGCCCGCATCACCACCGCGGCGGGCAGCGCCGAGGCGAGCGTGGAAATCAGCGAGGCGATGCTGCCGGGGCACGCGTCGTTGCCGAACGGTTTCGGCCTCGATTACATCGACGCCGACGGCCGCGCGACAGTGCCTGGCGTGGCGCCTAATTCGCTCACCTCCGCCGACTGGCGCGACGCCTACGCGGGCACGCCGTGGCACAAGCACGTGCCGGCGCGGATCGAAGCGGTGGTTGCCGCGGTAGCAGGCTAGGCCAGCAGCCGCTGCGTGGCCCGGTCCAGCACCTGCCCGCGGCTGCGCCCGTCGTGGTCGGCGGCGATGAAGTGGCTGCCGATGGCCAGCGAGAACGCCAGCATCCCACGCGCCTCGACGTCATCGGGGTCGTCGGTGAAAGTCCCGATCAGCGCGCGAAGGTACTGCATGCGGCTGTTGTCCACCCGGCGCAGGCGCTTGGCCACCGACCGGTCGCGCCTGGCCCAGTCGCGGACGGCGAGGTCGATCGGCAGCAGTTCTCGCGAGAACGTCAGCATGCCCGCCTTGCGGACCTTGGCCCTGGCGTCGCCGCCCTCCTCCTCCACGCGCTCGAGCACCTCGTCGGTGCTTCGGTGCTCCCACGCGTCGAGCAGCGCATCGAGGAACGCCTGCCTGCCTGCGAAGTGCCAGTAGAACCCGCCTCGGGTAACGCCAAGGGTTTTCGCGAGCAGGTCTACCCGCACCGCATCGGGGCCGCCTGCGGCGAGCGCAGCCAGCCCGGCGTCGATCCATGTGCTGCGCGGTGTGCGGGTCTGGGCGACCATCACGCTCTCTTCCGATGAGGGTTGACGGCGGATCATTGTCAAGCATACAGTACTGTATGTTTGGATCAGCGTTGCTCGACACGGCCGAACACACCGCACGGCCGTGGCGTATTCACGAGATAGCCAAAGACTTTCGCGTTCTCGACGTATGGGGGTTGCCCACGCCGGGTGGTCCCGACGACTTCCGTCGCCTGGTCGGATTGATGGCCACCTTCGACCCCGGCGAGACATCACCGGTCGTGCGCGGACTGTTCGCGATTCGCTGGACATTGGGCCGGCTGTTCGGCCTCGACGGTCAAGACTCCGGACTCGACACTCGGGTCAGAAGCCTGCGCGACCGAGTGCCCGCCGACTTATCCGACCCCCCAAACGATTTCGACGGCCACCTGTTCACTCCGCTGTATGTCACCGACGACGAGTTCGCGCTCGAGATCGCCAACCAGACCGTGCACGGCGTGATGCACGTCGGCTGGGTCCCTGACGGGTCGGGCGGCTACCGCGGCCAAATGGCCGTGCTGGTCAAGCCGAACGGGGTTCTCGGGGCCGCTTACATCGCGGCGATCGCACCGTTTCGCCACTTCATCGTCTACCCGCTGATGATGCGCGACATCGGGCGCGCGTGGCGCCGATCGGATGCGGGCGCGCGCCGATGACCGAGCAGGTACGCCAGGTCGAGGTTCCGCCGTCGGCGTTGGCACTGAGCACGCTGACCCGCGTCGACTATTGCGATGCGTTTCTGTTCGAGGTCGGGTCCAGCCACGACGAAAGCCCAGAAGACTTGATTCGCGAAGTCCTCGAAGGCGCCCCGCTCACCGTGCGGACCCAGTTGCTGTCCGGATGGTCGACGATCGGGTTGAAGGTCAGCAGCGGCTCGCAAGGTTCGGTGCTCGGCTGGGACGTCCGCCGATCAATGCCCGATCACGTGCTTCTCGGCGCAGACTCCCGCATCGGCATGCCGGGCGAGTTACTCCTCAGGAAAGAGGACGGCGCACTGCTTTTCGCGACGTTCGTGGCGCAGCGAAACCTGATCGCGCGCGCGGTGTGGGCGATGACCGAACCGGTGCACGTCCGGGTCGTTCGTGACGTGCTGGCTCAGGCCGGTCGGCGGCTCAGGGCGTAGGCGGCGGGGGCGGCAGCCAGGGGAAGAGCGGCGCGGGCGGCGGTTCGGGCGCTGGCGGCGGCGCGGCCTCGGGTGCCGGAGGCAGCGCGGCGGGCGGGAGCGGCGGCGTTGGGTTGCCGGGCATACCCGCGGGCGGCGTCGCGCCTTGGTCCATCGGGCGCTGAGAGAGCAGGAGCAGGGCGTCGCGGCCGCTGATTTCCTGGGTTTGGTACGCATGCCAGAGATCGCGGAGATACGAGCCGCGGCCCTGGTCCGGGTCGGGGGTGTCGGTGGTGCCCGGCGGCAGGTTCTCCGGGCTCGACAGGTGCTGCATCCCGTCCGGCGGTGTTGGCAGAGTGCCCGCGGATGCCTGCACGGTGCCGTCCGGGGCAGGGCCAGGGGGCGGTCCAGGTGTGAGGATCGCCGGGTCGGTGGGCGCCGGAGCCGGAGTGGGAATGCCGGGCTGCGGGTCGGCGAGCGCCGTCGGGGCGCTCAAGCCCAACGCCGTAACGATTCCCAGCGCCCCCGTTGCCACGGCGAGCGCCGTTTCGCGATTGATCCTCATCCGTGCCCCCTTCCCGTTACCGCGTAGAGCCGGTGCTACAGGGTGCTTCCGTCTGGCCGACAAAATTGTTACACCTGGGATAGCTGTGACGAAGCGGTTAATAACATTTCTGCGTTCCGGGAACACGTTTCACTTGGAGTTTGATGTAACCCGCCGCACCACCCCCCATCTG
>DATJIX010000377.1:0-3094 GCA_035492865.1 Mycobacterium sp. | reverse complement strand
GGCCAACCGCATCGGGGTGGCCAGGGTCGCCGCCGTGGCCCGCAGGTTGACGCGGGGGACGGCGTGAACGGCGTTGGCATAGCTCATCGAAAACTCCTAGTGGTCGTGGTCGTGCACAGCGTGGTCGCCCGCGTCGGTCAGTACCGGCGCGGTCAGCAATTGATGGCGGTCGACGAGCTTCTCGAGCGTGGCGACCCAGTGGTCGTAGTACTCCCATTGCCCGCGTTCGGATTCCGGCGTGTTCTCCCACTCGCCGATCGTGGCGATCAGGGTTTCCTGAAACTCGCTCCACGGGTAATGACGGAACTCGGACAGTGCGAGCGCCAATCCGAAAGCCCTGCGCTGCCATTCGTGATCGAACTGAGGCGCCGCTTGGTCGGTGGTGCAGGTGTCGTGCAGCTTCATGACGGCTGCCCGGCCAGCGCCACACCGATCATCGCCTCGGTGGTCACCAGGTCCATCAACATCTCATCGGTGAAATCCTCAGTACCGGAGGGTCGTTCGGGTATGACGAACCATCGTGAGTGTCCGCTGGAGTCCCACACCTTGATTTCGGTGTCGGCGGGAAGATCCAGGCCGACCTCGGCGAGCACCTTGCGCGGTTCACGGGCCGCGCGCGACCGGAACGTCGGATCCTTGTACCAGTACGGCGGCAGGCCGAGCACCGGCCACGGGAAGCAGGAGCACAGTGTGCAGATCACCAGGTTGTGCACGCCGGCGGTGTTGGCCACCGCTTGCAGGTGCTCACCTTCGGCGCCCGCCATGCCGTCGGGAAAGTCCAACTCGGCGATCGCCGCTGGCGTGTCGACGACGATCTTCTCGGCGAATTCCGGATCGGTCCAGGCCTTCACCACGATCTTCTTGCCGTTGAGCGGCGTCATCTCGGTCTCGAAGTAGGCCAGCACCTTGTCCACGGTCTGCGGCGTGATGACGCCCTTCTCGATCAGCAGCGACTCCAGCGCTGCTGCCTTCTTGGCGCTGGCTTCCTCGCGGTCTGGCGGGTAGGCGAACTGTTCGGTCATCACTTCTCCTCGATGGGTTCCAGGTACGCCTCGAAAAGCTCGGCGTACAACGTCAGGGGCCCGTCCTCGGCGCGGGTGCCCCAGATTTCTGCGGGAGCGAATTCGACGATGTAGATCGGCATCGGGTCGCCGATGCCGTCGCCGGTGTGGCAGAAGTAGGCGTAGTCACCTTCGAAGACGCGTTCCACGGTGCCGGTGCGGCCGCGCAGATATCCCGGCAACCGGCTGTGCGCGTCGGCAGGCACGTTGGTGATGCGCACGGTCGAGCCGACGGCGAACTTCGGGTGTGCGACATCTCGGCGGGGGCTGTCGCCCTCACGCAGATACGCGATCACCTGATCGTCGACTTTTGCCTCACCGGAACCGTCTGGTGCTGAGGGGGTTTCGGCGATGCGGGCGGCGAGTTCCTCCTCGGTCACGTAGCCCTTGTCGATGAAGAACTGGGTGATGCCGCCGAGCCATTTCTCGTAGTAGCGGTACTTGAAGTAGTCGAACGGGTTCATCGCCTCGGCGCCGGTGCGCAGGTCGGCCCACGTCCATTCGTCCTTGAAGGCCGTCGGCACCTCGTCGATGGGGTAGGCCGGCAGCGCGGAGCCGAGGTGGTTCGACAACCCCATCATCGCGACGTGGATGCCGAAGATGCGTTTCTCCCACTCCTCCACGAAGACACGCTTTTCCAGCGTGAGCGGCTCGGGCAGGCCTTCCAGGCCACCGAGATAGTGCTGCAGTTTCATCAGGCGGGACTTCCTTCCGTCGACGGGGTGTCGGTTGCGGTTGCTTTGGTCATTGCGTTGGCCAGGTACTCGGAGAGCAGTCCGAACGATGCGCCGAGAACACAAGCGACGGCGGCGACGAGGCCTGGGTGGGAGATGGTCGTGATGGTGATGTCTTTGCCGGTGCCCGCGACCGTCGACACGGTGGAGGCGAATCCGACGACGACGGCGGGGGTGGTGGACAGCAAAGGCAGCCACGAGGCCTGAACCATCACCGCGCTGCCGACACCCACCGCGATCGCGGTGACCAGCAAGCTGCCGCCCATCAGGTAGGCGGCGTAGAGGCTGGCTGAGGCGATCACCACCCCGACGAGGTTCGACGAGACCGAGCGAAGCCAGCCGTCGACTCCGCCGCCGACGAAGAAGAATGACGCCCAGGCGAGGAACACCACCCAGATGGGTACCGTGATGACTTCGGCGGTCAGTGCGACCGCCAGCCCACCGAGGATGCCGATGCTCAGAGTCAACGCTGTCCGGGAATCCATGGGGCTCACCTCCTTGGTATGAACTTGATTTGGATGAAATCAGGCTCACGTCACTAGGTTTCAAAACCGTTACGCCCGAATTTCTCGTACCGGCGAGACCGGACACGATTCGGGCAAATCCGGACCTGGGGTTTCCCGCTAGCCGCAATGCGGGGGTAACAGATGCCCGCTAACGTGTTTGCACCTTCAGATAGGGGTCGCAGGTGTCCGATGAAGCGAGGCCGCTGAGGCCGGCGAAGGGGCGCAAGACTGTCGTCTTCGCGCTGTACGACAAGGTGACGTTGCAGGACGTGGCCGCGCCGCTGGAAATCTTCGCGCGTGCCAACGACTTTGGCGCGCGATACGAGGTGATACTGGCTTCGCTCGACGGTAAAGCCGTCTGTACGACGTCGTACGTCACCCTGAATGTGGACATGTCGATGGCCGAGGTGCCGGCGCGGATCGACACGCTCATCGTGCCGGGTGGCGTGCCTGCGGATTTCACCTTCACCCCCGGTGAACATGACATTCCCGAGGAGCTCACGCCGGACTTGGTGCCGTCGGCGTTACAGATGGTGCGCGAACTGGCGCCGCGGGCGCGCAGGGTGGCTTCGGTCTGCACGGGCGCGTTTGTCCTTGCCGCGCTGGGGTTGCTGGATGGTCGCCGCGCGACCACGCATTGGGCGCATTGTCAGGAGTTGGCGCGCGCCTACCCCGAAGTGTCGGTGGACGCGGATTCACTGTTCGTGCAGGACGGACCGTTCATCACCGGGGCGGGGATCAGCGCAGGCATAGACCTCGGCCTTGCGATGGTGGAAAGCGATTACGGTCCGGA
>DATJIX010000376.1:0-4535 GCA_035492865.1 Mycobacterium sp. | reverse complement strand
CGACCGGTTGCTGCCACGCGGATTCGTCGCCGCCACCGGCGCAGCGCATCTCGGTGACCTCACCCGCTACCTCACCGCCATCGGCAGGCGTCTTGAGCGGTTGCCGCGCGACGTCGCGGGCGACCGCGACCGCATGCAGCGCGTGCACGCCGTCGAAGATGCGTATGACGAACTGCGGCAGGCACTTTCGCCAGCCCGTGCGGCGGCCGACGACGTCCGGGACATCGCTCGGATGATCGAGGAGCTGAGGGTGAGCCTGTGGGCCCAGCAGCTCGGCACCGCGCGGCCGGTCAGCGAGCAGCGCATCTACCGGGCGATCGACGCGGTCACGCCCTAGCCGACGCGTAGCTTTGGCGAGTCAAGCCCGTCGACCCCGTTGTGCGCGAAGCCGGTCCAATTGCGCAGCATGGTCTGGGCCAGCCGATGGTCGACAGGGCCGCCGCCGAGCATCGGTGCATCGTCCCAATTGCGCGCGTCGAACAACAGCGGCAGTTCAATGCAGTGGCACGCGCCCATGGGGCCCGGCGACCAGTCCACCCGGTATGTCGCGGCGCGTCCGCCGTATTTGCGCCAGGCTTTGGCAAGCCGGCGAGCGGGTGCGCCGAACACCCGTCGCGTCATCGCAAACGTTGCGGCCCGCTCGATGAGCGCGCCCACCGGGCCGAGGCGTTTGACCCGCGCGATGCGTGGGTCCATCGCGACGAAGGGGCCGCCGTCGTCGCGGGTGTAGCCGACGAGCAGGTCCACCCGCCGCGCCGCGTCGGCCAAACGCCTGTCGGTGTCCGATGCGTCGGGAAGCGGATCCGAACCCATGATCGTGCCGAAGGGCAGACCTCCGATCAGCCCGAACCGCCCGGCCGCCACCGCTGCTGCGGTCTGGGCGTCCATCAGTTCGTCCGGCGAGTACGCCGCCGCCGCCGACCGCATGGCCGCGGTCATCGCTTCTCGACCGTCACGCACTCCGAGCGGCGCGCTCTGCATGATGGCGCGCTGGAACAGTCCAGCCGTCTGGTCGCACAGCATCAGCGACAGCACCGAATCCCCACCTGCGGACTGGCCGAACACGGTTACCTTGCCGGGATCGCCGCCGAAGGTCGCGATGTTGTCGTGCACCCATCGCAGCGCCAGGATCTGATCGCGAAGCCCGAGATTGTCGACGCCGTTGGGGCTCAGATAGCCCAGCACACCGAGTCGGTAGCTGACCCTGACGACGACGACGCGCCCCCGACGCGCGAGCTCGTCGGCGTCGTACTTCAGCGCTTCACCACCGCCGGAGATGTACGCGCCGCCGTGCAACCACACCATCACAGGCAAGCCGTCCGCGTCGCTTGGCGCGGTCACCGAGAGCACCTGGCAGTCCTCGCTCATCGCGAGGCCGTCGACGACCGGGCCGGTCACCCACTCCAGCCGGGACGGCAGTTGCGGGCAGGCGGGGCCGCGGCCGGTGGCATCGAGGACTTCGGACCACGGCGCGATGGGGGTCGGGGCTGCGAAGCGGGCGGCGCGGGCGTATCGAATCCCCCGCACATGCAGCAGTGTGCCGTCGTCGTCGGCAAGCAGGGGCCCCGCGGGCGGTTCGAGGCGTCGCGGCTGCACCCGTCCACCGTAGTGCTGTTGACCCGAGCGTCAGAGATCCAGCACGAGATCGGTGTGCGGCGTGGCGGTACACAACAGCACCGTGCCGTCAGTGGGCTCGTCGAGCGGGGGCTCGCGGTAGTCGGTGGTGCCCTCGATCACCGCGGTCTCGCAGGTATGGCAGACCCCGCTTCGGCAGGAGTACCTGGTGGGCACGTCGCAGGCCTCGGCCAGTTCGAGCAGCGTATGAAAGCCAGGCGACCAATCGACGCTGAGTCCGCTGCGGGCGAAGGTGATTCGAGGGCCTGCGCCCTGCGGGCCGTCCGGCACGTGTGGCCGGACCGGCGGCGGTGCGCCAACCACCCCCGGGTTGATCGGCGGCAGTGCCCCGAACAGTTCGCTGTGGATGTGTGCCGGATCCAGCCCTGCCGAGGCGAGAGCGTCACGCATGTCGGCCATGAACGCGGTAGGTCCGCACAGGTATGCCGTCGCGTCGGTCGGCAGACCAAGAGCGGTGATTGCGTGCCGGTCGAGCCGCATCGGTGCGGAGTCGCCACGGGTGTAGAAGACATGCTGGTGCGCGGCGGGCAGTGTGTCGAGCAGGGCAGTGATTTCGGTTGCGAACGCGTACGTCGCCTCGCTTTGGGTCGTATGCAGCCACCAGATCGGGCGGGCACTCTGTGCGGTGGCCAACGCGTGTGCCATGGCCATCACCGGGGTGACGCCGACACCGGCCGACAACAGGACCACGGGGCTGCTGTCGTCGATCAGGTAGAAATCGCCTCGTGGCGCGGCGGATTCGATGGTCAATCCCGGACTGGCATGGGTGTGCAGCCATCGACTGACCTGACCGTGGTCCTCACGTTTGACGCTGATCCGGTAGTGCCCGGCGGTCGGATCGCCCGACAGCGAGTAGCTGCGCATCGGTGCCGGATCACCGGCGGCGGGGATCTTCACCGTGAGGTATTGCCCGGGAAGCGGCGCCGGGAGGGTGCCGCCGTCGTCGGCTTCGAGCCGCAGCGACATCACCGTCGGACTTTCCTGATGGGTGGCCGCCACGCGCAACGGCCGGAACCCCCGCCATCCGGGTTCGACGCGGACGGGCGCTTGTGTTGTGAGCATGTCCCGGAAGGATTGCTGCCAGCCGGGGCTCAACTCCGGCACATCGACGGCCTTGCGCAGCAGTTCCTCGTCGTGGCCGGCCAGGTAGAGCAGCGCGTCGACGTCCGCCACGCTGAGTTCGTGGCGACCGCGGCGGGTGCGGACGATCTCGTCGCCGGCACGAACCAGACCTTCTCTGATGACTCTGAAGTAGAAGCCCGGCCGATGTTGGGAGACAAGCAGATTGGGCATCTCAGGGACACCGAGGCGCATCCCGACGCGGAAGCAGGTGACGCGGGGCTGGGTGACTTCGAACTCGGCCGCACCGATCCGGTAGCGGTCGCCGATGCAGACGTCGCGATCCTCGAGGCCGCTGACGGTGAAGTTCTCGCCGAAGTTACCGGGCACCAGGTCGTCGCGACCCAGGTAGTCGCGCCAGTAGTCATACGACTCGGTCTGGTAGACCATCACGGCGCGTTGCTCGCCGCCGTGGCCGGCGAGGTCACCCTGGCCGTCGCCGTCGACGTTGAGTCGACGCACCATCACGGGACCCTCGACCGGGGTCTTCCAGACTCCGGTGTGAACCGTTTTACCGTTCCACGGCACGTCTTTCGGCATGCCGACGTTCACGGATACCAGCCTGGCAGACATGCTGCCTCCTCAGGTCAGCGGTTCACCACCGTCGATCTTCAACGTAACACCAGTCATGAAGCCGTTCGTCATCGCGAATAACACGGCATCGGCGACGTCCTGAGTGGTTCCGATGCGGCGCGCGGGATTGCTCGAGCCGATGTGCTCGAAGTAATCGCGCTTGCCGTCTTCACCCATCGCATCCCATGCGCCGGTGTCGATGACGCCGGGGGAGATCGCGTTGACCCGGATCGGCGCGAGTTCGACCGCGAGCCAGCGGGTGAGGAAGTCGACGGCGCCGTTGGTGATGCCTACCCCGAGATAGCCGACGTTCAGCTTGAACGCGTGCACGCCGGAGAACAACACCAGCGACCCGCCGGGGTTTATCTGGCGCGCAAAGTGTTTGGCGAGCATGGTCGGCCCGATGACCTTGGTGTCGAAGGACAACTGCAGGTTCTTGCGGTCGAGGTCGGCGAGCTTGCCCCTGGCACGGGCCGACGCCGTCGACACGACATGGTCGACCTGGCCCAGCCGTTCGGCGAGCGTGCCGATCGATGAGTCGTCGGTGATGTCGACGGTTTCGGCGGCGATGTCGAGGCCTGCGTACGCGTCGGCGAGCTTGGCCTTGTCGCGGCCCGCGACGACCACCCGCGCGCCCTCGTCACGCGCCTGCAGCGCCACGGTGCGGGCGATGCCGCTGCCGCGGCCGACCACCACAACGGTTTTGTCCTGCAAGGCATTACCCATGTGCAGTGGCCTCCGAACCGGGAATAGAAAACTGGGCTGTACGACCCAGAATTGCACCACGGCTGCGGCGGGTCAACGTGCAGGCACCGAATTCACAGAATTGCGCCAGCGATCTCACATGCTCGAAAAGGGCGCGACAGACATACTGGGTCAAATATCCCAAAATATGGGATTCCGGGATTAGCCTGGCGCCATGGCTACCGCTGCTTCACATGATGAACAGCGGCTGACAGCCAAAGGGCGTGCCACTCGGGATCGGATCGTCAAGGCCGCCGCCGAGCTGGTTTTGTCGGAGGGGCTTTCGGCGTTCAACCTGCTCAAGGTGCGTACGTCGGCGTCGGTGAGCGGGTCGCAGCTCTCGCACTATTTCCCCGACAAGCAGGCCTTGATCCGCGCAGTCATCGCCCGCCAGCTCGAAGTGGTGCTGGACTTTCATCGCCAGCCCAGGCTGCACGGGCTGGAGTCATTCGACGATTTCGAAC
>DATJIX010000375.1:0-7713 GCA_035492865.1 Mycobacterium sp. | reverse complement strand
GCGCTCGGCGCGATCGACCCCGACCGGGTTGGTCTCGGCGACCTCGGCAAGCCCGAGGGATTTCTGGAGCGACAGGTGCCCCAGTGGCTGGGCACACTCGACAAGTACGCGTCACTCGACGGCTATCCGGGCCATCAGCTGCCGCGCGTCGACGAGATCGCGAATTGGCTTACGCAGCACCACCCGCCGGACTTTCTCCCCGGCATCATGCACGGGGATTACCACCTGGCCAATCTGATGTTCCGCAACGACGGTCCCGCGGTCGCGGCGATCGTCGACTGGGAGATGTGCACCCTTGGAGACCCGCTGCTGGATCTGGGCTGGCTGTTGACCACCTGGCCGCAGGACGGCGGCCTCGGCCCGTTCGCCGAGATGCGCGCGCTGCCGACCCGAGGCGAACTCGTCGCGCACTATGCGCAATCCTCACCGCGGTCCGTGGACCACGCGGCGTGGTATGCGGTGCTCGCGTCGTTCAAACTCGCGATCGTGCTCGAAGGCACGAATGCGCGGGCGCACGCCGGCAAGGCGCCCAAGGCGACGGGCGAGCTGTTACACGCCGTCGCGATCGGGTTGCTGCACAACGCAACACTTTTCATCGAGAGAGGACTCTGAGGTGGCCGACGTCGATCTGTCCGGCAAGGTGGCGCTGATCACCGGCGGCAGCCGTGGACTCGGCCGCGAAATGGTGCTGGCGTTCGCCGAGCGCGGCGCCGACGTGATCATCGCCAGCCGCAAGCTCGACAACTGCGAGAAGCTGGCAGGCGAGGTGAGCGAGCGGTTCGGGCGCCGTGCGTTGCCGGTCGCCGCCAACGTGGGCGACTGGAGCCAGTGCGACGCGCTGACCGAGGCGGCCTACGCGGAGTTCGGCACGGTGGACATCCTCGTCAACAACGCAGGCATGTCGCCGCTGTATCCGAGTGTCGACCAGGTCACCGAGGCGTTGTACGACAAGGTTTTCAGCACCAACCTCAAGGGACCGTTCCGGCTGTCGGCGACGATCGGCACCCGGATGGCGGCAGACAATGGCGGCTCGATCCTCAACATCTCTTCGGTCGCATCGATCCGGCCGAACGCGACGATCCTGCCCTATGCGGCGGCCAAGGCCGGGCTGAACTCGCTGACCGAGGGTCTGGCGCAGACGTTTGCGCCGAAGGTCCGCGTCAACGCAATCATGTGCGGCACGTTCAGCACAGACATCTCAAAGGCGTGGTCTACCGGGTTCATCGACGCCATCGGCGCCCAGACCGCGCTCGGCCGTATCGGTGAACCGGGTGAAATCGTCGGAGCCGCGCTGTATTTCGTATCGGACGCGAGCAGCTACACCACCGGTTCCGTACTTCGAGTCGACGGAGGAATGAGATAGCATGTGGGACTTCAGCACCGACCCCGAGTTTCAGGCGAAGCTCGACTGGATGGACGCGTTCGTCCGCGACGAGGTCGAACCGCTCGACCACCTCACTCATCAGGATGAGCACACGGTCTACTCGCCGCTGTCGCCCGAGCTCGCCAGGATCGTAAGGCCGCTGCAGGACAAGGTGCGCGAACAAGGCTTGTGGGCATGCCATCTCGGCCCCGAACTCGGCGGCCAGGGCTACGGACAGGTCAAGCTCGCGCTCATCAACGAGATCCTCGGCCGAACGGCGTGGGGTCCCATCGTCTTCGGCTGTCAGGCGCCCGACACCGGCAACGCCGAGATCGTGGCGATGTTCGGTACCGACGAACAGAAGCAGCGCTACCTGCAGCCACTGCTCGACGGTGAGATCTTTTCGGCCTTTTCGATGACCGAGCCGCACGGCGGCGCCGACCCGCGCCTGTTCCGCACCCGAGCGGTGCAGGATGGCGACGACTGGATCATCAACGGGGAGAAGTACTTCACCTCCAATGCCCGCAACGCGTCGTTCTTCATCATCATGGCGGTCACCGACCCGGATGCCGGACACCGCGAGCGGATGTCGATGTTCCTGGTGCCCGCGGAGACACCCGGCATCGAACGGGTCCGCGAAACGGGCATGATCGGCGATCCGCTCGGTGTCGGCAATCACCCGCACATGCGCTACACCGACGTCCGCGTCGGCCCGGACGCGCTGCTCGGCGAGCGGGGCAAGGCGTTCCACATCGCCCAGGCCCGCCTTGCCGGCGGGCGCCTGCATCACGCGATGCGCACCATCGGCCTCGCCAAGCGCGCCTTCGACATGCATTGCGAACGAGCATTGTCCCGCAACACTTTCCACGGGACGCTCGCCGACAATCCCGTCGTCAAGGCCGACATCGCCGAGTCGTGGATGCAGATCGAGCAGTTCCGCTTGCTGGTGCTGCACGCCGCCTGGCAGATGGACACCAACGGCGCCGTCGCAGCCATGCCGTATGTGTCCGCGTGCAAGGTGGCCATGGCCCGCGTCGGCCACGACATCGTCGAACGGGCTATTCATCTGCACGGCGCGCTCGGCGCGTCGAACGAGATGCCGCTGGCGCGGCTGTGGCAGGTCGTGCCGACGCTCGGGCTGATGGACGGGCCGACCGAGGTGCACCAGGACGTCATCGCGCGACGGGCGCTTGCGGGCTACTCCCCCGCGCCCGGCACCTGGCCCACCCAGTTCCTGCCCGACCTGACCGCCGCGGCCCGCGAGCGGTACGCCGTGAAGCCGGAGCCTGCCCTGCAAAGTTGAGTGCTTTTACCTATGCCGTGCGGGCCTAACGTTGCTGCATGGCACTGTTTCCCAGCCCGGCCCAGGTCGAGGCGGCCACACCCGCGTCCCGCGACCGCGCCATCGACGTCATCCGCATCGTCTCGTTGGTCGGCGTCGTCGTCGGGCACACGATCATGGCCACCAGCACGCTGCGCGACGGCGTGTTCATCTGGACCAACCTGCTCACTGCGTCGCCGGTGTTCCAGGCACTGACATGGGTGTTCCAGATCATGCCGCTGTTCTTCTTCGCAGGCGTCGCGGCGTCGATTGACTCTCCCCCGCAAGCGGGAGGTGCCCCCAGGACGCCCGGTTCGAGTTGGGGCAACTGGCTGATGCGGCGGTGCACCCGGCTGTACCGGCCGGTGTTCTACTACCTCGCCTTCTGGTGGGTCGCGCTCGCGGTGCTGAGCACCGTGCTGCCCGAACACGTCTACGAGCCCGTCGCCGGGATATCCATCCAACTGTTGTGGTTTCTGGGGGCCTACGTCATCGTCCTGGCGACCGTGCCGCTGTTGGCCCGCATCACCACCGCAGGCCGACTGGCGGCCGCAGTCGTGGGCACCTACGCCGTCATCGCGACGGTCGACGCGATCCGGATCAACGTCGACGGCCTGTCCGCTCTCGGCTACCTCAACATGGCGGTCTGGCTCATCCCCGGCATGTTCGGGGTCGCCTACCGCCGCCGCCTCTTGGCCAGCAATTCCGCGCTGGCACTGGGCGTCGTGATGCTCGTGGTCAACGTGGCGCTGCTGATGTTCGGGCCGTACGAGTTGAGCCTCGTCGGCATCGACACACAGCACCTGAAGAACATGACACCGCCGTCGTTGCTACTGGCCGGGCACGCAATCATGATGTGCGCGTTCGCTATTGCCGCCGCCCCTGCGATCGCGCGGTGGGCTCGACGGCCTCGCGTGTGGTGGCTGGCCGCGATCGGCAACTCGGGCGCGATGACGCTGTACCTCTGGCACATCCCGCCGCTGCTCGCCATGCACCTGGTCTTCGACTATCTCGGCCATCCGAGGTTCGACCCGTCCGCACCCGGCTTCATCGCGTTGTCGATCGTGCAGCTGGCGATCATGGGCGTGTTGGTCGGCCTGGTGTTCGTCACGCTGCGGCCGCTGGAGAGCAAGCCGCTGGCACTGTGGGATGGCGGCTTCGTCGCGCGACCCGGTCGGCGCAGCGCGATGGTCGGGGCGCTGTTGTGCTTCGCAGGCGCGGCGACCCTGGCGTCGGTCGGCTGGGGGCTCAAAGACCAGGGCCTGTACTGCGTGACGGCGATGCTGGTGGCGCTGCTCGTCGCGCGGGCGTTGGCCAGCGATCCTCAGCGGGTCTGCGCCGCGAGCCTGCCCGCCAGGACGACGTAGGTCGCGGCGAAACTGCGCCGCATCCACGCGACGATGCGTGGCCGAGAGATCACCTCGCGCCGGACCGCCGCGGCGAACACTCCGTAGACGCTGAACACCACCAGCGTCACCGCCATGAAGATCACGCTGAGCCACGTCATCAGCAGCACCGCGCCGGGGCGGTCGGGCGCGACGAACTGTGGCAGGAACGCGAAGAAGAAGATCGTCAGCTTCGGATTCAGGGTGTTGACCAGGACACCCGACACGATCACCCGCCACGGCGACACCTTCGCGGGACCGGCCTGCACCTCGAATACCGACTTGTCGCGAAATGTCTTCCACGCCAAGTAAAGAAGATAGGCCACGCCCAGCAACTTGATGATGGAGAACGCCATGGCGCTGGCGTGCATGATGGCCGCCAACCCGGTCACCGCGGCGATCATGTGCGGCACGATGCCGAGGGTGCATGCGAACGCTGCAACCAGGCTGGCCTGCCAGCCCCTGGATAGCCCGGCGGCAACCGTGTACAGCACACCTGCGCCAGGCGTCGCCACCACGATGAGGGTGGTGATCAGGAACTCGGGGGTCACGGGTTAGCCGCTCTTGCGGCGGAACTCCCGGCGGCTCTCGAGCGGACCGTGCGCCCGCGACTGCTTCTTGCCACCGTCTTTGTGGTCGGAAACGCCCGCTGACTTGGCCTTCTTTCGCTCCAGCGCTTCCCGGAACTTGCGTTTGGTGTCGTCCTCCGGTGCATCAGCCATGACGGCAGCCTAACCCCCGGCCGTCGCGGCCGTCGTGTCCTTTACCGCATGCCCGGCGGCATCCCGTACACGTGGGCGATCGGCAGCGTCAGCAGCACCCGGCGGTCATCGACCATCGCACGCCGATAGTCGTCCCAGTCGGGGTGCTCACCGGCGATATTGCGATACAACGCAATCAGCGCCTCGACGGTGTCGTCGTCCGGCGCGGCAGCGGGCGGGGTCAGGACCGCGTCGCCTTCGGCGACGGCGTACGCCCAGCCGTCGTCGGAGCTGACGTGTATCGAGGCCCGTGGGTCACGACGCAGGTTGCGGGTCTTGGCCCGCGGCTCCGTGATCGAGACCTGGATCGCCAGATTTCGTTTGTCGAACCAGTAGGACACATTCGACAACTGCGGCCTGCCGTCGCCCTTGATCGTGGCCAGCACACCCAACGAGTTCCCGCCGAGCAGCGCCAGCAGCTTGTCGTCGAATACCTGGCGTCCCATATGCCCGAGCGTACGTCGGAAACCCGGCTCCATGGCCGGCTCCGCCGTCGAGCCTGCGCACAGATCGCGAGTTCTCTCATTTCTGCGATCTGACAGCAGTCTCGACGGGCGACTCGGCACCTAGGATTGCCGGCATGACTCGATACGCTGCTTTTCTGCGCGGCGTCAACGTCGGCGGCGTCAACCTCAAGATGGCAGAGGTGGCCAAAGCCCTGGAAGACGCCGGATTCACCAATGTGCAAACGATTTTGGCCAGCGGCAACGTTCTGCTGGAAAGCCGGTCCGGGGTCGACGCGGTGCGAAAGAAGGCTGAAAAGGCACTGCGTGACGCATTCGGTTACGACGCCTGGGTTTTGGCCTATCCGATCGACACCGTCGCCACAATCTCGAAAAACTACCCGTTCGACCGAGAGGTCGAAGGCCATCACTCGTACGTCACATTCGTCACAGACGAGAAGGTGCTCGACGAACTCGCCGCGCTCGCCAAGGACGCGGGCCCTGACGAGAAGATCAAACACGGCAAGGGCGTCATCTACTGGCAGGTGCCCAAGACCGGCACGCTGGACACCACGATCGGGAAGACCATGGGCAAGAAGCAATACAAGTCCTCGACCACCACCCGAAATCTGCGCACCATCGACAAGGTGCTGCGATGAGCTCCGCTCCGACGGCGAAAGCCGACGGCACGGTGCTGACCGGTGTCTCCGAAACCGCACTCCTGACCCTGCGGGTGCGGGCGAACGAGGCGCGCAGGCCGGATTCGATCATCGACGACCCGATAGCGATCGAGTTGGCCGACGCCATCGACTACGACTTCGCGAAGTTCGGCTTCTCCCGCCGCCAGGACATGGCGCTGCGCGCCCTTGCCTACGACAGGCACACCCGTCGGTATCTCGTCGACCATCCCAAGGCCACCGTCGTCGCGCTGGCCGAGGGTCTGCAGACCAGCTTCTATCGGCTCGACGCAGCCGGCATCGGTGACCAATTCCACTGGCTCACCGTCGATCTTCCGCCGATGATCGAACTGCGCCGCAAACTGCTGCCCGCGCCGGATCGGGTAAAGATGTGCGCGCAGTCGGCGCTCGACTTCAGCTGGATGGACGAGGTCGACACCGAGCACGGCGTGTTCATCACCGCTGAGGGGCTACTGATGTATCTGCAGCCGGATGAGGCCCTCGAATTGATCGCCGCATGCGCCGCACGCTTTCCCGGCGGGCAGATGATGTTCGACCTGCCTCCCGTCGGCTTGGAGGCATTGCACCGCCGCGGGGTGCGCACCTCGCTGCGCTACCGGATTCCGCCGATGCCGTTCATCCTGTCCGTCTCGGAGGCCGCAAATCTCGCCAACACCGTGCCGGGCATCCGCGCTGTACACGATCTGCCGTATCCGCCTGGCCGCGGCAAGGTGTTCAACACGCTGATGTGGACGGCGCAGCGCATTCCGCTGCTCGATCCGGTCAGGCCCGTGCTGACCCTGCTGGAATTCGGCTAGCCTCGCCGGCGGCGTCGATCGAGGAGCCAAAGTGCAAGTGGGGGTTGACAACTGAACCGTGGCGCAGCTGCTCCATGTCGTGGTAGTAGTTCATCTGCACGCGCCACGGGTCACCCTCACCCTGTTTCGGCAACTGATCGATCGCGCGCTGGACATAGCCTGCACTGAGATCGAGCATCGGCCGGGTCGCCATCCCGGGGTCGCCGAGTTTGGGCTGGGCGATGTCGTAGCCGTTGGCGTCCATGTGGGTCAACAACCGGCAGAAGTGCTCGCACAGCAGGCCCACCTTCAGCGTCCACGACGAGTTGGTGTAGCCGAACGCAAATGCGAAGTTCGGCACGCCGGCCAGCATCATGGCCTTGTAGACGACGGAGTCAGTGGGGTCGACGGGCGTTCCGTCGACGGTCAGCGACATACCGCCGAACAACTGAATGTTCAAACCCGTTGCGGTGACGATGATGTCGGCGTCGAGATGCGCACCGGATTCCAGCTGGACACCGGTTTCGGTGAGGGTCGCGATCCGATCGGTCACCACCGACGCCGCGCCGCTGCTGATCGCCTTGAACAGGTCGGCATCGGGCACGGCGCACAGCCGCTGATCCCACGGGTTGTAGGCCGGGTTGAAGTGCTCGTCGACCGGATAGCCCTCAGGCAGTTCCTTGGCGTTGAGGTGGCGGATCAGCCGCCGCATCGCGGCCGGGTACTTCTGGGACAACTGGTAGACGGCGCGCTGCTTGACGATGTTCTTGCGGCGGGCCAACTTGTAGCCACGCTCGGCGCCGAGCAGCTTTTGCGCCATGTTGGCGAAGGTGTCCTTCGACGGCACCGGCAGCACATAGGTCGGTGACCGCTGCAACATGGTGACGTGGCCTGCCGTGCCCGCCATCGCGGGCACCAGGGTGACCGCTGTCGCCCCGCTGCCGATGATGACGACCTTCTTGCCGC
>DATJIX010000374.1:0-8564 GCA_035492865.1 Mycobacterium sp. | reverse complement strand
CACGGCCGCACGTGATTGCCAACCCACACCGCAAGCTCGCGGTCCGGAAGATGAACGTGCACGTGCAGCGAGCAGACCATGAAGTCGTCGAGCATGGCACGGTACTGCGCGACCCCAGCCCGATAGCGGGGAAGATCGGCGGCGGCAGTCGGTCCGCACTGGGCAAGCACCGGCGTCCCAGAGGCGCACAGCCGCAAGCCTTCTGCTGCTGCGGCGGTCGCCATGGCCGTACGCAGCAGGGCGATCTCGTCGCGCAGCTGCGCGACACCGGCGCACGGTGGCGTCTTGATTTCGACCTGATATCGGGTGAATTCACCGGAGATCTGATCACCCAGCTGTGCTGCCTGCGCGATGACCGCGGCGGCGGCCGGTTGCGGTCGATGGGTCTCGGGGTCGACGAGGAAATACTCCTCCTCGACGCCGATCGTCGGGATGCCAGTCACTGCTCGACTGCGGTACGGAAAGCCTGATCGAGTCCGAAGCCGAGACCGATCGGCGCGTTCTCGTCTGACTCGCGCTGGACTGCAGGACCGCCCGCGCGGGCGATTGCGGCGGCCACCCCACCGCCCACCGCCGTGCTTGAGCTGTGTGTTCGCGGCGTTCGCGATCGCGTCGACCTCGAGCCGGGTCACATCGGCCTGCTGCACCTCCAGCGTGAGCATCGCTGTATCGTCTCACTGATGACTGCAACCGACGAGCGGCAGGCGATTGCCGAGCTGGCCGAACTGGGCGGCTGGGAGCGTCGGGATGTCGACCGCACCGATCACTACGCCAGGGGGATCATCCGGGTGCAGGTGCTCTGGCGAGGCGACGAAGCGATCAGCGGCAGCTCGCTCTACCAAGACGACATCATGACCGCCTACACGCGCGATCTGAACACCCTCCAGGGCTGGCTGAAACGCTGATCAGCTCAGCGCAGCCTTGGCCTCCGCCAGGTTGTCCGCCGCGAGCACCAGCCGGGTGTTGGTAGCCAGATAGACCGTGGTCAGGTTGATTTTGGCCTGGCCAAGCTTGCGCGCCACCTCGCCGAGGGCGCCGGGCCGGTCTTCCACGTCGAGCACCATCACCTCCTGCTCGGCCGCGATCTTGATTCCGGCGTCCTGCAGAGCCTCGAAGGCCGCCGTCGCATCCTGCACCAGGATGTGCACCTCGGCCTGCCCGCCGCCGGTGGTGAGCGCGCACAGGCCGGAGATGTTGGTGCCCGCTTCGCCAAGCACGTCGCCGACCCTGGCCAGCTCACCGGGTTGGTCATCGAGGTAGAGCGTCAGATCGGTCGCCATGACAACTCCTTCCGTGCGATTCAACGGTATCGGCTGGGCGCTAAATTCGGATGCGCTCGGCACACGCTGTGTGGCACCGTCAAATCCTGTGCTCGCCTCCGAGACATCCACATCCGTAGAGATCCGTTCCGCCGTCGACGCGGACTGGCCGGCGATACAGCGGTTGGACGCCACCAGCTTCGGCAGGTTCGGGCATCCCGAGTCCCTGGATGCCTGGCGATCATTGATGCCCGTCGACGGCACAGTTCTCGCGTGCGACGGCGACGACATCGTCGGCATGGCCCACTACCTCGACATGCAGCTGACGCTGCCCGGCGGCGCGGTGCTGCCGATGGCCGGTGTCACCATCGTCGGTGTGGCACCGACCCATCGCCGCCGCGGCATCCTGCGCGCGATGTACATCGAGCTGCACAACCGCATCGCCGACGCGGGCTATCCGATCGCGGGCCTGACCGCGAGCGAGGGCGGCATCTACGGACGCTTCGGATACGGCCCCGCGACGATCGAGCAGGCGTTCACCGTCGACCGCCGCTTCGCGCAGTTCCGCAGCGACGCACCCGATCCGGGCGGAGTCCGGATCGTCAACGCCGCCGACCATCGCGGCGACCTCGAGGAGATCTACGACCGGTGGCGGCGACGCACCCCTGGCGGCCTCGTTCGCCCGGCGGCGCTGTGGGACGACCTGCTGGCCGACCGCGAGTGGGTGCGCCGTGGCGGCACCGAGTTGTACACGTTCCTGCACCCCGATGGTTATGTGATGTACCGGGTTTACGGCGACGACCCGATGAACGTGCGCATGTGGGAATTCGTCGCCGCGACCTCCGATGCGGGTATCGCGTTGTGCCGGGCGTTGCTCGGCCTCGACCTGATGGAGAAGATCGTCGTCTTCACGTATCCCGGTGACCCGCTGCCGTACCTGCTGACCGATCACCGGGTGGCCCGTCTGACGCACCACGAGGACGACCTGTGGCTGCGCATCATGGACATCCCGACGACGCTCGAAGCGCGCAGCTATCAGGCGGATGTGTCGGCCGTGATCGACATCGCCGATGGCTTCCGCAGCGACGGCGGCCGCTTCGCGTTCGAGGTGCACGACGGCAAGGCACGGTGCACGCCGACGAGCGCACCCGCCGACGTGTCCATGGGCCTCGATGTCCTCGGCAGCCTCTACCTCGGCGCCCACAAGGCGTCGTCGTTCGCCAGCGCCAACCGGTTACACGCGAGTGAACGCGGCCTTATCGCCCGGCTCGACTCCGCCTTTGTGAGCGACGTCCCAGCCGTCCTCGGCTACGGTTTCTAATCACGACCCCGCCGGAATCGACGGGATTGCATACATTATGTGATGTCGGGGGCCGCTTAGTTCGCGAACGGAGTTATGGATGGACCGACGGACCTTCGGCGCAGCGGTGACCCTTGGCAGCGCAGCCGCGCTGATCGGGGCGCAGCGCGCATCGGCGGCACCGCCGCCCAGCCCGATGCCGCAGGCCAGCAATGTGGTGCTCGTGCACGGCGCGTACGCCGACGGCTCGTGCTGGTCCGATGTCATCCCGTACCTGCAGGCACGCGGGCTGAACGTGGCCTCCGTACAGAATCCTTTGCAGACACTGGAAGAGGACTGTGACTTCGCCAGGCGCACACTGGCTTTGATGGACGGCCCGACGGTGCTTGCCTGCCACTCGTATTCGGGCATGATCGCCTCCGAGGTCGGCGTCGACCCGAAGGTGACCGCGCTGGTGTACATCGCGGCCCGGGCACCCGATGCCGGTGAGGACTACACGGCGCTGGCCGCGCAGTACCCGACGCCGCCAGCGAGCGCGGGGTTGGTCAAGGGCGGCGACGGCTACGCGCAGTTGTCGGAAGCGGCGTTCCTCAACGACTTCGCTCAGGATGTGCCAACGGCCAGGGCCAAGGGGCTGTTCGCGGTGCAGGGCAGGATTTCCGACGAGCTGTTCACCGGCCGCACCACCAACGCGGCCTGGCGGGACAAGCCGACGTTCTACGCGGTGTCGAAGAACGACCGCACGATCAACCCCGACCTCGAGCGGTTCATGGCGCAGCGGATGAACGCCAAGACAATCGAACTCGACGCCAGCCACCTGTCGATCGTGTCGAAGGCCAGGGAGGTCGCCAACTTGATCATCGAGGCGACCGGAATGTGAACGCACCCAACTGGACCCGCCGCCGGGCAGACAAACTCGCCCGGCTCGCCGCCATCGCGCAATACGTCGACGGCAAGCTGATCGATGCGTCGCGGTTGCGCGACGCACTGGAAACGCTGCTGCGTCCGGGTGATCGCGTCGCGCTGGAGGGCGACAACCAGAAGCAGGCCGACTTCCTTTCTCGCACACTGGCGCAGTGTGATCCCGGCAAGGTCAACGGCCTGCACATGCTGATCTCGTCGGTGTCGCGTCCCGAACACCTCGACCTGTTCGAGCAGAAGATCGCATCGACGCTCGACCTCGCCTACGCCGGACCGCAGAGCGTCCGCATCGCGCAGATGGTGGAGGACGGCCAGGTGCGCATCGGCGCGATCCACACCTACGTCGAGTTGTATGCGCGGATGTTCACCGACCTGACGCCGAACGTCGCACTGCTGTGCGCATCAAAGGCCGACAGGGACGGCAACCTTTACACCGGTCCCAACACCGAGGACACCCCGACCATCGCCGAGGCTGCGGCATTTCGCGACGGGGTGGTGCTCGTGCAAGCCGACGAGATCGTCGACGTCGGCCAGCTGCCGCGCGTCGACATACCCGGGGACTGGGTGGATCTCGTCGTCGAGGCCGACCGGCCGTTCGCCCTCGAACCGCTGTTCACCCGCGATCCGCGGCTGATCGGGCCGGTCGAGATCCTCAAGGCGATGATCGCCATCCGCGGCGTCTATGAGCGGCATGAGGTGTCGTCGCTGAACCATGGAATCGGATTCGACACGGCCGCAATCGAATTGCTGCTGCCGACGTATGGGGCCCAGCTGGGATTGAAAGGCAAGATCGCCAAGCACTGGACACTCAACCCGCATCCCACGCTGATACCGGCCATCGAATCGGGATGGGTGGAGTCGATTCACTGCTTCGGCGGCGAAGCCGGAATGGAGCGCTACACCGCCGCACGGCCCGATGTGTTCTTCACCGGGCGCGATGGTTCGCTGCGGTCCAACCGGGTGCTGTGCCAGCTTGCCGGACAGTATGCGGTCGACATGTTCATCGGGTCCTCACTGCAGATCGACCGCGACGCCAACTCGTCGACCGTCACCGACGGCAGGCTGCCCGGATTCGGCGGTGCCCCGAACATGGGCCACGACCCGCACGGCCGCAGACACTCGTCCCCGGCCTGGCTGAGTCTGGCGCACGGGGAGTCATACGCGTTGCGTGGCCGAAAACTGGTGGTACAGATCGCCCAGACGTTCCAGAAGGGCGGCATCCCGACGTTCGTCGAAACGCTGGACGCGGTCGAGGTCGGCAAGCACGCGGGCATGCCGATACCGCCGGTGATGATCTACGGCGACGACGTCAGCCACGTGGTCACCGAGGAGGGCGTCGCCTACCTGTACAAGGCGCCCTCGCTCGCCGACCGCCGGGAGGCGTTGTCGGCGATCGCCGGCGTGACGCCGATCGGGCTGGGTGCCGATGCCGCGCGCACGGATCAGTTGCGCCGCGACGGGCTGGTCGCCTTCCCGGAGGACCTCGGTATCGCTGCGCGACAAGCGGATCGGTCACTGCTCGCCGCGCGCAGCATCGAGGACCTCGTCGCTTGGTCCGGTGGACTCTACGATCCGCCCGCACAGTTCCGGGATTGGTGAGACGTGAATACCACCGTTCATCTGCCGAGCGACCAGATCGCCGATGCGGCCGTCGGCGCCATGCTCACCGAGGCGCTGCTGACACCGAAACCCGGACTGGTCGACGCCACCGGGCGACACAGCCATCCCGACATGAGCCTGGCCCTGCTGGCCGCTTCGGCCGAGGCGCTGCGAGACCCGTTGCGGCAGTGCGCCGATGCCGCCCGAACACTGCCACTCGGACCCGACCTCCGGATGCGCATCGGGGCCATCGGACGCGCGGGAGAACGCCGCATGCTCGCCACCACCGGCGGTGTCAACACGCACCGCGGCGCCTTGTGGGCGCTCGGGCTGCTGGCAGCCGGCGTCGCAATCGCCGAAACCGCTTCTGATGCCGTGGCTTTCGCGGCGATGCTGGCACGCCTGCCGGACCCCGGGCGCGGCCGTTGCCTGTCCAACGGCGAGCGCGCCCGGCTGCGTTACGGCGCAGGGGGAGCGGTTGGCGAAGCACAGGACGGCTTTCCCCATGTCGTGGGCCACGGGCTGCCGATGCTGCGGTGCTGTCGAGGACGCGGTGAGTCCGCCGATGCGGCAGCATCGAACGCATTGATGGCGATCATGGCGAGTCTCGACGACACCTGCGTGCTGCACCGCGGCGGCTCGCGGGGGCTGGCTTTCGTGCATCGCTCGGCTGCGGCCGTGCTGGACAGCGGTGGCTGCGCAACCCCGGCAGGCAGGCATGTGCTGCTGCGGTTCTGCCGACAGGCCGACAGACGGGGACTTTCGATGGGCGGCAGCGCGGACCTGTTGGCGGCGACGCTGTTTCTCGACGCGGTCACACCGGAAGGCACCCCGCCATGCAGACCTTGACGTACCGGTTTCCGGCCACGCAGAACACCCGGCGCCGTACGCACATCGGCGTCGTCGCGTCGGGGGATCTCGAGGTACTGCTCGACACCTCGCAGGACGGGGACGTCGCGGAGGTCCGCGTGCGCACCAGTGTCGACGGTTTCGACACCATCTGGCACGCCACGCTGGAACGGTTCTTCACCCACACCCCGCTCGCAGGGCGCTGGGAACTCAACGACTTCGGCGCGACGCCTGCCGTCGTCACCCTGCGGCTGCGCCAGGCGGCGGAGGCGGCGACATCGTGACGGTTGACTGGCAACAGGTTCTCGCCCGGCACAGCTTCATCGAAGGCGACGCCCTCGAGCGTGCCACCGCCCTGTTGGATCCCAACAGCATCCGGGTGCTGTGCGGTCCGTTCGACCGCATCGAGTCCCCATGGCTGGAGCCACAGGGCATCGTGCCGCAGGCCGACGACGGTGTGGTGATCGCCCGCGGAACCCTCGATGGGCGGCCCGCCGTGATCGCCTCCATCGAGCAGGGTTTTCAGGGCGGCGGGACGGGCGAGGTCTCGGGCGCGAAGATCAGCCATGCGCTGCGACTGGCGGCCGACGACAATCGCGCTGGCCTGCCCACCGCTGCGGTCTTGTTGTTCGAGACCGGTGGTGTCCGGCTGCAGGAGGCCAACCTCGGGCTGAATGCGGTTGCCGAAATCTGCTCGGCCGTGCTGGATCTGCGCCCGATGGCGCCGGTGATCGGCGTGGTCGCGGGCGAGGTCGGGTCGTTCGGCGGCATGAGCATCGCCGCGGCACTGTGCACCCGGCTGATCATCACCCCGCAGGGCAGGATCGGGCTCAACGGTCCCGCCGTCATCGAACAGGAGGGCGGCGTCGGCGAGTTCGATTCGTCAGATCGCGCGCTGATCTGGAGCATCGACGGCGGCGAGCAGCGGGCGGCAATCGGGCTGGCGGACAAGCTGGTTGCCGACGACCGCGACCTGATCCGTGCCGCGGTCGTCGATGCCGTCGCGGCCGGAGTGCCGCCCGCGGGAAGTCACCGCAGTGAGCGCGTCGACGCCCTCGGCTCACGCCTGGCCAGCTTCGACCCACGCAATCCGCCTGCGCCGCAAGACCTCCGGCGGTTGTGGGGTTCGACGTTCGAGGCCCATGACGGCGCGCGACCCGCCACCGCGACGGCGTCGTCGGCTCCGCGCGGTCGGGGTCGCCGGTGGCTGGCCGCCCTCGCGGGGACCGAACCCGTTGCCGTCATCCCATCGGTGCTGAGGGCCGACACCGCGGATGCCACCTACCTCGCGGTGGTGCCGGATCCGCAGAACCCATTCCACCGGGCCCGCAACGGAGAGGTCGGGCTCACCGAATCCTGGGCGCTGGCCGTGGCGATCGACGACGTCATCGGCTCTGGCACCAAGCGTGCGATTGTCGCCGTTGTCGACCTGCCAAGCCAGGCGTACGGCCGCATCGAGGAGATGGCAGGCCTGCACCACGCCATCGCCACCACGACCGATGCCTACCATCGCGCGCGCAACGCCGGCCACCCGACGGTGGCGATCGTCGTCGGGCACGCACTGTCGGGCGGGTTTCTCGCTCACGGCCTACAGGCCCAGCAGATACTCGCGCTCGACGACCCCGGCGTCGAGATTCACGCGATGCACAAATCCGCGGCCGCCCGGATCACCCTGCGCACCGTGGCGGAACTCGATGAGCTGGCGAAAACGATTGTCCCGCTGAGCTACCACGTCCGGGACTGGGCGCAGCTGGGATTCTGCGACGGCCTGCTGCCGGTATCCGATGCCGACGACCCCACCGCGGACGACATCAGCGCCGTGCGCAAAGCCGTCGACGCCGCGATCGGCGCCGCCCGCAGCGGCCCCCGCGACCTCTCGAATCGACTCGAGTCGCCCGGCGCGCTGACCAACCGCAAGGCATCGCGGGCGATCCGCGACGCCATGTCGGCGCAGTGGCGGGCCACCGAAACGCCATGACCGGCCCGCGGCCGCACGACCTGTTGCGCATCGCCGCGTCGACGCAGCTGAGTCAGGAAGCGCCGCCGTGGGCGTCACGGGCGTTGCGCGAAGCTCCGTGGGTGGTGGTCCGCCGCGCCCGGTGCGCAGCAGGCCACGTCGCCGTTGGCATCCGGGGCCCGAGCCGATCACACCGGCACGCGACGGTCATCGAAACCAGCACGATCGCCGAAATCGTGTCACCACCGGACCTCGTCGACCGGATCGATCGGCTTCCTGACCTTCCGGCCACTGCCGCGTTACGCCGGGCCGGTGCGCTGCTTGCGCCGACAGGCCTTCGCTGGGGCCCGGCGGGCAGCGTCGGATTCAGCCTCGCCACAGGCGTTTCCGTGATGACTCCGACCAGCGACCTCGACCTGGTGCTGAGAGTCGACGACGTGCCACCCCTTGCGATGCTCGCCGCATTGAATGAAGAGTTCGGCTGCCTGCCGGCCCGCGTCGACTGCCAGCTGGATCTGCCGATCGGCGGCGTCGCACTCGGCGACCTGCTCGGCCCCACCGACCAGGTGCTGGTCCGCACGGACGACGGCCCGGCACTGATGAACGTCGACAGGCTGGCGTCGTGATCGCGTTCCTGTATCCCGGGCAGGGCACCCAGCGCGCGGGCATGCTCGGCGTC
>DATJIX010000373.1:0-2087 GCA_035492865.1 Mycobacterium sp. | reverse complement strand
CGGCGCGTGCTCTTCGAGATGACGGGTGAGTGCGGCCAGATGCTCCTTGGGGTCACCGCCGGGTGCCACGCGCATGCTGACCTTGGCCCGCGCTTTCGGGATCAACGTGTTCGACGACTTGTCGATCGAGGTGACGTCGATACCGATGACGGTGATCGCCGGCTTCGCCCAGAGTCGTTGTGGCACAGTGCCTGAGCCAATCTCGGCCACGCCGTCGAGCAGACCGGCCTCTTCGCGTACCCGCTCCGGCGAGAAGTCCACATCGGCGGCCTTGCCTTCGTGCAGGCCCGCCACCGCGACGTTGCCATCGTCGTCGTGCAGGCTGGCAAGCAGCCGCACCAGTGCGCTCACCGCATCGGGCGCCACGCCACCCCAGATTCCGGAATGCAGGCCGTGATCGAGCGTCGCGACCTCGACGGTGCAGTCCGCGAGTCCGCGCAATGACACCGTCAGTGACGGCACCTCGGTGCTCCAATTGTCCGAGTCGGCGATGACGATGACGTCGGAGGCCAGCACGTCGCGATGCGCGTCGAGCAGCCGGGACAGCGACGGTGACCCCGACTCCTCCTCCCCTTCGACGAACACCGTCACGCCGACGGGCGGCGCACCGCCATGCGCCCGGAACGCCGCCAAATGCGTTGCGATGCCCGCCTTGTCGTCCGCAACGCCGCGACCGTACAGTCGGCCGTTGCGTTCCGTCGGCTCGAACGGCGCCGACTGCCACTGGCCGTGGTCGCCTTCTGGCTGCACATCGTGATGGGCGTACAGCAACACCGTCGGCGCGCCGGGCGGGGCGGGGTGGCGGGCGATGACGGCGGGTGCGCCGCCCTCGCTGACGATCTGCACGTCGCCGAACCCGGCCTCTGACAACAGTTTTGCCACCGCGTCGGCGCTGCGCTGCACCTCGGGTCTGCGGGTCTCGTCGGCCCACACGGATTCGATGCGCACCAGGTCTTCCAGGTCGCGCCGCACCGAAGGCAGCACCTCACGCACACGCGCCACGAGATCACTCATGGAGCCGAGACTAGCGGGTCACCCCCCTACCGCGAGCGTGCGTGTCTGCCCGGCGACACACCGCATTTTGTGAGCATTTCGCGCACGCTCGCGGCGCTTTAGCGCTCCTCGAGGATGGCGACCGCCGCCGCCGTGTCGGCCTCGTGGGTCAGCGACAGGTGGATCGTCACGTCCTTGAGGTGCTCGGCGATGGCGCCGGTCAGCCGGACTTTCGGCCGGCCCCACATGTCGGTGATGACCTCGATGTCGCGGTGGATGCCCTCCGGCAGCACCGGCCGCTTCGAGAACCGCGAACCAGACCACGCCTTGATGACCGCCTCCTTGGCAGCCCACCGCGCGGCCAGGTGCCGCGCCGCCGACGAACTCTTGTCCGCGGCGTCGCGGCGCTCGCCGGGGGTGAACGTCTCGGCGAACACCGTCCCCGGCTGGTCGACCTGCTCGGCGAAATCGGGAATGGAGACCAGGTCGATCCCCACCCCGACTACCGCCATGGGAAAACGCTAGCGCACACCGTTGGGGCGGCCATAAATGTCGCCGTCACCGAGGCGCGACTCCGGATCGAGCAGCATCTCGGCCTCCTGTCGCTTCTCCGGCGTCTCATGGCTGAACCGGCGGTCGGCAGGCCGCTCGTACAGCGGCGCACCACCGGCGATCGCCGACGCCAGCCGGTGCTGACCGGCCAGCACCCGCGCCTCGAACCGCTCCGTGTAGTCCTTCCGCTGCTCGGGATCGAGCGCGGCGATGAACGCCTGCGGGTGGACCAGCGCGATCAAACCGGAGACGTGACCGAACCCGAGGCTGGTGATCAGCCCGGCCTTCAGCGGGAACTTCTCCCCGAGTCGCAGCGTGTCGCGCAGCCAGACCAGATGCGCGGCGCTGGCGAGCTCCTCGTCGACGCAATCCAGGCTGCGGTTGGGCGGAATCACGCCGTCGCGCAGGATCTGGCACAGCCCCATCATTTGGAACGCCGCCGCGCCACCCTTCGAGTGCCCGGTCAGGCTCTTCTGCGAGACCACGAACAACGGCGCACCGGCAGAGCGACCCAACGCGTCGGCGAGCCGCTCGTGCAACTC
>DATJIX010000372.1:0-4252 GCA_035492865.1 Mycobacterium sp. | reverse complement strand
AGTTTCTGGACTTGCAGGTCCATTTTTCCGAGCGTACCAGTGGAGTCATGAGTTCAAGCAACGGGCGGCTGGCAGGCCGCACAGCACTGGTTACGGGTTCCACCGGCGGTCTCGGGGTCGCGATTGCCTCGGCGTTGGCCGCGGAGGGCGCGTTCGTCATCGTCAGCGGCCGCGACAAGGCGCGCGGCGATGCCGTGGTCGCCGACATCCGATCGGCGGGCGGTGTCGCGGAGTTCGTCGTCGCCGACCTCGGCGCGGGGGAGCAGGAGGTCCACCGCCTTGCGGAGCAGGCCACCGCCGCGGCGGGGGGACGGATCGACATCCTGGTGAACAACGCCGCGCTGCTGCTGATGCCGACACCGACAGCCGAGATCTCCGAAGATCTGCTGCGAGATGCGTTCGCGGTCAACGTGTTCGCGCCATTCCTGTTGACCGGCGCGCTGGCACCGGCGATGGCGCAGCGCGGTGACGGCGCAATCATCAACATCGGGTCGATCACCGGACTGCGCGGCAGCGCGGGCTCGGCGATCTACTCCGCGAATAAGGCGGCCATCCACTCGTTCACCCAGTCCTGGGCCGACGAGTACGGACCGTCGGGCGTGCGAGTCAACGCGGTTGCGCCGGGACCGATCGCGACCGAACGCCAGGAGCAGTTCGCCGACCATGTCGCGCCGATGCTGGCCCGCATTCCGTCACGGCGGATGAGCACGCCCGCCGAGGTCGCCGCCGCGGTGGTCTTCCTGGCCAGCGAGGCGGCGTCGAATATCCACGGGACTGTGCTCAGTGTGGACGGGGGCTACGCGGCCGTTTAACAGATGGCTTAGATTTTGTTGCATGACTGACCACACGGCTATCGACACCGGGCTGCTGATTCTGCGGGTGGTGCTGGGCCTGACCATGGCCGCGCACGGTTACAACAAGTTCTTCGGCAAGGGCGGCCTGGCGGGCACCGCGGGCTGGTTCGACAGCATGGGCATGAAGCCGGGCATGTTCCACGCCCGGATCGCGGCCACCACGGAGATGTCGGCGGGGCTTGGCTTGGCGGCCGGTCTGCTGACGCCGATTCCCGCCGCTGGGTTCGTCGCGCTGATGTTCGTCGCGGCATGGACCGTGCACCGGCCCAACGGCTTTTTCATCGTCAAAGAGGGGTGGGAGTACAACCTGATCCTTGCGGTGTCCGCAGTGGCGGTGGCCACGATCGGGCCCGGCAGGTTCAGCCTGGACTACGCGCTCTTCCGCACGTCGAGCCTCTACGACTACCTGCACGGCTGGTGGGGCCTGCTGATCTCGGCAGTGCTGGGGCTCGCCGGTGGCATCGGCCAACTGGTCATCTTCTGGCGCCCGCCTGCCAAGGCCGACGCCTAGGTCAAGCCGAGCAGTACCTCTGCAAGCACGGCCGGCCGCGAGTAGAACGGCGAGTGGTCGCCGGGCAGCTCGACCAGGTCGGCGTCGAGCCGCTCGCGAGCAGTGTGCCGCGACCATGCCGGACGGAGTATCCGGTCCTCGCTGCACACGATGTATGTCGTTGGCACAGAGGGATGTTCGGACAGCGAGGACGGCTGGATCGCCGGGAATGCCGACTGCGGCCGGAGCCGGTCGATCGCGGCCTCGGTGGTCGGTTCGTCGCAATCGCCGTAGAACATCGACCGCGCGATATCGAGGTCGGCCCACACCTGTCGTAACTGTTCATCGGGGATGCTCAACCCTTGTTCGTACAGCGGGTTGAGCATCTCCAGTTCGTCGCCGATCTGATCGAACAGGCTGCGGCCGACGTCCGGGATCATCGCGCACAGGTAGACCAGATGTCGGACGGGTCGACGGGCGGCGACCAACGGCACCGTGTTCCCGCCGTAGGAGTGGCCAACCAGCACGACGTCGTCATCGCGGCCCGCAAGCGCCGCGCACACCACGTCGGCATAGGTGTCGAAGGTGGCGGTGCCGTCCTCGCTCGGCAGATCCATCGTCACGACGTCGTGGCCGGCCTGCTGCAACAGCGGGCTCAGCCGTTCCCAACACCACGCGCCGTGCCATGCGCCGTGCACCAGCGCGAAGGTGGCCATCGGGTAAGGCTAAAGCCATTCCGCTCGGTTAGAACACGTTCTAGTCTCATGCGTCATGGGGTTTCTGAAACAGGACGCACCCGTCGTCGACTACGAGGAGTGGAGCAAGGGCACCCGCGCCGAGAAGATCGTGCCGATGGCCAGGCACTGGGCCGAGGTGGGCTTCGGCACTCCCGTCGTGCTCCACCTGTTCTACGTCGTCAAGATCCTGCTCTACGTGCTGGTCGCCTGGCTGTTCGCGCTGGCCACGAAGGGCATCGACGGCTTCACCAACGTCGCGTCGTGGTACGCCGAGCCGATCGTCTTCGAGAAGGTCGTGCTCTACACGATGCTGTTCGAGGTCATCGGGCTGGGCTGCGGCTTCGGTCCGCTGAACAACCGGTTCTTCCCGCCGATGGGCTCGATCCTGTACTGGTTGCGGCCCAACACCATTCGACTGCCACCGTGGCCGACGCGGGTGCCCCTGACGAAGGGCACCACCAGGACGCCTTTCGACGCTGCGCTGTACGGGGCACTGGTCGTGATGCTCCTGGTCGCGCTGTTCTCCGACGGCATTGGGCCGGTCCCGGCGTTGGGCACCACCGTCGGCGTGCTGCCGATGTGGCAGATCTGGACGATCCTGGGCCTGCTGGCCGTGGCCGGGCTGCGGGACAAGGTCATCTTCCTGGCCGCGCGCGGTGAGGTGTACGCATCGTTCACGGTGGCGTTTCTCTTTGCCGGCTTCGGGGTCGACATGATCATCGCCGCGAAACTGGTGTGTTTGGTGATCTGGCTGGGAGCCGCGACGTCCAAGCTCAACAAGCACTTCCCGTTCGTGATCTCGACGATGATGAGCAACAACCCGGTGTTCCGGCCGCGGTTCATCAAGCGACGGTTCTTCGAGCATTTCCCCGACGATCTGCGGCCGGGTCGACTGTCGCGGTGGCTTGCTCACTTCAGCACCGCGATCGAGGGTCTGGTGCCGCTGGTGTTGTTCTTCTCCCACGGAGGCTGGCCGACAGCGATCGCCGCGTTCATCATGCTGTGCTTCCACTTCGGCATTCTGTCGTCGATCCCGATGGGCGTGCCGCTGGAGTGGAACGTCTTCATGATGTTTTCCGTGCTCGCACTGTTCGTCGGGCACGCCGAAGTGGGGCTCACCGATATGACGACACCGCTACCGGTGCTGCTGTTCGCCGTCGTCGCGGGCACGGTGGTGATCGGAAACCTGTTCCCGCGCAAGGTGTCCTTCCTGCCCGGCATGCGGTACTACGCGGGCAACTGGGACACCGGCCTGTGGTGCGTGAAGCCCTCTGCCGCGGAGAAGATCGAGAAGAACATCGTGTCGATCGCGAGTATGCCGCAGGCGCAGATGGAGCGGTACTACGGCAGTCCGGAGACCGCCCAGATGTACCTCTACATGGGATATGCGTTCCGCTCCTTCAACACTCACGGCCGCGCGATGTTCACCCTCGCCCACCGGGCGATGGCCGGACACAACGAGGACGACTACGTCCTGACCGACGGCGAGCGGATCTGTTCGACGGCCATCGGCTGGAACTTCGGCGACGGCCACATGCACAACGAGCAGCTGATCGAGGCCCTGCAGGAACGGTGCCACTTCGAACCCGGCGAGATCCGGATCCTGCTGCTCGATGCCCAGCCGATCCACAAGCAGAGGCAGGAGTATCGGCTCGTCGATCCCGCCACCGGCGAATTCGAAAGGGGCTACGTCGAAGTCGCCGACATGGTCACGCGGCAACCGTGGGACGACACCGTGCCCGTGCACGTGACGTGGCAGAAGGACAGCGCTGACGCCACCTGATCCGGTGGCTGTCTGGTACGACGAGACCGGACAGTTGATGAGCGACCTCGGGCCCGTCGACAGCAAGTGCGTCGTGCGGGTGATCAGCGCGCACTGTCCCGACCGCGATCAGTGCGTGCTGCTCTACCGTCCGCCCGGCCCGCGGCTGCTCTACGGCAGCGAGCTGATGTCAGAGCTTGATGACGAAAGAGGGATCTACTTCGAGACGCATGCCAAACACCTTGACGATGAGCTGATTTCGATCGCGGTCGACCATGTCGGGCCCGACGGTCGTCCGGGTAGCTGGCGCTATCGACTGCTGCCGATGCGGTGGAAGACGGCCGACGGACTCGCGGACACGACTACCCGTCTAGCGGTCTGGCCCGACTAAGACCGCCCTGCGGACAGC
>DATJIX010000371.1:0-3747 GCA_035492865.1 Mycobacterium sp. | reverse complement strand
CGCAACGGGTCCGGTCCGAGTCTGGCCACCACATCGGCGACCTCGGGTTCCTCGATCACCTCACACACCGTCGGGCCGCGCAGGTCGGTGCCGAATTCGGTGCCGATCATCCGCATCCGGACCTGGCCGACCGGCAGCGGCATCGGGATCGGCACCTCGGTGAAGGTTCCGTACAGACCGAGGTGCACATGCACCACCCGGCCACCCTCGTAGTGGTGAAACAGGTGCTTGCCCCAGGCGGTCGCCTTCTTCAGCACCCGCCCGTTGACCGCGGCGGCGCCGTCGACGAACCTGCCCTGCGGGCTGGACACCATCACAGGGGCGCGGCCGAATCGACGCTGATGCAGCCGGGCCAGCCGGTGCAGAGTGTGCCCTTCTGGCATTCCTAGGCCGGTGCGCCGGGCACCGGCGGCGCGATGTGGGTCTTCTCGTACTCGGCGAGGATGTCGATACGACGTTGGTGCCGTTCGGCTTTCGACCATTCCGCGCTCAGGAACGCGTCGATGATCTCTTTCGCCTGCTCGACGGTGTGCATGCGGCCGCCGATGCCCATCACCTGAGCGTTGTTGTGTTGGCGGGCCAGCGTGGCGGTCTCGACGCTCCACGCCAGGGCACAGCGCACACCGGGGACCTTGTTCGCGGCGATCTGCTCACCATTGCCCGAGCCGCCGATAACGATGCCGAGGCTGCCCGGATCGGCGACGGTCTTCGCCGCGGCCGCGATGCAGAACGCCGGGTAGTCGTCTTCGGCGTCGTAGACGTACGCACCGCAGTCGATGGGCTCGTGCCCAGCGGAGCGCAGGTGGTCGATGATGGCCTGCTTGAGTTCGAAGCCCGCGTGGTCAGAGCCCAGGTAGACGCGCATGGCGGTCATTCTGGCAGACGCACCTAACCGATGGTGATGGCGTCGAGCCGCTCCTTGATGAACACCGACGACGTCACCGGCTCCAGCCCCGACACCCGCCCGATCGGCGGCGCCAGCGGGTTGACCACAGCGTCGTGATTGGCCTCGTAGAAGTAGATCAGCGAGACCAGGTCCTCCTCGGGCGCATGCGGTTGCGGCGGCAGCACCCGGTGCCGCCCCGACGGCCAGCGCCGGCCACTCCAATACTCCAGCAGGTCACCGATGTTCACGGTCAGCGCGTTCGGGTCATAGGGCGCGTCGCTCCAACCGTCGGCATCCGAATACACCTGCAGGCCACCGGCGCCCGGTTCGCGGTCGAGGATCGTCACCGTGCCGAAGTCGGTGTGCGGGCCGATGCGGAACTGGCCCGGCTCGGGTTCACCGACCACGCTCACGGGCGGGTAATGGTTGATGTTCATCGTCCAGGTCGGCGTGCTGGCCAGCGACGCGAACGGGTTCTCCGGCAGGCCGAGCGCATACGCGAACAGCGCCAACAGGTCGTCGGCCAACCGGCGCATCGCGGCGGTGTACTCGTTGACCAACGGCTGCAACGACGGCACCTCGGCGGGCCACACGTTGGGAGCGAACCAGATCCGGTCCACCTCGGGGTCGCCGGTCACGGTCTCGGCGCCCAGGCTGTAGCTCTCCTTGAGATCGGGCGGCGTCTCAGTGCCTTCGGCGTACGCATTGGCCTCGACGCCCGGTGGGAGCCAGCCGTGCCCGGCCACCGGCACGGCGTAGCGCTGTTTGACCTCATCAGGCAGGCCGAAGAACTCCCGCGACGCGGCACGCACCCGCTGGGTCAGTGCCGGGTCGATGCCGTGGCCCGTGACGAGGATGAAGCCGGCCTGCTGCAGACCCTCGTCGACCGCCGCGGCCACCCGGTCGGCGGTCGCGCCGCCCTCGTGCCAGTGCGAGATGTCAACGGTGGCAATCACTCACTCACTCCAATGTCTTCGTTCCACAGTTGCGGATTGGCCGCGATGAACTCGGCCATCATTGTCGCGCACCGCTCGTCGTCGAGAACCGTGACCGACACCCCGTGTTCGGCCAGCCAGTCGTGGCCGCCGGTGAAGGTACGGCTCTCCCCTATCACCACGGCACCGATGTTGAACTGGCGCACCAGCCCGCTGCAGTACCAGCACGGCGAAAGCGTCGTGACCATCACGGTGGACCGGTAGTCGCGCTGCCGACCGGCGGCCCGAAACGCGTCCGTCTCGGCGTGCACCGACGGGTCGTCCTGCTGGACGCGCCTGTTGTGGCCGCTGCCTAGCAGCACGCCGTCAGCGCTGAACAACGCAGCGCCGATCGGAATGCCACCCTCCGCCAAGCCTTTTCGGGCCTCCTGATAGGCGACCTCGAGCATCGCGGCGGCGTCCATCTAGACGGCGGCCTGCTCCGCGGCGATCTTCGACCGGCACAGCACCAGATACGCCGCGCCGGCCAACACGAACCCTACGTAGAACGTGATGTCCCCCAAAGCCGGGTACGCCTTGGCCACCCAACCAACGAACTTCTCCTGGTTGGAGAACAGGACCACCGACACCACGAGTCCGACGATAAACGACAGCAGTCCGTTCCAGTTCGTGTACGAGCGGTCGTAGAGAAATGCTGTCACGTTCTGGCCGCGGCGCAGGTATTGGTCGGCGAACATCACGCCGAGCCACGGCCCGATCCAGTACGCAATGATCAACAAGAACGACTCGTAGCTTTGCGCGTAGTCGGGCAACGCCCACCACGCCACCGCGAACCCCGCCACGCCGAAGAAGACGGTGACAAGTGCCCTGGCAATGTGCTGCGGCAGCTTGATGCCCAGCGTCACGAAAGCCATTGCGCCCGAATAGATGTTGATGGCGTTGGCGGCCACGGCGCCGATCGCGATGGCCAGCAGTGTCGCCTTGGCCAGCGGCGAGGCGAGCTGGCTGGTGAAAGCCGAGGTCGGGTTGCCCAGTGCGTCGCCGCCGATCGTGACCGAGGCGGCACCCACGATTTCCAACACCGCGCACGACAGGAAA
Source organism: Mycobacterium sp. (assembly GCA_035492865.1). Taxonomy (GTDB): domain Bacteria; phylum Actinomycetota; class Actinomycetes; order Mycobacteriales; family Mycobacteriaceae; genus Mycobacterium. The sequence continues at coordinate 828 of DATJIX010000371.1, read as the reverse complement.
AGCCCTGTGGCGGCAAAGAATCCGGTGCGGGCCGTCGACACGGTCGACGGTAGGTAGCGGGTGTAGTCGGCCGCGTAGGGCGTCCATCCGGCGGCATAGCCGAACGCGGTGCCCACTGTCAGCAGAAATCCACCCATCCCCCCGACGCCACCGGCGGCGGCCGGGGCGCCGAAGTGGGACTTCGACAGGATGACCACCGACGCGACAGCGAAGATGACGGCGAGCACAGGGAACGTCCAGCGCTCGAACGCCTGCACCAGGTTGTGCCCGAAGAAGGCCAGCCCGGTCTGCAGCAGCACGATGATGACGAGTCCGACCAGCGGCGCGAACCCGAAAAGGGTGGCCAGCGCATAGGCGCCGCTGACGCTGTTGGTGGCGAACCAGCCGACTCCGGCAGTCACCGACATCAGCACAGCGGGTAGCGCATTTCCCTTGAACCCGAACGGAAGTCGGCCAAGCACCATCTGCGGCACACCGTGCAATGGGCCGCGTGCGGACAGAAAGTAGTGCGCGATGGCGCCGAGGCCGGTGCCGATGACGATGCCCAGCACCGCCTGCCAGAACGTCATGCCGAAGACGGCAACGGCGAGCACGCCGACGAAGATCGTCGCGAATTCCAGATTGGGCGACGTCCAGGTCCAGAACAACTGGCTGGGCTTGCCGTGCCGGTCGGCCTCGACGATGTATTCGTTGCCGCCCGGTTCTACGGCGACGACCTGGTCGCGGTAGCTGCCGTCGGTCTGGACCTTGGGTTCGGTGACTGTCACCGTCATACCGTCATGCCCAGGACGCCTACTCGCAACCGGAGTAAACGCGTCGGAAACAAAC
>DATJIX010000370.1:0-10536 GCA_035492865.1 Mycobacterium sp. | reverse complement strand
TGTGTCGGCGCCGGGCTCATCTGCAGCTTGTCGAAGTTGTAGAAGTCGCCGTGGAACTCGACCATGCCGCCCTCGAGGATCAGCTTGATCACGTCGATCATCTCGTCGACCCGCTTGCCGCGCTTAGCGTAGGGCTGGCCGCACCACTCGAATTCCTCAGGTGCCCAGCCGATCCCGACGCCGAAGCCGAAGCGATTGTTGGTCAGGTTCGCCACCGAGCCGACCTGGCGGGCCATCAGCACCGGATCACGCGAGCCCAGCTTCATCACGTTGGTGTAGAACCGCAGCTTCGAGGTCACCGCGCCCATCGCGCCCGCCAGGATCAGCGGGTCGACCCACGGCGTCTCTTCGTTCCACAGTCGTGAGCCGTCGGCGGTGTACGGATAGTCCGTCGACTGCTTCTCCATGTAGAAGATCGAATCGGGCAACGCAATGTTGTCGAACCCGAGTTCTTCTGCAGTTTTAGCGAGTTCGATGAGCTGGTCGAGCGGGCTCATCGCCACACTGACGGTGTACTGCATCATGCGGACTTATCGCCTGGTTTATCGGCCCCGACGACCCACATCGAGTAGTACTGTGCGCCACCGCCGTACGCGTGTCCGAGCGCCTTACGGGCACCCTTGACCTGGTGGTCGCCAGCCTTGCCCATCACCTGGATCGCAGACTCGGCGAACCGGATCATGCCGGACGCACCGATCGGATTGGACGACAGCACACCACCCGAGGCGTTGAACGGGATCCGGCCGGTCATCTCTGTCTCGCCTGCTTCGGTGAGCTTCCAGCCCTCGCCTTCTGGAGCGAAGCCCAGGCTCTCCAGCCACATCGGCTCGTACCAGGAGAACGGCACGTACACCTCGGCGGCATCGATCTCGTCGATGGGGCTCTTGATTCCCGCCGCCTTCCACAGCGCGGCAGCGGCGTCGCGGCTGGCCTGCGGGTTGACCTGGTCGCGGCCCGCATAGGCGAGCGGTTCGGTGCGCAATGAGGTGGCGTGAATCCACGCGACGGGATGGCCATTGGCCACATGGGCGTCGGCGGACGCCTCGTCACCGATCACCATCGCCGCCGCGCCGTCCGAGGACGGGCAGGTCTCGTCATAGCGAATGGGATCCCACAGCATCGGCGACTCCATCACCTTCTCGACGGTGATGTCGGGCTGGTGCAGATGCGCCAACGGGTTCTTGGCGCCATTGCGACGATCCTTCACCGCGACGATCGCCCCGATGTTGAGCGGCGCACCTGAGCGCCTGATGTATGCGCGGACGTGCGGAGCGAAGTAGCCACCGGCGCCCGCGCCGACCGGCTTGGTGAACGGCACCGGAATGCTCAACGCCCACATGGCATTCGACTCGGACTGCTTCTCCCAGGCCATCGTCAGCACGCGGTGGTACTTACCGGACTGCACCAGGCTGGCCGCGACAATCGCCGTCGAGCCACCCACCGATCCCGCGGTGTGCACGCGGATCAGCGGCTTGCCGGTGGCGCCGACCGCGTCGGCCATGAACAGCTCGGGCATCATCACGCCCTCGAAGAAGTCGGGCGCCTTGCCGACCACCACGGCGTCGATGTCATCGAACGTCGAACCGGAATCGGCCAGCGCCTTGTCGATGGCCTCGCGAACAAGACCGTTCATCGACACGTCATGTCGTTTGGCGACGTATTTCGTCTGCCCGGTGCCCAGCACCGCGGCCAGCTGGCCCGCCATCAGTTCTTCCCTTCCAGGACTGCCACCAGATTCTGTTGCAGCACAGGGCCACTGGTCGCGTGGGCCAAGACCCGCTGCGCGGAGCCGTTGAAGATGTGCTGCGCGGCGAACCCGATGCGCTCCAACCCTGCCGAGAACATCGGGTTGGCCGCCAGGGCCCCGCCGGACGGGTTCACCTTGGTCGACGATCCAAGCCCGATCGCCTCGGTGAGGATCAGCTGCTGGTGGGTGAACGGAGCATAGATCTCGGCCACGTCGATCGACCCGACGTCGCCGCCCGTCGCCGCCTTGGCCGACGCCGCGGTCGACGGGGAGGTGGTCAGGTCACGGGCGCCCAGGATCGGCGTCTCGATGCGGTGTTCGAAACCCGTTATCCAGGCCGGGTTTTCGCGGAGTTCCCGCGCCCGATCGCCCGCGGCCAGCACGATCGCCGATGCGCCGTCGGTGATCGGCGCGATGTCGTGGCGGCGCAACGGATCCGCGAAGTACGGCCGGTCGAGCAGCTCGTCGATGCTCTTCGCAGGCTTCTCCGAGTCGGTGCGTTCGGCGACAGCGAAGGAGTCCAGCGCGACCTGTGCCATCTGCTCGGCCGTCCACTTGCCCGTGTCCAGTCCGAAGCGCGCCTGCAGACCGGCCATCGACACCGAGTCCGGCCACAGCGGCGCAACGGTGTACGGGTCGGTCTGCATCGCGAGCACCCGGCGCAGCGTGCCCGCCGACGACTTTCCGAAGCCGTAGACAAGCGCGGTTTCCACCTGTCCGGTCAGCAACTTGATGTAGGCCTCGTACAGCGCCCACGCCGCATCCATCTCGACGTGCGACTCGTTGATCGGCGGCACTGCGCCGATGGAGTCGATCGCGGAGATGAACGAGAACGCGCGGCCGGCAAGGTAATCCGATGAACCCGAGCACCAGAACCCGATGTCGGTCTGCTGGAGTCCTAACTCGTCGTAGAGCTGGCGGAAACACGGCATCAGCATCTCGACGCCGTTGGTGGTGCCGTCTGTGCGGCGTACATGGGGTGCGTGCGCGAAGCCCACCACTGCAATATCAGTCATCATGCCCTTTACAGGTGGTGCTTGTAGGAGTCGTAGTCGGCATCGGGCTCGCCCGTCGGCCGGAAGTAGTCGATGTTGTCGATGCCAAGGCCCCACTCCTCGCGGGGCTTCCATACGGCTTGCACCCGCATGCCCATCCGGACGTCCGCCGGATCGATCTCGGTGACCAGGTGCAGGAACGGGATGTCAGCGCCGTCGAGCAGCACGTAGGCCGCGACGTACGGCGGCTTGATGCGCTGCCCGGGGAACGGGATGTTGATGATCGCGAAGGTGGTGACCGTGCCCTGGTCCGGAAGCTCGAGGAACTCGTCGAGTTCGAGGCCGGTGGCCGGATCGGCTTCCTTGGGCGGGAAGTAGACCTTGCCATTCTTTCCGGTGCGCGCGGCAAGCAGCTTGCCCTCCTCGAGCGCACGCAGGAACCTGCTCTCGGGAAGCGATGCGGTGTGCTGGATCTCGATGGCCGACGGCGTCACCTGGACGGTCACCGGGTCGCGGTCGTCGGCCTTGCCCTCGGGCTCGGCCTGATCACCGAGAGCGAAGTACGCGATGTCGGTGATCGCGCCGACCGGCTCGTCGATCCAGTGGGCGTGCACCCTGGCGCCGGTGCTGATGGCGTCGGACGAGCCCGCGTCGATCGCGTGCAGCAGCGGGGTGTCGGCGCCGTCGAGTTTGATCAGCGCCCAAGCGAACGGACGGTCCAGCGGCTGACCCTCCAACGGCGTCGACTGCCACGTCCACGACACGACGGTCCCGACACTGCTCACCGGTACGATCTCGGTCAATTGTTCGTAGGTGACGGGGTCGTACTCGGCAGGTGGCACGTGCACTCGCCCGTCCGAGCCCCGCACGCCGACGATGCGGCGTCCACGCAGGGCGGTGAAGAACTGGCTAAGGAGTGGGCCGACTGAACGGGTGTAGTCGAATGAGAGCCTCAGTGGAGCTGACAGAGGCCGTTCATGCTTGTCGATCTGCACCGGGCTGCTTTGGCTGGTGGTCACGGCATCGAGTAGAACAGGTTCTAATAATAGTTTCAACCATGGGTCGAGAGGCGGGCTAATGAACGCAGGGTTGGGGTGGCGGGAATGAAATTAGGTTTGCAGCTCGGATATTGGGGCGCGCAGCCGCCGGAGAACCACGCTGAGCTGGTGGCCGCGGCTGAGGACGCCGGCTTCGACACCGTGTTCACCGCGGAGGCGTGGGGCTCGGACGCCTACACGCCATTGGCCTGGTGGGGGCGGGAAACCAAGCGGATGCGGCTCGGCACCTCGGTCATCCAGCTGTCGGCCAGGACCCCGACCGCGTGCGCGATGGCCGCGCTGACGCTCGACCACCTTTCCGGTGGACGCCACATCCTCGGGCTCGGTGTCTCGGGTCCGCAGGTCGTCGAGGGCTGGTACGGCACCAAGTTCCCCAAGCCGCTGGCCCGCACCCGCGAGTACATCGACATCCTGCGGCAGGTCTGGGCCCGCGAGGCCCCGGTGCACAGCGACGGCCCGCACTACCCGCTGCCGGTATCGGGCGAGGGCACGACGGGTCTCGGCAAGAACCTCAAGCCCATCACGCATCCGCTGCGCGCCGACATTCCGGTCATGCTCGGTGCTGAAGGGCCGAAGAACGTCGCCCTTGCCGCGGAGATCTGCGACGGCTGGCTGCCGATCTTCTACTCACCCCGCATCGCGGGCATGTACAACGAGTGGCTCGACGAGGGCTTTGCCCGACCGGGCGCGCGTCGGACTCGGGAGACTTTCGAGATCTGCGCGACGGCGCAGGTGGTCGTCACCGATGACCGGCCGGCGATTATGGAGTTGATGAAGCCGCACCTGGCGCTCTATATGGGCGGCATGGGAGCCGAGGACACCAACTTTCACGCCGACGTCTACCGCAGGATGGGCTATGCCGAGGTCGTGGATGACGTCACCAAGCTGTTCCGCTCCGGCGCACCGGACGGAAAAGATCAAGCCGCCAAGATCATTCCTGACGAGCTGGTCGACGACTCGGCGATCGTCGGCGACCTCGGCTACGTGCAGGAGCAGATCAAGGCGTGGGAAGCCGCAGGCGTCACGATGATGGTCGTCGGGGCGCGCACTTCCGAGCAGATTCGGGATCTCGCCGGGCTGGTGTAGACAGTTCTTGCTAGTTGTCTAGAACGCGTTCTAGATTGGCCCGATGACTGCTTCGCAGCACACAATCGCAGGCACCGTGCTCACCATGCCTGTCAAGATCCGCAAGGCCGAGCAGCACATGGCGATGTTCTCGGTGAAAGCCGACGCCGCCCAGCAGATGATCGATTACAGCGGGCTGAAGGTATGCCAGTTCCTGCCCGGGCGCGCGATCGTCGTCCTGATGTTGATGCGCTATGTCGACGGCGACCTCGGTCAGTATCTCGAGTACGGCACCAACGTGATGGTGAATCCGCCCGGCTCGGACGCCAGCGGGCCGCGTGCACTGCAGTCGGCCGCCGCCTTCATTCACCACCTTCCTGTCGACCAGGCATTCACCTTGGAGGCGGGCACCACCATTTGGGGTTACCCGAAGGTGATGGCCGACTTCACCATTCATAAGGGCAAGTCGTTCGGGTTCGATGTCAGCATCGACGGCCAGTTGGCGGTCGGTATGGAATTCAGTCCTGGGCTGCCGATCCCCTCGGCCCTCGGCTCTCGCACGCAGGAGAACGCCACATATTCTTATCGCGACGGCGTGTTGCGCGAAACAATCGGTGAGTTCTTACCCACCGGAGTGCGCTATCGACTGGGCGGTGTGCGGCTATGGCTCGGCGACCACCCGTATGCGAAAGAACTTGCAGCGCTTGGCTTGCCGAAGCGCGCGATGATATCGGGTTCCGCCGAGAACGTCGAGATGTCGTTTGGCGATGCAAAGGAGATCTCATGACAACGGCAACGAAGCCGGATGTGGACCTCACCGACGGCGGCTTCTACGCCGACCGCCCCGCCTCCCGCGAGGCCTACCGATGGATGCGTGCCAACGAGCCGGTGTTCCGAGACCGCAACGGTTTGGCCGCGGCGACGACGTACGAGGCGGTGATCGACGCCGAGCGCAATCCCGAGTTGTTCTCGAACGCCGGCGGTATCCGGCCGGATCAAGACGCCCTGCCGATGATGATCGACATGGATGACCCGGCACATCTGTTGCGCCGCAAGCTCGTCAACGCGGGCTTCACCCGAAAGCGGTTGAAGGTCCAAGACGGGACCATCGGCGCGCTGTGCGACTGGCTCATCGACGCGGTTTGCGAACGCGGCGAATGTGACTTCGTCCACGACATCGCCGCACCGCTTCCGATGGCGGTCATCGGCGACATGCTCGGTGTGCTGCCAGAAGAGCGCGAGTTGTTCTTGAAGTGGTCCGACGACATGATGGTCGGGCTGTCCTCCACTGTGGCCGAGGCGGATATGCAGGCCACGATGGATGCCTTCATGGCGTACAACGACTACACCCGCAACAAGATCGCACAGCGCCGCGCCGAGCCGACCGAGGACCTGATCAGTGTCCTGGTGCACGCGGAGGTCGACGGGGAGCGCCTGTCCGACGACGACATTCTGCAGGAATCCCTGCTGATCCTCGTCGGCGGCGACGAGACGACGCGCCACACCATCTCCGGTGGCACCGAACAGCTGATCCGCCACCCCGACCAGTGGGATCTGCTGCAACGCAATCCCGACATGATCCCCACCGCCATCGAGGAGATGCTGCGCTGGACATCGCCATTGAAGAACATGGCGCGAACGATCACCGCCGACACCGAGTTTCACGGCACACAGCTCCGCAAGGGCGAGAAGATGATGCTGATGTTCGAGTCGGCGAACTTCGACGAGAAGGTCTTCGGCGATCCCGACGACTTCAACATTCGGCGAGATCCGAACAGCCACTTGGCGTTCGGCTTCGGCACCCACTTCTGTCTAGGTAACCAGCTGGCCCGGATCGAGCTGGTCAACATGACGCGCCGGGTGCTGCAGCGGCTACCCGATCTGCAGCTCGCCGACGATGCCAACCTTCCGCTGCGGCCGGCAAACTTCGTCAGCGGCCTGGAGTCGATGCCGGTCACGTTCACCCCGACGAAGCCGGTGCTCGCCGGCTAGCGAGGTCCGTCACAGGCAGCGGCCAACGGACGCCGCCGTGCATACACTGCGGTCATGGCGGGGCTGCTGCAGATCGAGGACTGCCTCGACGCCGACGGAGGCATCGTGTTGCCGCCTGGGGTCACGCTGATTTCGCTCATCGACCGCAACATCGCCAGCGTCGGGGATTCGGTGGCCTATCGCTACCTCGACTTCACCCGGTCGGATGCGGGGGAGCCCAGCGAGATCACCTGGAGCCAACTCGGCATCCGGCTGCGAGCCATCGGCGCGCGCGTTCAGCAAGTGACCTCACGGGGTGACCGGGTGGCGATCCTGGCGCCGCAGGGTCTCGACTACATCGCCGGTTTCTTCGCGGCGGTGAAGGCGGGAACCATTGCGGTGCCGTTGTTTGCACCCGAGTTGCCGGGCCATGCCGAACGACTGGAAACAGCGCTCAACGACGCCCGGCCGACCCTCGTGCTGACCACCAACGCGGTCAGGAACCCGGTGGAAGAGTTCCTGGCGACGATGCCGCCTGCGCGACGGCCACAGGTGATCGCCATCGACGAGATACCCGACTCGGCGGCAGACGGCCTCACCCCGGTCGCCATCGACGTGGCCGACGTCTCGCATCTGCAGTACACCGGAGGAGCGACGCGGCCTCCCGTGGGAGTGGAGGTCACCCACCGGGCGGTGGGCACCAACCTGATTCAGATGATCCTCTCGATCGACCTGCTGGACCGAAACACCCACGGCGTCAGCTGGTTACCGCTCTACCACGACATGGGCCTTTCGATGATCGGCTTTCCCGCGGTGTACGGCGGCCACTCGACGCTGATGGCGCCGACCGCCTTCCTGCGTCGACCGCAGCGCTGGATTCGAGCACTGTCGGCCGGCTCCCGGGAGGGTCGCGTGATCACCGCCGCGCCGAACTTCGCCTATGAATGGGCCGCTCAGCGCGGCCGACCCGATCCGGACGCCGACGTCGACCTGAGCAATGTCGTGCTGATCATCGGATCCGAACCGGTGAGCATGGACGCGATCCGCGCCTTCGATAAGTCCTTCGCGCCCTTCGGTTTACCGCGATCGGCGTTCAAGCCGTCCTACGGGATAGCCGAGGCGACGCTGTTCGTCTCGACCATCGCGCCGGATGCAGAGCCGACCGTGAGCTACTTCGACCGCAATCAGCTGGGGCACGGGAGAGCGGTGCAGACCGCGGCCGACAGCCCCAACGCGGTAGCGCACGTGGCCTGTGGTCAGGTGGCCCGGAGCCAGTCCGCCGTGATCGTCGACGCCGACACCGGTGAGGAGTCGCCCGATGGCCGCGTCGGCGAGATCTGGCTGCAGGGCGACAACATCTGCAGGGGCTACTGGGGGCGCCCCGATGAGACCCGCCAAACCTTCGGTGCCAGGCTGGGTTCCCGACCCGGCGGTTGGCTGCGCACAGGCGACCTCGGGGTGTACCTGGACGGCGAACTCTACGTCACCGGCAGAATCGCCGACCTGATCACCGTCGAGGGGGTGCAGCACTATCCGCAGGACATCGAGGCCACCACGGCGGAGGCGTCACCGATGGTGCGGCGTGGCTATGTGGCGGCGTTCACGGCGTCGGCCGACGAGTTGGTGATCGTGGCAGAGAGGGCGGCTGGCACCGCCCGCGACGATCCGCAACCGGCGATCGAGGCGATCCGCGAAATGGTGTCGCGAAAGCACGGACTGACGGCGTTCGACGTCCGCTTCGTGCCTGCCGGCGCCGTTCCCCGCACCACCAGCGGCAAGCTCGCCCGGTGGGCATGCCGAGGCCGCTACCTCAGCGGTGACTGGCTGGGTGCCTCAGTGGCGCAAGGCAATCGGCCCTGAAACCGCGGCGGTCGCCCTCGGCCGCAGAACCAGGCTCAGCGCCAGCGAGACGACGCCGATGCCGACGCAGATCCACAACGACGTCTGGAAGCTCGATTCCGTGCCCGACCCCACCACGGGCCCGGCCCATGCGAAACCCAGTGAGGAACCGATGCCGTAGGCTGCGTTGCTGATGCCTGGCAGCGACCCGGGCTCGTCCTCCGGTGCCTGCACCACACCGAGGATCCCCATCGCCGTCATGGCCATGCCCATGTACGTGATACCCAGCAGCGCAACGAAAACGGCGAGCAGCACCTTGTCGTGCGCGTAGAACGCCAGCAATGACGTGACGACGACGGCACCGACCAGTCCGGCGCGCAGCAGCGTGACGAAACCGATGCGCACGGCGATGCGCCCTGCCACAGGTGAGACGAACAACTGAATGACGGCCGCGGGGGTGATGAACAACAGCGACGTCGTCAGCCCGCTCAGGCCGAAGCCCGAGTCCCTGTCTTCGGCGATGTACGGCACGATGAAGCCGAGGACAACCAGGAACGATCCCATGTTCAGGATGGTCACGACGATCAACGGCCACGCCTCGCGCGACCGCAGCTGATCGATGTTCACAAGGGGATGTTCCAGCCGCTTTTCGACGATCACGAGTGCGACGAGGGCCGCGATCGCGGCGATGATGAACCCGAGCGCGAGCGGCGATCCCCAGCCCGAGTTTCCGCCCGCCGAGAAGAACAGGTTGATGCCCGCCACTCCGAGTGCGATCAGCGCGCCACCGACCCAGTCCATTCGACCGGGCGCCACCCGCTCCGGGTCGTCAGCGGGCACCGCCACTGCGCAGAGCACAATGCCGACCACGCCGACGACGCCGATCAGAACGAAGATCGACTGGTAGCCGAAGGTGTCCGACAGATAGCCGCCGACCAGTCCGTCAACGCCGGCAACCCCGCCGGTCATCGCCGTCACCAGGCCGCTGCAAAAGCCAAAGGTCTTGTTGTCGAGGCGTTCTCGCATGATCAGGAACGCAAGACCGAACGTCACGTTGCTGACGCCCTGAAGAAACCGGCCGATCAGCACGATCGGCAGCGACGTGCCGAAGATGCAGAGCAGAGTGCCGACGCACAGCACGCCAAGCACACCGAAAATCATCCGCTTGCGCCCGACGAAATCGCTCCACCTGACGAGCACTACGTTGCCGACCGCGCCTGCGAGATAGAAGTACGTCGACATCGCCGCGAAGGCGCCGTCGCCGAGTTCGGTTTCGATGTCGCGGATCGCGGGCGAGAGCATCGTTGCGTTGAGTTGAAACGACATCACGGCAACGAGCAATGCCGCGACCATGAACACGACATGCTTGCCCGACAAGGGAGTTGGTGCGCCCTCGGCGGTGCCCTCGGTCGCGGTCATCGCGCATCACTGTAGTGGCGCGCGGTCAGCCGCCGCGTAAGAACGCGAGTACAGCGAGCACGCGGCGGTGCTGTTCGTCGTCGGGCGGCAGCATCAGTTTCGCGAAGATGTTGCCGACGTGCTTCTCCACTGTGCCGTCGCTGACAACGAGGCTGCGGGCGATGTTCGTGTTCGAGCGGCCCTCGGCCATCATCGCGAGTACCTCACGCTCGCGCTGAGTCAGCTCCTGCAGGGGATCGTCACGGCGGCGGCGCACCAGCAGCTGCGCGACGACCTCGGGGTCGAGCACCGTGCCGCCTGAGGCCACCCGCTGCAGCGCGTCGAGGAACTCGGTGATCGCCGCGACCCGGTCCTTGAGGAGATAGCCGACGGCTCCTGCCCGGTCGGCGAGAAGATCGTCGGCATAGGACAGTTCGACGTACTGCGACAGCACAAGCACCGG
>DATJIX010000369.1:0-8346 GCA_035492865.1 Mycobacterium sp. | reverse complement strand
AGCGCGTCCCTGTTGCCAGCCACCGCCTCAGCAACGACAGCATCGAGACGTTCTCCCGAAAATGTCATCGTGAGTGGTATCTCCAGCGTTACGTGAGGGACACGTCCCCGAAGTGTGGACGTCAGCTAAACAATAACGATCCGCATGGCGTGACCATTGTCAGCGCTCCGCCAAGTCGCCACCCCGGCGACGCACCGTAGCTGCGCATTCGTTACGAATCCTCAGCACGTCTGCTGCCGTGTGACGGGCGCTGCCGATGTCGGCCAACAGGCAGGCCAACGCCCAGCGCAGTGGGATTAATTCCAGCCGGGCGGTGTCGTCGAGCGCATCGTCGGCGACGCGCCGGGATGCGTCCAGCTTCCCGGCGCAGCACAGCGCGGCGGCCTTGATCACCTGGGATTTCACCATGTGGCGGGCCGAGCCCAACGCTCCGGCCTGCTCGGCGGCGCGCTCGGCATGTGGCAGCGCCGTCGCCCCGTCGCCGCTGGCCATGGCCAGTTCCGCGGTCACCCACGCCAATCGCACCGGCAACCGCGGCGGCGTCTCGTCGGTCAGCAGTTCGCCAGCGCGCCGCAGCGCCGCGCCCGACGCTGCGAACCGGCCGACGCCGAGCGCATCGGCGGCCAGCCCGATCAACGCGTCAGCACCGGCTTCCGGGTCCGAACCCGCGATCGACAGCGCGCGGCCGTCCCAGCCGCGGGCCCTGTCGTGCCAGCCGAGCTGACGCAAGAACGACGCGCGGGTGCTGTGCGCCAGCGAGACCACCGGACCGCCGCGCTGCCCGCGGCACAGGCCGTCCAGGTCCGCGATGGCGTTGCCGTAGCGCCCCTGCCCCCCGGCCGCGACCGCGCGCAGCCACAGGTGGTGCGGAGTGGACGCCTGGGGCAGCGGCCAGAGATTCGGTGCGTCACCGAAGGCGGCGTTCGCCAACACGATGCTCATCGGATCGGGACGCTATCAACACGCCACGCAATACCCGGTACCGCCGGGCACGCATTCGGCGTACCGCGAAATCAACATCGGTTAACAGTTCGTGGTGGGCATGTTAATTCGATGTCAACCAGCGCCTCACGATGATCGACAATGTTTGCGACGCGGCGAGAAGCGAACTGCGAAAACACGAATCGTGATCGCACGACTGCCGTTTCGTTACCACCGGAGTCGTTGCCGGCGGGTCGCAACGATGAACGTGATGTAAATTCTCGGCCTGCGGTTATGTGGTTGAGCACATGTTCGGGCTATTGACGAAATTTCGCGAGCCCCCCTAGTTTGTGTGCACGAGTAGTCATCGGCGACTTGCGCTCGGATCGGTTCCACAACTCACGCACCCGTTCGTGTGCGAAATGGGTGGGTAGAGAGGGGTTTTCCAATGCCACAGCCGCAGCAGCTACCCGGACCCAATGCTGACATTTGGGATTGGCAGATGTCGGGCCTGTGCCGAGGCGTCGACTCCGCGATGTTCTTTCATCCCGACGGCGAACGTGGCCGGGCCCGCGCGCAGCGCGAGATGCGTGCCAAGGAGATGTGCCGCCAGTGCCCGGTCGTCGCGCAGTGCCGCTCGCATGCGCTGGCCGTCGGTGAGCCCTACGGCATCTGGGGCGGCCTGTCCGAGGCCGAGCGTGAACTTCTGCTCAAGCGAGGCATCCGCCGCGCCTCATGATTTCTGACGAGAAAGGCCCCACTCCGGCGATCCGGGTGGGGCCTTTTTCGGTCAAGGGGTGACCTGCGGTCCCGCGATGGCCGTTAAGCCAGATTCGGCTACGAACGACGCGCCCGCGCCAGCCGGACGAGTCCATAGATGACCGCGACCACGACGGCCAGCGCGCCCAACCACGGCAGCAGCAGGCCGACGAGCAGGACCAGATTGCCCAGCACCGACACCAACGCATCCCAGCCACGTTCGATCTGACCGGTGAACCCCTCGTACTGCTTTGGCGCGGGTCCGCCGATCTGCTCGGCGACGAAGGTGACGTTGACCGTGCTGTAGTCGATGCGGTCGCCGAGCTGGTCACGCTGGGCCTTCAGACTGTCCAGGTCCGCCTGGCGCTGGGAGAGGGCGTCCTCGGCCTTGATGAGCGCGTCGGGATCCTTGGCATCGCGCATGATCCCGAGCAGTCGATCCACCGACGTCTGTAGGGCCTTGATCCTCGCGTCGAGATCCACACGTTGGGCCGTGACATCCTCGGATGTGGTCTCCGCGGTCTGCACCTTGCCCAGCTTCTTCAGCTCGCGCAGCACCTCATCGAGTTTCGCGACGGGCACTCGCAATACGACGGAAGTGCGGGCCAAACCCCTTTCGGATCCGGCATCCTCGGAGCGATTGTCCACCCGGCCGTCGGCGTCCTCCACAAGAACAGCGGCCTTGTCTGCAGCCTCGGAGGTGTTGGCCACCGTGATGGTCATCGATGCGGTCTTGACGACGTCGCGCTGGACATCCGGCGGTGGCGGCGGTCCGAACTGCGGCGCCGGCGCGGTCACACCGTCCTTCATGCCTGCCGCGGGCGCGGTCGTCATGCCGCCGCTCTGTGGCGCGATGTTCTCGTGCGCTGCCGAGCAAGCCGTCAACACGCCCCAAACGGCGATCGCCGAGACCGCAACCGTCAACCACTTGCGCGAAACGCGGTTCATGATCATCAACCTTGCCATTCGCTGTGAGGTACGACAATCAAGCCTGATGAGCACCGTCGAGGAGGTCGCATGACAACACACGAGACCGGTCAGCACGAGGGATTGGTGACCGTCACGGAGGCCGGTTCGGGGACCTTCACACGCGAGATCACCGCCGGGCGGCACCGGTTGGTCGCCGACGAGCCCCGTCCGATCGGTGAGGACGCGGGGCCAACGCCCTACGACCTGGTTCTGGCCGGACTCGGGGCGTGCACCTCGATGACGGTGCGAATGTACGCCGACCGCAAGGGCTGGCCTCTCGACCAGGTGCGAGTTACTTTGCGGCACTCACGCATTCACGCCGAGGACTGCGCCGCGTGCGAGACCACCAAGGGTTGGATCGACCACATCGATATCGACGTCGAGTTCGTCGGCGACCTCGACGACACCCAGCGGCAACGGTTGATGCAGATCGCCGAACGGTGCCCGGTGCATCAGACGCTGACCTCGGAGGTCGACATCGCCACCACCTTGCGTTGACGACGGCGCCTGCGAACCTTCCACGAGCTCCACTCGCCAAGCGTGACGCCGGCGGCGAGGGCGGTCCCAATTGCGAATGCTCCCAACACCGAAGCGAACCCGACCGCGTGCTGATCGTTGAGAATCGCGTAGATACCGTGCAACAAAGCGAGGCCCGGCAGTAGCGGCACGATGCCGGTTATCGAAACCACAAGCGGCGGTGCGAGATTGCGGCGTTCCATCAGCCGGCCGACCAGCCCGATCGGCACCGCGGCGACGAACGACGCCACCACGGCACCCAAACCCGCGCCCTGCGCGAGAAGAAACACGATGGTGCCCGCGGCACCGCCGAATGCGGCCGCCATCGCTGCGGACCGTTCGGCATAACACGCAAGGGCGAAAGCCGCGGCGCTCGCGGCGCCGAATGCGACGCGTGCGGGCATCTCTGCCAGGGCGGGCGGGGCGTCCGCACCGATGGCGACGAACGGCGCGCCGAAGCGGTTGGCCAGATGCAGGACGAGGGCGACACCCGCGATCGTCGCGCCCGTCATCATCACCAACTCGAAGAAGCGGCCCGCAGCGGTGACAGGCGCCCCGCTGATGACATCGCCGACCGAGCCCACCAGCGACAGCCCGGCAAGGAGCACGACGAGGCCTGCCGCGATCGCCACCGTCGGTTCGAAGTGCAACCCCAGCTTGGGGCTGAGCGCGTACAGCACGATCGGTGGTGCGGTGGCGATCGCACCACCAACCGCGTACTGGAAGAAGAACGGGAGTCCGTATTTGTTGAGTCGCCGATTGACGCGGTCTATCGTCATCGCGCTGAGGGCGCTCACCAGGCACACCACCAGACCAGCGCCCAGCGTTCCCGCTGTCGCGAACGCCAGCGCGCCCCAGGCGAGGGTGGCGATCCAGCGCTTGTAGGGGTGCGGGGCGGTGATGATGGCGTTGAGCTCGGCGTGGGCTTGC
The DNA here is from genome assembly GCA_035492865.1 of Mycobacterium sp. Classification (GTDB taxonomy): domain Bacteria; phylum Actinomycetota; class Actinomycetes; order Mycobacteriales; family Mycobacteriaceae; genus Mycobacterium. The sequence goes on along the minus strand of DATJIX010000369.1, from coordinate 4,251 downwards.
GACGGAGGGACCTCACCGGCGCGGATGCGGCCGATCAAGCGGTCCACCGCCGCCAGTCGGCTGAAGTCCATCGACCGGGATTGCACGATGTGCAACGTGCTGGCCGGAGGCGAGGTCGGCCCGCGGTAGGCGGCCAGGTGGATTGTGGTGTTGATGACGTCGACCTCGCACCGTTCGATGCCGTAGGCGGCGGTGATGGCCGTCACCTGATCCATCGTGGCGGTCGCAGGCGTGCCCGAGGCCATCAGGATGGCGCCGATGCTCCCGGCCAGGTCAAGCACCTCGCCGACGCGCTCGTTGTACGCGGCGTCGTGCTCCCTGCGCATCCGCTCAGTCACCCGCGACATGACGTCCGTCGGTGGATCGGTCTCCCGAACGATTCGGCTCACGAGCTCGCGTCGACGCGCCCTCCACGGCTGGCCCGCACGACCACGGGTCAACTCCACAACACACCCCTTCAATCACGTCGGTCGAATCAATCAGGCGCAACGCGCAGGCGCCGATGATGGTTCCGTTTAGTTCGTTTGTTTCCCAGAACCTCTGGTGTTTTCGCTCACACCGCCAGAGCAGGGCCGAATGGACGGCCCACGCATCGATGACGTCGTCCTCCAAAGACGTGGAGCAATACCAATGCTACGGGGCTCGTCAAATCCCTTGCACACGCTTCGTTTTGGTACAGAAAGAGACGCGATCGTGACCTAGCGGGGGCCGAGGCCGAATCCCGTGTGAACGGTCTTAGCCGTCGAGCGGGTTGGCCATGATGCGGGCCGCCCCATTGTTGGCGATAGAAGCGCCGGCGGCGCTGGCCGGCTTGCGCTCTGCCTGATCTTCGAAGCACGCGACGAACTCGGCACGGAAACCCTGCCTGGGATAGCGGGCGAGTATCTCCGCCCGTGCCTCGGTAGAGAACTCCTCCGGTCGCCGCCCGACGACGTCCCAACCGGTTGCGACCTGCAAGATGTGGGACTCGGGGTCAGCCGTCGATGCGACGTCGGGCCGCATGTGCAGCACGATGATCTCCGATGCCCTGGTCGCTCGATCAGCAGGCCAACCGGCCGCCACTCCGAACACCCATGCCAGATCCCCGCCCGCCTCCTCGAAGGCCAAGCGGTGACTGTCGAACGGATCGGTCAGGCCGATGTCGTGAAGCATCGCCGTGACGTAAAGGAGTTCGTCGTCGAATGCGATGTTGTGCGCTTCGGCGTAGGTCACGCCCCACAAGTACGCACGGACACAATGGTTTAGCAGCGCCGGCGTGTAGAACCGGGAAGCCACCGCAAGTGCAGCTGTCGCCGCAGGCGTCTCGGGAAACTCAGTCATCTGATCCTCCAAGTGATCGCCTTATCAGACACGCCAGCTCCGCCGGTTGGGACAGAAACGGCGAATGCGAGGAGCTCAACCGCTGGATGTCATCGGCCCGCTGAGCGAACATCTCCTGAGTCGCAACGGGAATCGCCTTGTCGGCTTCGCAGATGACGTACGTGCTCGGGATGGTCTGCCACGCTGTCTGGGTCAGCGGCTGTTGTTTTGAGGCGTAGGACTGATAACCGAGTTGGGCGATCGCACTTTGGGCGGTCGCGGTCTCGACATCGTCGTAGAACACCGTCATCGGCGTCATGGCTTCGACGTAGTCGCCGACTCCGTCCCTGCGGTGGCGCCGGGTCCATGGCATCAACGCGCCCCCGTTGATGGACAGAAGCGACTCGCCCGCCCGGAGTTGGAACGCGGCCAGGTAGATGATGCGTTGGACGTTTCTCGCGTTCGTCAGTGCTTGCGTCGTGGGTATGCCGCCATAGGAGTGCGCGACCACCACGACGGGCCCGTCAATGGCTGCGGCCGCCCGCGCGATCACCTCAGCGTCGGCGTACATATCCCCGAGGGCGGCTGGGTCATCGCCGCTGCTTGCCAGCCGCACGGTGTGCACGTCGACGTCAGAGAGTTCGTCGACCAGCAGGCGGAAGTGATCGGGTCTGTGCCAGGCACCGTGGACAAGAAGTACCGAAGGAAGATCAACTTCGACAACGGATTTCGTCACTTTCCGTCTCCGTCGACGACGCGGATGATCGGCTTGCCGTGACCGCGTTTGGCCGGGTCGAACGCGGCAGGCGCATCTTTGAGGTCAAATACGGCTCCGACGAGTGGACGCAGCCGTCCCTCTCGAAGCCTGAGCTCCAGTGCAGCAAGTCCCGCGCGGTCGGGTTCGACGACGAAGAAGACGGCGCGCAAGTTGTCGGGCGGCGTTGGCGGTGGTTCTACGATGCTGACAAGTGCACCGCCCGATCGAACCAATGCCGCTGAGCGACACAGGATTTGACCGCCCATCACGTCGAATACCAGGTCCACTTCGCCGATGCTTTCCAACTGGTCACGTTCCAGGTCCACGAAGGTTTCCGCGCCAAGACCCAGCACGGTCTCCCGATGGGCGGCGCGGCCGGTGCCGATCACCCGGGCACCCGCCTCGCGGGCCAATTGCACCGCAAGCGAGCCGACACCGCCGGCAGCGCCGTGAATCAGAACCGTCTGCCCTGCCTCGAGCTGACCGTGGGTGAACAGTCCCTGCAGTGCGGTAAGGCCTGAAATCGGCAGCGCAGCAGCCACGATGGGATCGATACCAGCCGAAAGCGGCGCAAGGTTGCGCGCTTCCACAGCGACGAAGTCGGCAAGCGTGCCGTTACGGCACCAGTCGGTAACCCCGAAGACCCGTTGACCGAGAGCCAGACCGGTGGTGCCGTAACCCAACTCGGCGACGACACCTGCGACCTCGTGGCCGGGAATGGTCGGTGCCCGGTCCCGCCCGGCCCGGTCCGTCCAGGTAGCAGGCCACTCGAGTTCACCCGGGGTGAACCCGGCTGCGTGCACCCGGACGATGACGTCGTTCTCCGCGGCATGGGGGTAGGGCATCTCCCCCAGCACAAGCCCGTCGACACCGGCAGCGCGGTCAGGCGCGACTACCGCCTTCATGGCGCGTGCCTGCGAGCGCTGCGATGGCGCAAGTGATCTCGCGACGCGATCTCTTTCGGGTCGAGCATGGTGATCATGTCGACGCCTGCAGCGCAGATACATACTGCAAAGAAGCGACTCCATCCGTCTGCGTCAAGGTTGCCCATCTGATAGTGCACCACGTCGCCGCCCGGCTCCCAAAAAGATTCACCCGCAACGATTTCACGGGGCGCTTGACCCTCGAGCTCGAAGAGGATCCTGCCTTCCAAGACGTAACCGAACACCGGGCCGGAATGCCGGTGTGGACCCAGCCCGGCGTCCGCGGGGGGAAGTTCGACGAGCTGCGTCATCACGTTGGCGCCCCCGGGGATGGGGGGCGGGGCGACGCATAACAAGTCGGTGATCTTGGTATTGCCTGCAGCCAACATGCTTTCAACGCTAACCACGACATCGTGCCTGTCTGGGGCCACTTGGGCGTGCAGAAAAGGGGCCAGTTCGAGGCGGACATGTCAGGGCAGCAAACGGACGAGAGCCGCCAAAGCCGCCGCCCACGCCCTGGCCCGAGCTACAGCGGCAGGCCGCGGATCCACTGGCCGTACTGGCCGCTGCCCCGATGGTCACCGAGGCCGCCCGGCCGGGCACAAGCGTGCTGGTCGCGCCTGCTCACGCCCCGTTCCAGCTGGCCAAGAACCTGGCCACGATCGACCAGCTCAGTGCGGGCCGGGGTGGTGGCAGGACTGGGTGCCGGCTGCTCCAGTGACGAGCTGCAGACGGTGCGCGCGACCCGCGCGGACCGCTGCCCGTTTCTCGACCAGACGCTCGACCCGGGCGCCTGAGGCGGTCGGCGCCGCTCAGGTGATCCGGGTCCAGGGTTCGCAGTTGTGAGACTCGAAAGCCTTCACCATCGAGTTGATGGTGACGTACATCGGACCGATGGACATATTCGTCGCGAGTACATGGTCCTTGTTCGCATCAGGCGTGGTGTAGGTAAACCACAAGCACATCGAATCCTCTGTCGGCACATCGTTTACCCACACCCCGAACGTCGACGCCGAACCGTCCGAGTGATACAGGCCCGGTGCGACGTCAGGCCCGACGAGAAAGAAACCATTGCCGGGGATCGGGTCCATCAAGTCGGCACCAGCCGGTGACGCGAACGCGATTGCCGTCGCGACCGCAAAAGTCCCGGCCGCGACGTGACGCAGACGCTTCAGGGGCATACGTCCTCATTTCCCCGAATCCATTGCCAGCGTATGCCGCGCGGTCTCGGCGGTGCTGGATATTCGCCGTCACAAGGCCACCGTTGGGTCG
>DATJIX010000368.1:0-4481 GCA_035492865.1 Mycobacterium sp. | reverse complement strand
GACTATCCGGTCATCCAGGGCGCGGTGCTGTTGATCGCCGCGCTGTTCCTGCTCATCAACCTCGTCGTGGATGTGTTGTACGCGGTGGTCGACCCGAGGATCCGGCTGGCATGACGACCCTGTTGCGCAATCCCGTGACCGTCGTCAGCACGGGCGTGCTGGGTGTGGTCGTCTTCATCGCGGTGGCGGCCAACTGGATCGCGCCGTACGGCGTCAACGACGTCGACGTGCCGAATGCGCTGCAGTCGCCGAGCGGCCAACACTGGTTCGGCACGGACGAATTGGGCCGCGACGTGCTGTCACGGGTCCTGGTGGCGACTCAGGCGTCGATGCGGGTTGCGGTCGTCAGTGTGGCGTTCGCCGTCGTCGTCGGCGTGATCGTTGGCGTCGTCGCCGGCTACCGGGGCGGCTGGGTCGACACGGTGTTCATGCGCGTCGTCGACGTGATGTTCGCGTTTCCGGTACTGCTGCTCGCGCTCGCCGTGGTCGCGATCCTCGGGCCCGGCACGACGACCACGATTCTGGCGATCGGCATCGTCTACACACCGATCTTCGCCAGAGTGGCCCGCGCCAGCACACTAGGCGTACGCGTCGAACCGTACGTGCAGATGTCACGTGCGATGGGCAGTGGGAGTCTGTACATCCTTGGCCGCCACATCATTCCGAATATCGCGGGGCCACTGATCGTGCAGACGTCGCTGTCGCTCGCGTTTGCGATTCTGTCGGAGGCGGCCCTGTCGTTCCTCGGGCTGGGCATCCAGCCACCGCAGCCGTCACTGGGCCGGATGATCTTCGATTCCCAGGGTTTCGTGACGATGGCGTGGTGGATGGCGGTGTTCCCCGGCGCGGCGATCTTCGTCATCGTGCTCGCCTTCAACCTGGTCGGCGACGGGCTGCGCGACGTGCTGGATCCCAAGCAGCGCACCATGATCGAGGCGAGGAGCAAGCGGTGAGTGATCCCGTGCTGAGTGTGCGCGACCTGCGGGTGGGCATCGGTGACCGCGAGATCGTCCGGGATGTCGGCTTCGACGTCCATCGCGAGCAGACGCTCGGCATCGTCGGGGAATCTGGGTCCGGCAAGACGATGACTGCGCTCGCCGCTACCGGACTGCTCGACGCCCCGGGCGCGGTCGTCGGCGGCAGCAGCACGCTGGCCGGCGAGACCCAACTGGTCGGCGCGTCACCGCGGCTGCTGCGCAGCGTGCACGGCGGCCGGATCGGGTTCGTGTTCCAGGATCCCGGCACCTCGCTCAACCCGCTGCTGACGTTGGAGCGGCAGATCACCGAATCGCTTGAGACGCATCGGAAGATGACACGGCGACAGGCCGGTGGGCGAGCCCTCGAGCTGCTCGAGGCGGTCGGCCTGCCCGATCCGCAGACGCGCCTTCATGCGTATCCCCACCAGCTCTCCGGCGGCCAGCGGCAGCGCGTGATGGTCGCGATCGCGCTGGCATGCGACCCCGAACTGCTGATCGCCGACGAGCCGACGACGTCTCTGGATGTGACGACGCAAGCCCAGATCATCGATTTGGTCCGCAAGCTGCAACGCGATTTCGGCACCGCGGTGGTATGGATCAGCCACGACCTCGGGGTGATCGGACAGGTGGCCGACGACGTGACCGTGCTGCGCGACGGTCAAATCGTCGAGCAGGCACCGATTCTCGACGTCTTCGATCAGCCACAGCACGATTACACCCGCGAACTGCTGCACGCACGGCCGCTCGTCGGCAGGTCAGAACCCGCACCCGCGCCGGACGTAGCGCCGGTGCTGCTGGATGTCGACGGGCTGGACGTGCGCTTCTCTGTTTCGACCCCGGTCGGCAGATCGACCGTGCATGCGGTGAAACAGCTTTCGTTCGAGGTGCGGCGCGGCACGACGCTGGGCCTGGTCGGCGAGTCGGGTTCGGGCAAGTCAACGGTCGCCGGGGCGCTCACCGGCCTCGTCGAACCGGACGCGGGTACCGCGGTGTTGGACGGGATCAACGTGTTCGGCGTGCGTGGCGCGGCCCAGAAGGCGTTGCGCCGCAGGATCGGTCTGGTCTTCCAGGATCCGTTCTCGTCGCTGAATCCGCGGGTGCGGGTGCAGGCGGCAGTCGACGAACCACTGCGGGTTCACCGACTGGCCGACGGCAAGCGTGCCCGTCAGGCCCGGGTTTCGGAGCTGCTCGAGCTCGTCGGCCTGCCGACGTCCTTCGCCGCTCGCTACCCTCACGAACTGTCGGGCGGGCAGCGACAGCGCGTGAGCATCGCCCGCGCGCTCGCCGCGGAGCCAGAGTTGTTGATCCTCGACGAGGCGACTGCCTCGCTGGATGTTTCGGTGCAGGCCCGTATCCTCGAGTTGCTCGCGGACCTGCAGCGGGACCTCGGGCTGACCTATCTGTTCATTGGCCATGACCTCGCCGTCATCCAGCAGATGAGCCACGACGTGTTGGTCATGCGTGATGGAATCGCGGTCGAATATCGGCCCGCTGCGGAGCTGTTCGCCGAACCCGAACACGACTACACCCGCGCACTGTTGGCGGCGGTTCCGCCCGCGCGACCGCGCGCCGCCGTCTGACCCGGCGAAGGCCCGTGAGAAGGTCTTTGCCATGACACAACTGGACGGCAAGGTCGCATTGGTCACCGGGGCGTCGGCCGGGCTGGGTGCCGTGACCGCGCAGCTGTTCGCAGAACGCGGCGCCACGGTGTTCGGCATTGCGCGAGACGCCGACCGGATGGCGACGGTGTTCGAGCAAGTGCCAGGCGGCAAGTACTCGTCGGTGGACATCTCCGACCCCGCCGCGTGCAGGCAGGCCGTCGCGGACTGCGTCGCGGAGTTCGGCCGGCTCGACATCCTGGCCAACATCGCTGGCTTTCACCAGATGCGGCACACGCCGACGATGACCGACGAGGAGTGGGACCGCGACCTCGCGGTGAACCTGAACGGGCCGTTCTACCTGTGCCGGGCGGCGCTGCCGCACCTGCTCGAGACGGGCGGCAACATCGTCAATGTGTCGTCGATCGCGGGCGTCGAGGGTGAGGTCTATTCGGCAGGCTACTGCTCCGCCAAGCACGGCCTGATCGGTCTGACGCGCGCGCTGGCGATCGAGTTCACCAAGGACAAGCTGCGCGTCAACGCGGTGTGCCCTGGCGGCATGCCAACCGCGCAGTCGACGGAGTTCCAGGCTCCCGACAACGCCGACTGGAACCTGATCCTGCGCATCGCATCACCGCGCGGGTTCATGGAGACCGTCGACGTGGCCAAGGCCATCGCGTTCCTCGCGAGCGATGACGCCGCGGCCATCCACGGCGCGGTATACCGCGTCGACAACGGCAAGGGCGCGGGCTAGCCGATCACGCCGACTCTCGAAACTGCGGACAGATCGTAGATTCGCGCGCATTCGCGATCTCCCCGCAGTCTCAGCGCGTTCGATTGACGATTTGCTGTGACGCCGGTCACCCTACCGCGGATCGCGGGGCCATCTCACGCCGAGCAGTAGTCGATTCCTGCCAACCGGCGATCAATTGCTGCCAGTGGAATTAAACCTCTGACCTCGCCGTTTAACAAGACAGAAACGATGGAGAGAAGTTCCCCACCGGCGTCAAAGATGTTCGAGCGCTATGAATCGAACAAGAAGAGAGGGCACCAAAATGAAGAAGTTCGGATTTGCCACAGTCATCGCCAGCGGTCTGGCCGCTGCAGTCCTCGGGCTGGCAGGCCCGGCATCGGCCGACATCGGCCACCACGATTGGGTGAACAACACCCAGCCGTCGGTGAGCGTTCCGCACGTCGACTCGAGCGTGCAGCAGAGCCGCTGACACCAAGACATACAAAGAGAGGGGCACCCATTTCGGGTGCCCCTCTTTCGTTGTGGTTCTCGTTAGTGCTGTGGCCGGCGACGCCCGAGGAACAGGGCGAGGCCGATGGCCCCGAAGCCCAGCGCCACGGTCACGCCTGCAGCCGCGTACAGGAAGATGTCGCGTCCCGTCATGCCGGACGGCGACTCATCCGAGGCCAGCCGCAGTTGGTAATCGCCAGGCAGCGGAGCCTCCTGCGGATCATCGAGACCCGGGAACTGCTGGGTCTTGTGCACCTCGAATTGCCGTTCGCCGCTTGGCGTCTGCGTCCACACGCCCCACGCCGGAGTCGCACCGTCGAGCAGCACCTTGCGCTCACCGAAGCGGGTGTCGTCGCCCACATCTATGACGCGCCGCACGCGGAACGGCTCGTACCTGGCGTTCGAGTAATTCACGAACACGGGGACGTTGTCATAGCGCAGCACCGGAGGCGGAGGCGGCGGAAGCGGCAGCCCGACCGCCGGGATGTAGCCGCCACCGAAGAACGATCCGACCGCCACGTCGAGCGCCGTGTTGACCGCCGCGTTGACGATGTTGGCCGCGGTATCGACCACAGCGGTGAAGCTGTACGCCGCAAACTGCGCCACGTCGAGAACGGCCCGTGCCAGCGGCGGGATCCAGATGATCCGCGGTGCGTTCTGGTA
>DATJIX010000367.1:0-5150 GCA_035492865.1 Mycobacterium sp. | reverse complement strand
GTTCAAGAGACGTAACACTTAGTGGGCGGCGAAGAACTCCCAGAGTCGTTGGGTCGCGAAGGACGGCCACTCGTGTCCGCCGCCGGCGACGGTGACCAGCACGACTGAGCGCCCGTCCGGGCAGCCGGCGGTGGACGTGGTGACGGCGCCGTCGGTGGTGCTTGTCGGCGCCGCACAGCCGTCGACGTTTCGCCAGAACGCGTTCAGGTCGGGCACCGCGGGACCGTCGATGTGCGCGACACCCGCACCCCGTCCGCCGTTGTACGGAATCATCTTGTCTCCGGTGCCGTGGATGTGCATCACCGACGCCGGATGCGGCGCCGCGCACGCGTCGAGTTGGGTGGCGGAGTCGGGCCCGATCGCGGTAAACGTGCCGGTGTTGCACGCCAAGGCGTACGCCAGCATGCCGCCGTTGCTGATGCCGGTTGCGTAGCGCCGTTGAGGGTCGACGTTCACGTTGGCGGCGACGTCACCGACGACTGCGTTGACGAACCCAACGTCGTCGATGTTCTCCCGGGCCGGTCGGCCACAACAGCCGCCGTTGACGTTCCAAGCCCTTCCGACGCCATCGGGATAGGCGACGACGAACTTGGCGGTATCGGCCAATTCATCCCAGCCGTAGGCTCTTTCGGCTTGCTGGGCGCTGCCGAATCCGCCGTGCAGCATGACGACGAGCGGTGCGGGCGAACTCAGCCCGGCCGGGATGTACAGCCGGTAGGCCCTGTCCAGCCCACCGAAGCTCATCGTGTGCAACGTCGAGCCCTGCGTGAAGGCTTGCGGCGCAGCCGAACCCGGTCCAGCGCAGCCGGCGACCACCAGCAGCACGCCGAGCAGCGCGGCAATTCGAGCGGTCACGGCTCCACGTTAGGGGACGACCCGGTTTTGCGCCGTGTCATCCGGCTCAAGCCCTCAGCCGCGTGGCAACCACGTCCAAGGCCCGGTCCGTCGAGGCGAAGAATGTGCCGATGTGCCCTTGGCCTTCGATGACGTCCATGGTCGCGCCAAGCGCCTCGACATCGGCGCGTACATGCGGCACGATCCAGTCTTGGGAACCCACGTAATAGGTTGCAGGGCAACGGATCGAGGCGGGATCGACGAACCGGGTAGGCCGCATCGAACCGGCTATCGCGGCGGCCACGGCGAGGCGGTCGTTGGTGGACTCGATCATCTGCTGAAAGTCTCGGTCGGTGATGGCGAGCGCCGCCCAGACCCCGGACCAATCGCCGCGTCGCAGGTAGCTCGCGAGTGGCTCCAGCACCCGGGCGACCTCCTCTTCATCGGCGTTCATCGCATAGGCGGCCACCACAATGCGGTCCACCCGATCGGGATAACGGCTGGCTAGGTTGCATGCCAACCAGCCGCCACGGGAGTAGCCCCACACGGTGGCGCTGTCCACGCCTTCGGCGTCCAGCACCGCGACAAGATCCGACGTCACTCCTGCGGCTTCGTATGAATCAGCATCGTGGGGGGTGTCGCTGGTTCCGTGGCCTAGCGGATCGATATTGATGACGCGCCAGTCCCTGGCGAGCGGCGCGACGTATCCGAAGTCGCGCCAGTGCTGCGCCGCGTATAGTGTCCCGGCCACAAGCACCAGGGGCGGCCCGTCGCCGTCGACGGTGTAGTTGATCCCGAAACCGCGTGACGACGCCAGCATCCCGGGATCACATCACGGAAGACCGGCGCGATTCGAAGCCTTTGATGACGAACAGCACGACCGCCGCCAGCAGCCAGCCGAGCAGGATGTCGACCACGTAATGCTCGGCGGTGTAGACCAGCGTGAACGCCATCACGACAACGTACGCCACGAGCACCGGCCGCCACTTCCGCTGAACCCGCGTCCACAGAAATGCCGCGACCGCGGCCGTCAGGCCGGCGTGCAGGGACGGGACCGCCGCGACCAGGTTGACGCTCGCCTGGCCCTGGTCGATCAGCGCGCTGGCGGTCTGCAGGTTCAGCTTGCCCCAGCCCCGACCGACGATCCGCTCGACCCAGTCATTGGCGCCGTCCTGGGTGCTGTGCATCGCGCCGAGCAACCCACCGTCCGGCACGCCGCGCGCCGGGCGGAACATGCAGCCCGGTCCCGACGGTCCGCCGTCGACGTCCACCGCGGTGCACCGTGCGGCGGCCCATGGCGGTGCCGCAGGCAGCAACGCGTAGATCACCAGCGCCGTGAACGACAGTCCGACGAACAACCGGACGAACGCCTTCCACTCCTCGCGATCGCGCAGCCACAACACCGCGGCGACGACGTAGGGAAGGATGAAGAACGACATGTAGACGGTGCTGATCACGATCTCCCACCACGGCGGGGAGGGCAACTTCAGTCGTTCCTGCAGCCACACCGTCGGTACGGTGCCGAAAAACAGCCATCGATCCGCGTCGACCTGCCAGTGCCACATCGTCGGTCGTCCGATCAGCGTCGCCGCTCCCCTGCTCAGGTCGTAGGCGACGAGCACCAACGCGAACGGCAGCCAATCCCTGATGACAAAGAGCATGCGGCGACCCTGGCCGATGCTGGCTGCCAACAGTCCGGTGCAGATGTAGAGCAGTAACAGTTCCCGGTTGAAGGCGAAACCCGTTGTGACAGTTCGATAGACCACGAAGGCGGCCCACATCGCGACCGCGATGCGCCGAGCTAATGTCAGCCGACGCTCACGCGTCTGGTCCGCGTCCTCGATGCGGACCAACGCAATTGGCGAGTCGTCAACTGCCGACACTCAGATGAGCGTAGTTCACCGCGCAGTTACCGCGGGTTAGGAAACCGTTCGTTTATCGAACCGTGTTCAGCCGACGTGCTCGCGCAGGAACGCGATGTCGTCCTTTCGCCCTTCGTCGGCGGTTTCGCAGATCACCGGGGCGCCGGCGGCCTTGACGACCGCAGCCAACAACTGAGGATCGATCTGCCCGGTGCCGAAGTTCGCGTGCCGGTCTGCGCCCGAGCCCGCGGCGTCGCGAGAGTCATTGCAGTGCACCAGGTCAATACGGCCGGTAATGCCCATGATCCGCTCGACGGCGTCGACGAGTTTTTCACCAGCGGCCCAGGCATGGCAGGTGTCGAGGCAGAAGCCGATGCCCTTATCGCCGATGTGGTCCCACAACCGCGCAATGGTGTCGAAATGCCGGGCCATCGCGTGGTCACCGCCCGCGGTGTTCTCCAGGTAGACCGGCACGTCGGTGTTCAAGGCGTCAAGCGCCTTGACCCAACGCTCGAAGCCGGCGTCCCAGTCGTTGTCGTCGGCGTGGCCGCCGTGCACGATCACCGCGGTGGCGTTGATCTCCGAGGCCGCGTCGCAGGTGTCCTGCAGGATCTTGCGCGACGGGATGCGTACCCGGTTGTTGGCCGATGCGACGTTGATCAGGTACGGCGCATGCACGTACAACGGCATGCTCGACGCCTTCAGGACCTCCGCGTCCTCGCGGGGTTTGGGCTTCTTCCAGCTCTGCGGATTGCCGAGGAAGAACTGCACCACGTCGGCGCCGTCCGCTGCGGCATCGGCCAGGGGGTCGTCTCCGTGAACATGCGAACCGATTAGCACGTGGTCAGTCTAGTGAGGCGGCCCGACACCGGCGTCGGCCGCGCTGAGTGGCCACTTATCGCACGCAGATATCAACTTCGCGTGCCACAACTGGCCACTCGCGGCACGAAAAAGCCCCCGCACCCCAATGAAGGGGGCGGGGGCTTCTCCGTTTTCGACTAGCGGTAGTCGCTGTAGCCGTAGTCGTCCAGCGGCACCGCGGCACCGGTGGCCTGGCCGAAGTCCGGGCTGTAGTACTGATCCTCGTAGGACGGGATCGTGTACGCCGCAGCGCGGGCTTCCTCGGTCGGCTGCACCTGGATGTTGCGGTACCGGTTGATGCCGGTACCTGCCGGGATCAGCTTGCCGATGATCACGTTCTCCTTCAGACCCTGCAGCTTGTCGCTGCGGCAGTTGATGGCCGCATCGGTCAGCACACGCGTGGTCTCCTGGAACGACGCCGCCGACAGCCACGAATCGGTGGCCAGCGATGCCTTCGTGATACCCATCAGCACCGGGCGACCCGCCGCGGGCTCGCCGCCCTCGGCAACCACCCGACGGTTCTCGGTCTCGAACTCGCCACGCTCGGTCAGCGAACCGGGCAGGAACTCCGTCGCACCCGAATCGATGATCGTGACGCGACGCAGCATCTGCCGGACGATCACCTCGATGTGCTTGTCGTGGATCGACACACCCTGAGCGCGGTACACCTCCTGGACCTCCTTGACGAGGTGGATCTGCACCTCGCGGGGGCCCTGGACACGCAGCACCTCGTGCGGGTCGGCGGAGCCTTCCATCAGCTGCTGACCGACCTCGACGTGGTCGCCGTCGGTGAGCAACCGCTCGGAACCGTCGTCGTGCTTGAACACCTTCAGGCGCTGACGGCGGGAGAGCTTGTCATAGACCACTTCCTCGCCACCATCGTCGGGAACGATGGTGATCTTGTAGAAGCGCTCACCCTCCTCGAGACGCACGCGGCCGGTGACATCGGCGATCGGCGCCTTGTCGCGCGGCACACGAGCCTCGAACAGCTCCTGCACGCGAGGCAGACCACCGACGATGTCGCCACCGCCGGTGACGCCACCCTGGTGGAAGGTACGCATGGTCAGCTGCGTGCCGGGCTCACCGATGGACTGGGCGGCCACGATGCCGACCGCCTCGCCGATGTCGACGAGCTTGCCCGTCGCCATCGAGCGGCCGTAACACATCGCGCACACGCCGGTGCCCGTGGTGCAGGTCAGCACGGAGCGGACCTTCACCTCGGTGATGCCTGCGGCCAGCAGCGCCTCGATCGCCGGGTCACCGAGGTCGTGCCCACGCTCGACGATGACATTGCCCTTCGCGTCGAGCGCGTCGGCGGCCAACGTCCGTGCGTAGGCAGACGTCTCGATGTGCTGATCGCGCACCAGCGACTTGTCCTGCAGCTCGGCCAGCGTGACATTGATGCCGCGCTCGGTCTCGCAGTCGGTCTCGCGCACGATGACGTCCTGCGACACGTCCACCAGACGACGGGTCAGGTAACCCGAGTCGGCGGTACGAAGAGCGGTGTCGGCCAGACCCTTTCGGGCACCGTGGGTGTTGATGAAGTACTCCAACACCGTCAGGCCCTCACGGAACGAGGACTTGATCGGCCGC
>DATJIX010000366.1:0-8306 GCA_035492865.1 Mycobacterium sp. | reverse complement strand
GGCGAGAAGGGCAGGCCGCTGTGGCCGATGATCCTGCTGCGCACCCCGAAGGGCTGGACCGGCCCCAGGGAGGTGGACGGCAAGAAGGTGGAGGGCACCTGGCGGTCGCATCAGGTGCCGCTGTCGGAGACGCACACCAATCCTGAGCACATGGCGCAGCTCGAGCGCTGGCTGCGCAGCTACCGTCCCGAGGAGCTGTTCGACGAACACGGCGTGCTGCGGCCGGAGTTGCGGGCGCTGGCGCCGACCGGGCAGCGCCGGATGAGCGCCAACCCGCACGCCAACGGCGGGCTGCTGCTGCGCGATCTCGACCTGCCCGACTTCACCGAATACGCGGTCGCCGTTGACGAACCGGCGGCGCAATCCGCCGAAGCCACCCGCGTCCTCGGCACATTTCTTCGCGACGTGATCGTGCATAACCCCGACCGGTTCCGCCTGATGGGCCCTGACGAAACCGCGTCGAATCGGCTGTCGGCCGTGTTCGAGTCGACGGATAAGGCCTGGTTGGCCGAGACCGGGCCCGACGACGAGAACCTCGGGCCCGAAGGCCGCGTGATGGAAGTGCTCTCCGAGCACCTGTGTCAGGGCTGGCTCGAGGGCTACCTGCTCACCGGCCGGCATGGGCTGTTCAACTGCTACGAAGCGTTCGTCCACATCGTCGACTCGATGCTCAACCAGCACGCCAAATGGCTGACCCGCAACCGGGAGCTGGCGTGGCGGCGGCCCATCGCGTCGCTCAATTACCTTCTGACATCCCATGTTTGGCGTCAGGACCACAACGGGGCGTCGCATCAGGATCCCGGTTTCATCGACCACGTCGCCAACAAGCGACCCGAAGTGGTGCGGGTGTACTTGCCGCCGGACGCCAACACGCTGCTGTCGGTAGCCGACCATTGCCTGCGCAGCCGCGATTACGTCAACGTCATCGTGGCAGGCAAGCAACCGGCGCTGACATACCTGGACATGGAGTCCGCGATCGCACATTGCACCCGTGGTCTCGGGATCTGGGACTGGGCGGGAAACGCGACGGCTGAGCCTGACGTCGTGTTGGCGTGCGCGGGCGACGTCCCGACACTCGAGACGCTGGCGGCAGCCGACATCCTGCGGCGCGAACTTCCCGACGTGGCGGTGCGGGTGCTCAACGTCGTCGACATCATGCGGCTGCAACCGGACTCCGAACACCCGCACGGGCTTTCGGATCACGAATTCGACTCCCTGTTCACCACCGACAAGCCGGTGATCTTCGCGTACCACGGCTATCCGTGGCTGATCCACCGGCTGACCTATCGCCGGGCCAATCACGCGCAGATGCATGTCCGCGGGTTCAAGGAGCGCGGCACCACGACCACCCCGTTCGACATGGTGATGCTCAACGACCTTGACCGGTTCCACCTCGTCATCGACGTCATCGATCGGGTCGAGGGGCTGGCCGACCGGGCCGCGCTGCTGCGGCAGCGGATGCTCGACGCCCGCCTGGCTGCCCGCCGCTACACCCGCGAGCACGGCGAGGACGATCCAGAAATTGCGGGCTGGACCTGGGATTCTCAGTACCAGCAAGCGGGTCGGTGACAGTCGCCACACGTACACTGGGTTCTAGTGTCTGAGCAGGCGGTGGTCCCGCATCCCCATCCCGTCGTGGGCCAACTCGCCGCGCTGCACCACATGCGCACCTATGTCGACATCGGCGTGGTCGTGGTGGTGCTGGCGCTGACCAATGTGATCGCGCACTTCACCACACCGTGGGCCAGCATCGCAACCGTGCCGGCCTCGGCCGTCGGGCTGGTAGTCCTTGTGCGGTCGCGGGGCCTCGGCTGGGCCGAGCTGGGATTGAGCCGCGAGCACTGGAAGGCCGGTGCGGGCTACGCGGTCGCAGCGGTCGCGGTGGTCGGCTCGGTGATCGCGATCGGCCTGCTGTTGCCGTTTACGCGCCAGATGTTCATGAACAACAACTATGCGACGGTGTCCGGTGCGCTGATCGCGTCGATGATCATCATCCCGTTGCAGACCGTCATCCCCGAGGAGTTGGCTTTCCGCGGCGTGCTGCATGGCGCGCTGAACCGCGCATGGGGCTTTCGCGGGGTGGCCGCGGCCGGTTCTCTGCTGTTCGGGTTGTGGCACATCGCCACGTCTCTGGGCCTGACCAGCAGCAACGTCGGCTTCACCCGCCTGTTCGGCGGCGGTCTGCTCGGCACCATCGCGGGCGTGGTGCTGGCGGTGGCGGCGACGGCGTTCGCGGGCTTCGTGTTCACCTGGTTGCGCAGGCGTAGCGGTAGCCTGATCGCGCCGATCGCACTGCACTGGTCATTGAACGGGCTTGGCGCGCTGGCCGCAGCCCTGGTCTGGCACCTGTCGACCTGACCCTCTCAGCGGGCCTTGCTTCTCGCGCGGAATGCGCGATTCTTCAGCTTGTTGCCGCACGCTGACATCTCGCACCAGGTTCCGCCGTGGTTGCGTGACTTGTCGTAGAACGCCCACTGGCATTCGTCGTTCGCGCAGGCCTTGAGCAGCGCCCAGGTGCCATCGCGCTGAGCGTCGCGAACGATAAGGAGCAGGCCCACCAGCCGGTCGCGGACGGACTCGCCGGCGGTCGTCAACTGGACTTCGGCGTCGTCGGAAAGGTACGCATGCGCCGCCCCCGTCGACGCGATCTCGCGCAACGGCGCGAGTGCCGATTTATTCGGTGGCGGACCACCCGCGTTGTGTACCAACATCGCTCGTAGTGCTTCGCGCGCAGCACGAACTAATTGGAGGTCGGTGGCTGTCAGCGCGGCCTTCGGCGCCAGCAGGCCGGTGCCCACCAACCATGGACGCGCGTCGGCCGGATCGGCCAGCCGATCGGCTCCATCGGGCAGTTCGACGGTGTTGACCAGCGACTGGACGAGCACAAGAGGTTCGGGCGCCGGCTTTGTTTCGTCGTCGCCGGGCCAGAGGGCGGACGCCGTAGTCATGTGGGCAGTGTACTCGCTACGTGACCGGTATAACAGGTTGACTGGTTATGCATGACCGGTATAACGTGTTTGATAGTCACGAGAATAGTTCGAGTGATTTAGCCGTTAGAGGTAGATGACCATGCCTGACAACAAGATTTCGCCGGATCTTTTCTCCGTCACGGGCGACGTGCGCCGACGGAGTGCAGCGCCGCGGCCGTCACTGGTCGCGCGTGTGACGGCGCGTCTGAAGGCGTATCAATTCGACCGGCAGCTCGCCGTGGGCGTGCCCGCATCACCAGGCAGCGCGCTCGCGGTTCATGAGGCGCGGTTGACGTCGGTGGCCGAGCGGGAGTCGATTGCGTCGGCCCTGCGGCAAGCTGTGCGTGATGCCCGTGCAGGCGGCACTCCGCTGTGTGTACGAATTCCGGTGCACTACAAGAACATTGTCGAGGCCGAGGATCTGATCGACGCCATCACTCTGCGGCTGCATTCGCCGCGGCCGATCAGCGCGCGCGGCATGGCGCGGCTGCGTGTCGTGCTTTCCGACGGCTGCGGACCGATGTATGAGTCCGGTCGCGGTGACCTCAGCGGCCGGCTCGGCGCGGCGCTCGCGGCACTCTAGACCAGCAACACCGCGGCGCCCGCGATGCGGCCTTCGCTCAGGTCCGACAGCGCCTGGTCCGCCCGGCCGAGTGGATACTCCGGGCTCGTCACGTCGATGTGATGCTGCCCCGCGAACGCCAGGAACTCCCGGGCGTCATCGCGGGTGTTGGACGTCACCGAACGCACCTGGCGCTCCTGGAACAGGTGGCGTTCGTAATTCAGCGCCGGAATGTCGCTGAGGTAAATGCCCGCGATGGCCAGCGTGCCGCCGCGATCGAGCGCCTCGAGCGCAGGCAGCACCAGATCGCCGACGGGAGCGAACAGGATGGCGGCGTCCAACGGCGCAGGCGGACGATCGGTGGCGCCTTGCGCCGACGCCGCACCGAGCGAGAGCGCCAGCTCGCGGGCGCGCTCACCGCGGGTCATGACGTGCACCTCCGCGCCCTGTGCGAGAGCCACCTGGGCGGTGAGGTGGGCGCTGCCGCCGAATCCGTAGATGCCGAGCCGCCCGCCTGCGGGCAGATCGGCCCGCAGCAGTGACCGGTAGCCGATGATGCCTGCGCAGAGCAGCGGGGCCAGTTCGGTGTCGGAATAGCCTGCCGGTAGGTGGTGCGCGAATGCGGCTGGGACAGTGGCGAATTCGGCGTAGCCGCCGTCGGCGTCCCAGCCGGTGTAGCGGGATTCGGGGCACAGGTTCTCCTGCCCGCGAACGCAGAACTTGCAGTGCCCACAGGTGTGCCGAAGCCACGCGATGCCGACGCGGTCACCGATCGCGAACTCGTCGCCTGCATCCGGGCCCACGCCTGCGACCTCCCCGACCACCTCGTGGCCCGGGACCACGCCGGGCCGGTGCACCGGCAGATCCCCCTCGGTGACATGCAAGTCAGTGCGGCACACACCGCAGGCGTGCACGGCGACGAGCAGCTCACCAGGACCCGGCCGCGGCACCTCGACGGTGGCGCGCTCCAGCGGACGGGTGGTCATCGGGCCCGGTTGCCGAACCCGCCACGCGCTCATCGTCGGGGCGACCATTCCCCTATGGTGCCCGCCCGCCCAGAGTTATGCGCCCGCTAGGTCTTTGACTGCACCTTCCCGAGGATCCACAGCAGGATCACGGAACCGAGGATCGCGGTGAACAGAGTGAACCACCAGCCGCCCGCCGCGGTGTCGAGGAAGAAGCTCAGGAGGAAGCCACCGATCAGCGCACCGACGATGCCGATGATGATGTTCATCAGAATTCCTGAGCCGCCGCCCTTGACGATCTTGCCGGCGATCCAACCGGCGAGGGCTCCGATGATGATGTAGCCGATCCAACCGACGCTTGTCAGCGTGCTGGAGCGGGCGAGGAATTCGGTTGCCGCAATCACGTCCATCGCAGTTCTCCTGCCTGTCACCGGCTGTGGTCAGCGGAGCGCTGGGCCACGCCTGAAGGTATACCCGACGCGGGTAACGAATCGAGGTCAGAAACAGGCACGAACGTAAATTGTTTCCGCAGGTCACCGGCGTTCAGGCGAAATCCGGATTCCCCAAGGGTCACAACGGCATAACCTGGACATAACGGGTCGGGGGACTCAGTGCCGGTGTGCGGGCGCCGGCACAGCGGAATAAGGGGTGAGAAATGAAAACAGTTGTCGCACTGGCAGTCAGCGGACTGGTCGCAGGCGGCATCGCCCTGGCCGCTCCGGCGAACGCCGGTTGCCAGAGCGGATGGACGCCGTGGGGCGGCGGAGAGATATGCGACGGACCCATCGCGGCTGACGGCACCTTCCAGCGCTGTCAGACTGTCGGCGTCTTGGGATTCGGCGGGAGTCTTCCCTGCTTCATCGTCGACGCCAACAACCTCAACGGCCAGCCGCCGTGGGTAGGCCCCTAGGCCAACCGCCGCTTAACGTCTAGCCCGGCAGCATCCCTGGTGCGGCGTTCGGGTCGACCGGGACCGGCACGCCGACGTTCGGGTTCTGCCCCGGCGCGGGCGAGGTCGTTCCGCCCGCGGGTGGCGGCGGCGCGTTCGGGTCCGGTGGCGGCGGAGCAGGCGGTGTGTATGGCCTTATCGACTGCGCCAGCGTGACGGCTTCATTCTTGGGCACCGGATTGTTGGCGGTGCCAAGCCAAACCACGAACCACCGCTCGGGGGCGCGCTGGCCACGCGGCGCACCCGCCGGCGTGGGCGCCCCGACGACGCCTGCCCAGATCTGGCCGACGGGCTTGTTCGGGTCGGTGAACTTCACCTCGTAGTACGAAGCGACGCCGTCCATGCCGCCCGCGTTGAGCGGGACGGTCTGCTGATTGACGCGCGTGCCCGGGAAGGGCATGAAGAACTCGCCCATGTCCGATGCCAGCCGTTGGGCCGCCTTGGTGTTGTCGGTTTCGGCGCCTGCGAACAGCTTCAGGTCGAGCCTGCCGAGCAGCACGCTGGTGTCGCTCGGCGGCTGCGGGGGTTGGCCGTTCGGCTGGGCGGCTCCCTCCGGAATCTTGTTCAGCAGCGCCTGCCCGTAGGACAGCTGGGTGGCGTCGGCCACCTTCCAGCCCGCGGGCACCACATAGCTGAAGCCGCCCGCGGCGTTATCGACCCGGCCGGGCTCCGGTGGCGGAGCAGGAGCGGCCGGCGGCGCGTTCGGATCGGCAGGCGGCGCGTTGGGATCCGCCGGCGGCGGCGGAGGCGCGTTGGGATCGGCGGGCGGCGGCGGAGGCGCGTTGGGATCCGCGGGCGGCGGGGGTGCCGGCGCCGCCGGAGGCGGCGGACCGTTCAGGAACGTGTTGCCCGCAGGCGGTGGCGGCGGTGGCGGCGTCGTCGGATCGGCATTCGCCACCGAAGGCAGTGTCAACACCACCACGGTGGCGCCGGTCAGCGCCGCGATCGCCAGTGTCTTGGGGAGGCCCTTGCGGTGTTCCGGCTCAAGCATGTGGAAGAAACTACCGTGTTACGGCCGTGACGCAAGTGCGTGTTGCTCAAAAAGTGCTCAACTGAAAAATTGCTGTATGCGAAAAAGTTACTGAGAGCGATCATTTGGCGTAATTGCTGGCATGGCGGCGCCCCCGCGCGTCGCGCGGGATGGTCGAACCCACTTGCGCCCCCGGTTTTGTGGCCGATTCGCAACCTTTAATCGGGCTGGCGAACCGCTCCGTTACGGGCTCGGATGGACGGTCACCTCCTGAGCCTTCACGGAGAAGTAAACGCGATCGCCTGGCGCCACGCGCAACTCGGTTGCCGATTCGGTGGTGATGTCGGCGGCCAGGCCCGGCGCGCCGTCGGGCTGTTCGTCGGCCCGCACCCGGATCACGGCGCCGCGGCTGTCGAGTTCGGCGACCGTGACCTCGACGGTGTTGCGCGGGCTGCCGTGTGGCTTGTCGCGGTAGACAGCGACGGCCGCGGGATTGAACAGGGCCACCGCCGACTCGCCTGCCACCAGATCGGGCCCCGGGCTGCCGTGCCACGTGGTCCCCCATTGCGTCGTCAGCACGCCGTCGGTACCCGCGGTGCCGGCGACCAGGTTGACCCCGGCGAACCGCGCGCCGAAGCGACTGCGCGGCGTCGTCAAAATCGTTGCAGCCGAGCCGGATTCGGCGATGCCGCCTGCCTCGAGCACCAACACCCGGTCGGCCAGCGTGAGCACGTCGAGCAGGTCGTGGGTGATCAACACCGCGGAGCGGCCGTCACGAGCCAGCACGCGGCGCAGCACCTTGCGCATCGCGGTGGCCACGGCGACGTCCAGACCGGCTAGTGGTTCGTCGAGCAGCAGCACATCGGGTTCTGCCGCGAGCGCCCTGGCCAACGCCACCCGCTGCGCCTGCCCACCGGACAACTGGCGCGGCATCCTGTCGGCGAGTTCGGCCGCATCGACCTCGGCGAGCCAATGGGCCGCGGCCGCGCGGGAACTGCGCGGTGCGAACGCGACGTTGCGCGTCACGTTCAGATGCGGGAACAACAGCGGGTCCTGAAGCAGCAGGCCGACGCGACGATCGTGGGTCGGGACGTGGATGCCCGTCGCGGTGTCGGTGAGCACCCGCTGGCCGACACGCACTTCCCCGCGGTCCGGGCGCACCAGGCCCGCGATCACGTGCAGTGCCGTCGACTTGCCTGCGCCGTTGGGTCCCAGGATGGCGAGCACTTCGCCTGCGGCGACGTCGAATTCGAGCTCGACGCCGCGACGTTCGACGGCCGCCCGCACCCGCACCCCGGTCATGGTCGGCTACCAGGCATTGGTCCCCCGCAACCGGCGACTGCCCAGTCCGAGAACGACCACCGCGGCCACCACGACCAGTAGCAGGGACAGTGCGACCGCAGCGTCGGCGTCGCTTTCGCGCTGCAGGTAGATCTCGAGTGGCAGCGTCCGGGTGACGCCTTCGCGGGATCCGGCGAACGTCAACGTCGCGCCGAACTCGCCGAGCGATCGCGCGAACGCCAGCACCGCGCCCGACATCAGGCCCGGCGCCAGTAGTGGCAGCGACACCCGCCACCACACCGTGGTCGGCCTTGCGCCGAGCGTGGCCGCCACCATCTCGTAGTCGGCTCCCGCGGTGCGCGCGGCGCCTTCCAGCGCGATGACGAGGAACGGCAGCGAGACGAACGTCTGCGCCAGCACCACCGCGGTCGTCGTGAACGCGATCTGGATGCCCGCTGCGTCGAGGTATTCCCCGATCAACCCGAGCCTGCCGAACGCATACAGCAGCGCGATGCCCCCGACCACCGGCGGCAGCACCAGCGGCAACAGGATCAACGGCCGGGCCATGCGGACGAATCGGGATTCACTGCGCGCCAGCACCAGCGCCATC
>DATJIX010000365.1:0-4980 GCA_035492865.1 Mycobacterium sp. | reverse complement strand
GGACCCACAGGACGTTCTCGACATCGCGACGCGGACCGGCGGCCGCTACATGGGCGCCGAAAGGGCCGAGGAGTTCGGAAGGCGCAACGGCGTTCCCGGCGAACTCGTGGTGCGCATCACGCCGACCAAGGTGCTCAAGGCTTTCAACGTGGCCGTCTGACGGCCCGCGAAATAGTTGTGTGCCAGCCCTTTCCGGCAAAGCGTCGACGCAGCCGGCTGCGAAACAACAATTGTCGAGCACGGCCGCCGCCACAGGTCCCTCCTGGCCGTCACTGCACGTCCCGAGACGTCGAAGACCATTTCGACGTCGTCACGCACCAATGCGCAGCTCGGGGGCGTTCGACCAGCACGGGCCGATGACCCCGGCGTGTGCGGCAGGCCCACGATGCGAAGATAGCCACCATGAGTACGTCACCGGGGCACTGCGTCGTCGGCGTGGTGCTGGCCGCGGGTCTTGGCACGCGGGTCGGTGCAGACGGCAACAAGGCGTATCTGCCGCTGGCAGGCCGCAGCATGGTGGCGTGGTCGCTGACCGCGGTGACCCAGGCGGCCGAGATCTCGCGGACGGTGCTGGTGTACCGGCAGGGCGAACTCGACCTCGCACGCGACACCGTCACCACGGAACTGCCCGGCGCAGCGGTGGAACTCGTCGAGGGCGGTGACAGCAGGCACGCCTCCGAATTCAACGTGCTGCGCTACCTCGCCGACGACATCGAATCTGGCACGGTCGATGTGGTGCTGATCCACGATGCGGCCCGACCGTTGGCCAGCGCCGACATGTTCGTCGCCGCGGTGTCACTGGCGCACGAATTCGGCGGTGCGATACCGGCATTGACAGTGTCGGATGTGGTGCACCAGGGGTCGGGCGGGATCGAGGCGACCTCAGGCGGGTTGGTTCGCGTGCAGACCCCTCAGGCGTTTCGGGCGCAACCGCTGCTGCGCGCGTATCGAGCCGCGGCCGCTGACGGATTCGAAGGCACCGACACGTCGTCGTGCCTCGAGAAGTACACCCACGAACAGGTCCGCACCTTCGCCGGTGACGAGGCCAATCTGAAGGTGACCTATCCCAGGGACGTGGCCGTCGCGGCCCGACTGCTCAGCGCTCGGCGATGATCGCCTCGACATAGCCCGCGTCCCTCGGTAATTCGACGACGAACGCGTCGGCGTCGCCGTCGACCAGGGTGATCGGCGCGCCTGCGCGCAGCGACTCGTCCAGCTCGTCGAAGTCATCCGATGCGCAGGCCGCCAGCAGCCGGGCCAGTTGGTCGCCGGTGAACCCGCGCGGGTGCTGCACGAGGCGCAACATCGACCGGTCCAGGGTGGTGGTCACCGTGCCCATGGCATCGACGGCCTTCACACTGTCGGTCACCGGCAGCATCGGCATCACGGTCGAGCCTCCCGCCCGCAACGCGTCAATCACCCGGTCGCTCAGGCTGGCAGGCGCCAGCGGCCTGCGGATGTCGTGAATCAAGACATGGCGCGGCTGGCCGAAGCACTGCAATCCGGCGGCCAGGCAACGCGCCCGCGAACCCCTGCGGTCGGCCGCGACGACCGCGACATCTGATAAGCCCTGTGCGGCAAGGGTTTCGCGGACGCGGAGCACCAACGACTCGGCGGCCGCCACCACTGCGGCGCCGCGCATGGTTCGCGCGACACGCACCACCGACGTCTCCCCCGCCAATGGCGTGAACGCGCTGTCCGCGGATGCCTCGGACAGCGGCAGGATCGCCGCGAGATCGACGGCCATCAGCGGAACCGGTCTAGGTAGGCCTGCCAATCCCAGGCGGCGAGGAACTTCTCCGTGGCGGCATACCCTTTCGCGTACTGCGCCTCGATCTCGTTGTCGGAGATGTCGAAGTCGAGAAAGCCGACGTCGGTCGAGTCCACCCGGATCGTCCGGGCGCTCACCCACGGCTCGTTCAGATACGCCTGATCGCGACCGACCAACGCGGTGGTGATGACGCCTTCCAACAGATGCGGCGCGCCGAGCATCCGGATCGGCGCCAGCGCGGGGATCACCTTGTCGTTGCCCTCCGGCAGGTTCGGCAACACCGTGACGCCGAAACTGGGCCAGCGCGGCGGTCGCCCGTCGTGGCGATCGAGGGAGTCGATCGGGAAGTTCGACAGGATTCCGCCGTCCACCAACGTGGACCTCAGCCCGGTCGATGCGGTCAGCGTGACCGGACGGAAGAAGAACGGGATCGCCATCGATGCCCGCACCGCATCGGCGACGGACTGCTCGTCGGGGTCGAGGCCGTAGACCCTGCGGTAGTCCCAGGGCAGCCGGACCAGTTGGCCCGTCGTCACATCGGCGACAGTGACAACCAATTTGTAACGCCGCTCGGGAGGCAGGTCGTCGTCGTGGATGGCCAGGTCGCCGAACGTGCGCACGCCGAAACCCTCGAGTTGGTTGCGAACCCAGTCGTGGGCGTAGTCGCCCTTGTAGATACCGCTGCCGCGCAGCACCGCAAGCGACGGGCCGAACAGCGGAATGCGCTCGACCGGGCCAGGGTCGGTGAATTTGTGGTAATCCAGCTGCAGCGCAAGCTCTTTGACCTCGCTGGGGCTGAGCTGGTCGTCCATCGAAGCGGCCGCCACGATCGCCCCGACGATGGATCCGGCCGATGTTCCTGACACGCGATTGGCGCGATACCCGCCGTCCATCAACGCAACGACGGCCCCCACCAGACCGATCCCCTTGACGCCGCCGCCCGAGAGCACCAGGTCTGCAGGCTTCGGGTCCGCCACGGCGCCGAGGCTACACGGGGTCGAACGACGAAATCAGCCAGGCGCCGTTGATCTTCTTCATGCCCACCTTGACGGCGCTCGCCGCGAACGCACCGTCCGGATTCTCCTTGCTGGTGGTGTTCTGGTTGATGAACACCAGCACCACAGCGGAATCCGGATGCAGTTCGGACACCGCGGCCCGCACGACGGCGGCGGAGGTCTTGACCGCCTTCTGCTTGGCGGCCGGGGTGACGATCTGCTGGGTGAACTGCGTGTAGTACGACAGGAAGTCACCGGTCAGATGAGACTTCGCATTCGCGAAGTCCTTGTCAAGGCTCTCCGGCGAGTACGACAGCATCGCGACTGTGCCGGCTTTCGCCGCGTCGAGCGCAACGCTGGCCGCCGCATCGTTGGTTTGTCTGTCAGGCCGGTATTGGTCGAAGTACAGCCACGCCGCCGCGCCTGCCGAGGCAAGCAGCGCGACAACCAGCACAATGGCGCCGATTCGCCCCGCCACCGCGCGTGCCGACCGGCGCAGGATGCCGTCGCCTTTCTCGGGCTGCGGTTCCGGTTCGGTTGCCGTGTCATCGGTCGATTCATCGACCGATTCGTCGGTGGCCGTTACGGTTTCGGTTTCGTCGGCGTCGGTCACGTCGGCGGAGTCCTTGGTGGTCACGGTACGAACTCCACTTTCGACATCTTGATCTGATCACCGATGCGCTCGAGATTGACGGATAACCGCCAGGAGCGCGGTTCCTGCTTGGCGCCTGCGGAGTTGGTGACGCGCGAAGTGGCCGACACCAGGACCACGGCCGAGTCGTCGGTCATCGACTCGACACCGGTGGAGTTGACGGTGACCTCGGTGATCACCTTCGAGTCCTGCGCGACCTTGATGAAGTCCTCTGCCTGGTTCTTGAAGTCATCGTGGAACTGGCCGGTCGAATTGTCGATGATGCGCTGTACGTCTTCCTTGGCCTTGTTGAAGTCCAGCGACATCAACGTCACAACGCTCTGCCGGCCCGCCGCCGTGAATTCGGCGCGGCGCTGGTCTTCGGCGGCCTGCTGGCGGTGGCTGATCACCATCAGCACACTCAGCGTGATCAGCGCGGCCGTGCACGCGACGGCCAGGACGGCCGCAAGCACCTTCAGGATCCGGCCGAGCCGCCCGCCACGCCGCTCACGGACCGGCTTGTCGGCCGACTCCGCGGCGTCGTCGGCGACGTGTTCGCTGACATCCCCGCTCGGTTCGGTCAACTCGACCGCGTTGGAGACCTCGGGCTCCTCCTCGGTGACGTCTGCCTTGGCGTCGACGGGTGCTGCCGCGTCTGCGGAATCCTGAGCTGCGTCGTTCCCGGCGGCCTGCGCCTGCCTGCGCAACCGGATCGCGCGGGCTCTGGCACGGGCGGCGGCGGCGACCGCTTCCGCCTCTGCCGCTTCAGCCTCCGCTTCGTCGGCGAGGGACAGCGCATCGGCCGCGTCGGCTGGCCGTTCAGGTTCGCGAGGCGGTTCGTCGACGCGATCAGCGTCGATCACCGACGCGCGACGCCTGAAAGACGGCACAGCGACCTCCTTGTCTGCAATGTGCAACTGCGCAATCGAGCGCAAATGAGAATGGCATTATTCATTTTTGAGTATTGCCGCGACGATACCTCATCCCCAGATGGGTACCAACGAGGCGTTTCCTGCGGAAATGCTATTTACGCGCTGTGCAAACGCTCAGCGCAATCTGTCTTTCATCACCTTGCCCGTGGCGTTCAACGGTAGCTCGTCGAGGAACTCGACGAACCGAGGAACCTTGAATCCGGCCATCCGGTCCCGGCTCCAGGCGATCAGCTCGTCGCTGGTGATGGCGGCTGCGCCCGCCTTCACCACGATGAACGCCTTCCCCACCTGCCCCAACCGTTCATCCGGCACACCGATCACCGCGGCTTGGGCGACGGCGGGGTGCTCCAGCAAAAAGCCCTCGATCTCGGCGGGGTAGGCATTGAAGCCGCCGACGATGAACATGTCCTTCTTGCGGCCCACGATCCGCAGCCGGCCGGTCGCGGTGAAGGCGCCCAGGTCTCCGGTGTGCAGCCAGCCGTCGGCATCGATCGCCTCCGCGGTGGCGGCGGGGTCGTCGAGGTAGCCCTGCATCACGCCGTAGCCGCGCGCCAGCACCTCCCCGTCGTCGGCGATGCGCACGTCGATGTCCTCGCACGGCAGACCGGCGGTGGTCGCGACGTCTTCGAACGAGTCACCGGGACGAGACAG
>DATJIX010000364.1:0-20346 GCA_035492865.1 Mycobacterium sp. | reverse complement strand
CGACCGGCGCCCAGCGCACCGAGCCCGGGAGCCGGGATCGATGTGTGCACGCCGTCGCCGAACGACGACACGTACGCCAACACCGACAGCACCGGCAGACCCATCTCGAGCGCGAGGTCACCACGGGCCAGCAGGATGGTGCCGCCGCCCTGGCCCTCGACGAACCCGAGCCGACGACGGTCGTTGGCGCGCGAGAACTTCGAGTCGCTGATGCCCTTGGCGCGCATCATCTCGGTGTCCGCGGTCGCGGCCATGTCACCGAAGCCGATGATGGCTTCCAGCGTCAGGTCGTCGTAACCGCCTGCGACCACGAAGTCCGCCTTGCCCAAGCGGATCTTGTCGACGCCCTCCTCGACCGACACGGCCGCGGTCGCGCATGCTCCGACCGGATGGATCATCGCTCCGTAGCTGCCGATGTACGACTGCACCACGTGGCCCGCGTACACGTTCGGCAGGACTTCCTGCAGGATGTCGTTCGGCTTGTTCCTGCCGAGCAGGTTGCCGTGGTACATCGTCTGCATCGACGTCAGGCCGCCCATGCCGGTGCCCTGGGTGTTGGCCACCAGGCTGGGGTGCACCCAGCGCATCAGCTCGGCCGGCGTGAAGCCAGCCGACAGGAAGGCGTCCACGGTGGTGACCAGGTTCCAGATCGCCAACCGGTCGATCGAGTTCATCATGTCCTGGCTGACGCCGTACACCATCGGGTCGAACCCGGTGGGGATCTGAGCGCCGACCGTCCGCGACAACTTCGTCTTGCGCGGCACCCGAATCTCGGTGCCCGCCTTGCGGGTGACCTGCCAGTCGTTGCTGTCCGGCACCGGCGCGATGACGGTGTGCTCCGGATCGAACTGGACGAACTGGCGCGCCTCGTCCTCGGTGGACACCACGAACGTGAAGTCCTTGTCGAGGAACACCGAAACCAGCAGCGGCGCAGCGTGATCGGGGTCGATCGCACCGTCGTCGACGAACTCGCGGATGCCGACCCGGTCCACGACCGCGTCGTGGTAGCGCTCCACCAACTCACCCTCGTCGACCAGGTCGCCGGTCTCCGTGTCGTACCAGCCGGGCGTCGGGTCGTCTTCCCACTTCACCAGGCCGGTGGTCCATGCCAGCTCGAGCACGCCGGCGGCCGACAGCTCGTTGTCGACCTCCATCTCGAACCGGGTCCGCGATGAGCCGTACGGACCGAGCTCAGCGCCGCCCACGATCACCACCAAATCGGCCGGGTCGACGTCGAGGTCGTCCCACTCCGGCGCCGGTGCGGGCTGGTAACCCCGCGGCGGCGACGGCAGCGCCCGGATGGTGCCGAGATTTTCGGACTCTTCTGCCCCATCCTTTGACGCCTCGCCGGTCATCTCCTCGCGTGCCTTGGCGGCCAGCTCGGCCAGATCGAGTTCGACCTCGGCAAGCCCGCCGGTCAGGTCGACCTGCAGCGGCTCGCGTGCGGCCGCGACCTTGGACTCGATGTCGCACAGCCCGAGCAGCATGGTCGCCATCTCGTCGGTGGTGTAGGTCGTCACGCCGGCTTCTTCGACCGCACCGACGATCGCGTCGTTGTGGCCCATCAAGCCGGTGCCCTTGGTCCAGCCGATCAGCGCGTGCGCCAACGAAACTCGCTGGGCCCACGACGACTCGGCCTTCCACCGCGACACCACCGCGTCCAGCGCGGACTTCGACTCGCCGTAGGCGCCGTCACCGCCGAACATGCCGCGGTTCGGCGAGCCGGGCAGCACCACGTGCAGCCTGGCGGCGATGTCACGCTCCGCGCCGATGTGCGACAGTCCGCCGATCAGCCGTTGCACGGCCCACAGCAGGACCTTCATCTCCATCTCGGCGCGCGATCCGGCGTCGGACAGGTCACCGCCCACGCGTGGCGCGGCGAACGGGAACAGCAGTGTCGGCGTCTGGGCATCCTTGAGGTGAATCGACTGCGGCCCAAGGCTTTCGGTCTGCTCCGTGCCGACCCACTCAACCAGGGCGTCGATGTCGGTGTAGGACGCCATGTTAGCGGGCACCACCCACAGCTTCGCGTCGAAACGACCGTGGTCCCGATACAGCGCGCGGTAGAACGCCAGCCGGTCGTCGTCGAGCTTCGACGTCGTCGCGATGACGGTGGCACCGCCATCGAGCAACTGGGCCACCACCGAAGCGGCGATCGAGCCCTTGGAGGCACCCGTGACCACCGCAACCTCGTCGGTGTAGCGGCCCTTGCCCGGATTCTCCGCACCCGCTGCGGCGCGCCCGTACAGCGACGCGTGCACGTTGCGGCCCGCGGCCAGGGCCTTGCCCTGCCACCAGGTGGCCTGCGTGCCAACGATATTGCCCGCACCCTCGAACCGCTCCGAAAGGCGCGGCCAGTCGGCGTCGATCTCGTTCTCGTCGAGCACCCACAGCTTGGCGAGATCCTCGCGCGCGCTGGCCCAGCGGTCGTCGAACAGCACCGCCTTGCGGCCGTCGAACGTCGGAGCCACCAAACGCGGCCAGTCCGAACCGAGTTCGGCGGTAACCAGGTCGATGAGTTCGGCATCGCTGGCCTCCGGCACGACGACAGGAGTGTCGTGGCCGAGCTGTCCGAGGATCAGGCGGGCCGCCGAGGCCAGCACGCCGTTGCGGCCGGTGACCTGTTCGGCGAACTCACCGAGCGCGGCCGAGTCCACCACACCGCCCCCGCCACCTGCGGCAGACGGCAGCGACACCGGAACACCTTGGCGCGCACCGACTGCCAACACAGCGGCGTCGATGACCTTGTCGACACTCGCCGCGTCGGCGAGCGCACCGTCGTGCAGGCCGCCGAGCTCACCGGCGCGGACGCTGGAACCCTCGCGGGTGCCAAGCGCCACTTCGACCGTCACGTGCTTGACCCAGCCGTCGCCGAGTTCCCAGGTCTTCTTGACCCGCTCGGCGATGTAAGCCGGTCGCTTGCCGGACGGACCGAACACCGTGCGCAGCTGATCGTTGATCGCGTCGGAAAGCACTGGGCCGAACGGCTTGTAGGTGCGGGCCAGCTTGGTGACCTGTCCCTTCAGCCCGGCCAGATCGGCCTCGGCAGCACCGTCGATGGCGCCGAGGTTGAGCTCGGAGCCCAGGTCGACCAGCAGCTGGTTGCGTCGTGACGACGCACCGTCGGTGATCGACTCGATCGAATCCAGCGGCTCGATCTGGTCGATGCGCATCTTGGCCGACAGCGCGATCAGCGCCATCGTGGCGTCGGAAGCGTCATAGGTGAGGTCGTCTGGCCGTGGACCACCACTCGGCGCCGCAGGCGCAGCCGCCGGTGCCGCAGGCGCAGCAGCCTCGACGGGCGCGGACTCGGCTGCCGGGGCGGGCGCCTCATCGACGTCATCCTCCGGCTCCGGATCGGTGTCGGTCGCAAACAGCACCGCCGCATCACGCTCGGAGTTCAGCACCTCGGTGGTGTTGTGTGAATACTCCGGCAGCTTCAACGTGTTGGTGGCCAGCCCCGCGACCGTCGGAGCCGACTTGACGCCGATCTCGACGAACCGCTCGATGCCCAGTCCGCCCGCGGCCTCCTCGATGAAGAGCAGGTCCTGCGTCTCGATCCAGCGCACCGGGCTGGCGAACTGCCATGCCAGAAGCTCGATCACGATCTTGCGGCACAGCTCGGCGGGCTTCTCGTTCCGCCACGTGTCGTAGTCGGCGAGGATCTCGTCGAGCGGCTCGGCGGGCACCAGATCCCGGATCTCCTGGATGAAATCGCGGTCCAGCGTGAACGGCCGCGGCACCAGGTTCGGGATGTACTTGCCGACGATCAGCGCGGGATCCTGATCGCGCGGCATGACCCGCTCCAGCGACCGGCGGAAGTCGGCAACGCCGACCCGCAGCACAGACGAGTGGAACGGCACGTCGATACCCGGTACCAGGATGAACGAGCGCTTGCCGCCGCTGATCTCGCGGCGCCGCTCGACCTCTTCCTCGAGCGCTTCCAGCCCGCGCACGGTGCCCGCGATCGCGTACTGCGAACCACGCAGGTTGAAGTTCACGATCTCGAGAAACTCCCCTGTGCGCTCGGAGATGTCGGCCACGAAAGCCTTCACGTCCGCGTCGTCGAGATCGATCTGCGACGGCCGGATCGCGGCCAGCCGGTAGTTGGACCGGCCAAGGTGATCGCGCGGCACGATGTCGTGCATCTTGCTGCCGCGGTGGAACACCACCTCCAGCAGCGCCTCCAACTCGTAGACACCCGATACGCACGCCAGCGCGGTGTACTCACCGACGGAGTGGCCACAGGCGATCGCGCCTTCGACGAACGCACCCTGCTCGCGCATCTCGGCCACCTGCGCGGCAGCCACGGTCGCCATCGCGACCTGTGTGAACTGCGTCAGGAACAGCACGCCATCCGGGTGGTGGTAGTGCACACCGCTGGCGATCAGGCTGGTCGGGTTGTCGCGCACCACGTGCAGCACCGAGAAGCCCAACGTGTCGCGGGTGAACTTGTCGGCGGTGTCCCACACCTTGCGGGCCGCCTTGGACCGGGCACGGACCTCCATGCCCATGCCCTTGTGCTGGATGCCCTGGCCCGGGAACGCGTACACGGTCTTCGGGGCGGCCAACTGCGCGGTCGCCGACATCACCAGCTCGGAGCCGACGCGGGCAGCGACCTCGATGATCTCTGCGCCGCGGTCGATGCCGACTCGGTCGACGCGGAAGTCGATCTCGTCACCGGGCAGCACCATGCCCAGGAAGCGCGAGGTCCAGCCGACAACGCGGGCCGGCGGGGCGGGCTTGCCGTCGGTCGCGGTGACGACGTGCTGCGCGGCCGCGGACAGCCACATGCCGTGCACGATGGGTGATTTCAGCCCGGCAAGCAGTGCGGCGGCGCGGTCGGTGTGGATCGGGTTGTGATCCCCCGACACCACCGCGAACGCGCTCATGTCGGTGGGCGCCTCGACCTTGACGTCACGGCGGCGGCGACGCGGCGTGTCAGTCGCGTTGTCGGTCATCGCACCACCGGCGCGCGGCGGGTCGGCCAGCTCGGCCGCTCCGGTGCGGCCGCGGATCGCGAACCGCTCCTCGAGCTTGGCCAGCTCGGTTCCGTTCGAGTCGCTGATGGTCACCTCAACCGGGATGACCCGGCCGTACTCGGTGTCGGTGGCCGCCGAAGCCGTTGCGGTGACGACCAATTCGGCCTTCGCCTTGGGCATCGTGGTGAGCAGGTGCGCCGCGTGATCCAGATGCACCAGGCTCAGCAGACCCTCGACGACGGGGAAGCCGTCGTCGGTCGCGGCCGCGCCGATGGCGGCGAACACCGCGGGCCAGCAGTGGCCGACAAGTGCGTCGGGCACCAGGGTCAGTCCCGGCGCCAGCGGCGCGCCGAATGTCGCGGTCACCCCGGTGTGGTCGGCGACCTCCTCGGGGTCCCAGTCGACAGTGACCTTGGCGGTGCCGTCGTGCACCGGCGGAAGCGCGTCAGGTCCGTCTACGCCTGCGGCGATCGCCAGCACGGACCGCATCGCGGTCGACGCGTCCTCGACGGTGACGACCGGCATGCCGCCGTCGACCGTGCAGGAGGGCAGCGTGAAGCGGATGTCGATCCAAATGTCGGACAGCGGAACGGAAAGCGTCACAGAGCCGTTGGCAAGCTCCAACCGTGAACCCGTGGATGGGTGTGTGGCGCTGCGGTTTTCGTTGACCTGCCACTCGTCGGGCGCGCCGATGCGGTGCACCGGGTTGATCGAGGTGCGGCCTGCCCACAGCACGTCGGGCGAGTCGAGCACCACCGCGAGCGGACCGGTGACGTCGGCGCGGGCCTGGCGGCGCGAAACCACAGGCACGGGCTCACCATCGGTGCTCAGCGCCTTGTCGATGGCCGCCTGCTCGAAGCGGTCGAGCAGTTCGCCGACCGGTTCGTCGACGCGCGTGATGCCCGCCACCGACTGGGTGCCGGGAATGATGCAGACCTGATCGGCGGTGTAGCGCGCGTCGTGGGCCTGCCACAGCGAGTCGCTGCGCCACCAGCGCCGCACGTCCTTGTCGATGACCGGCACGAAGTTGACCGGCTTGCCAAGCAGCTTGCACAGCGTGACGAACCACGGCACGTCGGCCGGGTGCAGCTTCAGGGTTTCGGCCTCCGGATAGCGCGCGAGCAGGGTGGCGATCGCCTGCTCCGGATTGTCCAGCAGCGCAGCGTCATTGAAGAGCGTCTCGATCGGACCCGAGTCCTGCGGGTGCAGCCGGGCCTCAGCGCGCTCGAGCATCTGCTCGAACCGGTCACGCCAGGTGTCGGCCAGCCACGGGGTGCCCGGCAGCTTGGTGTCGGCAGTGCTGTCGTCGTCGCC
Source organism: Mycobacterium sp. (assembly GCA_035492865.1). GTDB lineage: Bacteria > Actinomycetota > Actinomycetes > Mycobacteriales > Mycobacteriaceae > Mycobacterium. The sequence continues at coordinate 14,050 of DATJIX010000364.1, read as the reverse complement.
GATGGCGAGCTCGATGTAGCGCTGCAGCCACTGCTTGTAGGTCATGTCGCCGATGTCGCCGAAGTACGGCTTGCAGGTGGCGGCCATCGCGGCGATGATCTCGTCGCGCCGGTCCGCAACAGCGTCGGCGTCGCCTGCCACCTCGTCGAGCAGCTGGCCGCAGCGCGAGGCGGCGTTGTCGATCTCATGGATGTCGGCGCCGAGCTGGCTGCGGCTGGATGCCATGCCGCCCTTGGCTTTTCCGGCGCTGATCCAGTGGTCGGTGCCGGTGGTTTCGACCAGCATCTGCTTGACTGCAGGCGAGGTGGTGGCTTCCAGCGTCGCCATCGCCGCGGTGCCGACCAGGATGCCGTCGAGCGGCATCGCCGGGAAGCCGTATTCCTCGGCCCATTGACCGGACAGGTACTCGGCGGCCCGCTCCGGGGTGCCGATACCGCCGCCGACGCAGAGCGTGATGTTGGGCAGCTTGCGTAGCTCGGCATACGTGGCGAGCAGCAGATCGTCGAGGTCCTCCCACGAGTGGTGACCGCCTGCGCGGCCGCCCTCGATGTGCACGATGACGTCCTTGCCAGGCACCTCGGCTGCGATGTTGATGACCGACTTGATCTGGTCGACGGTGCCCGGCTTGAACACCACGTGGCTGATGCCGACGGTGTTGAGTTCGTCGATCAGGTCGACGGCTTCCTCGAGATCGGGAATGCCCGCGGACACGACGACGCCGTCGATCGGTGCGCCCGACTGACGGGCCCTCTGCACCAATCGCTTTCCGCCCACCTGCAGCTTCCACAGATATGGGTCGAGGAACAGCGAGTTGAACTGCACGGCGCGGCCGGGCTCGAGCAGCCCGGTGAGCTCGGCGATGCGGTCCTCGAAGATCTCCTCGGTGACCTGGCCACCGCCGGCCAGCTCGGCCCAGTGGCCGGCGTTGGCGGCCGCCGCGACGATCTTGGCGTCGACGGTCGTCGGGGTCATGCCCGCCAACAGGATCGGCGACCGTCCGGTCAGCCGGGTGAACTTGGTCGACAGCTTGACCGAGCCGTCGGGCAGCTTCACGGTGGTGGGCGCGTAGCTCGACCACGCGGGCGGCACCTCGGGTTCGCCGCCGACGGTGAACAGGTTGCGCTGGCCGACGCGGGTGGCCGCGGGGATCAGGCCGATGCCGAGGCCGCGGACGACGGGCGCCGTGACGCGGGTGGCGGTGTCGCTGGGGCCGAGGTCGACGATCCACTTCGCACCGGAATCGTGCAGCCGCTCGATCTCGCCCACCCAGTCGACGGGTTCGACGAACACCGCCTCGGCGAAGTGGTGCGTGAGCTCGCGGTCGATGCTGGTGCGCGCGGCCCATTCGTCGATCAGATCGACGGCGGGGGCCAGCCGCGGAGTGTGGAAACCGACCTCGACCTGGATGCCGTGGAACACCGGCGAGAAGACGGCGCCGCCACGGATCTTGTTCTTGCGCTCGGCCTCTTCCTTCTCGGTGATCTTGCTGCAGTACAGCTCGAACCGGCCGAGTTGCTCGGGCGTCCCGGTGATGACGACGGAGCGCCTGCCGTTGCGGATCGACAGCACCGGCGGCAGCACCGTGCGGACGTCCTTGGAGAACTCCTCGAGCAGTTCGGCGATGCGGTCGGGTTCGGCGTTCGTCACCGACACCATCGGTGACTTGTCGCCGCGGCCGACCATGCCGCGACGGCGCGACATCAGCGACCCGGCGGCACCCATCAGCTGCAGGATCGCCAGCAGCTCGGCGTCCCTGGTGCCCCGCGCCTTCAGCGACTCGCAACCCAAGATGCCCTGGGAGTGACCGGCCATCGCCACCGGAGGCGTGTCATATAGGTCGAGGCCCTGGCGGATCACCGCACGCGTCGCCGCCATCTGGGTGAGCAGGATGCCGGGACCCGAGATCGCGATGCTCGTCAGCTGCTTGGCGGTGGGCAGCTTCTCTTCGGCGGCCAGCGCCCGGACCCACTGCAGCGGCTCGAAGCCGATCGGCCGAACCACGACCAACTCGCGGGCCACCGGCTCGAGCAGCAGCGCCGCCTCACCGACGATCTCGCTGAGCTCGGACTCGATGCCAGCCGAGCTGACCAGCTCTTCCAGGTTCTCCAGCCAGGAGCCGCCCTGGCCGCCAAAGGCGACCGCATACGGTTCTCCTGCGTTCAAACGATCGACCAGGGCGTGCGTACCTGCCAATGTCTCCGAGGGCGCGTTGGTGCGGCCGGTGGTCACCCTGCTCTGTTCGTTGATCGTCACGTCTTGTTATCTCCCTCGGTACTGTTTCGCGCGTATCGCTCGTCGTCTGTGGCTGTCGTCTCTGGCGCTCTTGGTGACCTGCGCTCCCCTGCGGAGGCCATGCGATTCGGCGTCGAATCCCGGCTGGTTCGTGCGCGTCTGGCGCACGGGCCGTCAGACAGTCTTCTCGACGGTCCTGCGAACACTCCCAGCCGTACTAAGAGTGTCATAAGAGACAGCACCATTTTCCCGCCCTAAATGGTTACTGGCGAGTTCTACGCGTGGGTAACAGGATGTTCGATAACACCCGCCTCTATGGGGGCCGAACTCATGCGGGACAAACGTCCTGCTTGCAGGTGGTTACGGTCGAGTAGGTACAACAGTGCAGATCAAGGCAGCATTGTTATGCAATCGTTATGTAAAAATTTCGCCTCGTCTCGGCGGCCGCATTGCGCCTCGCAGAGTGGACAACTCGGCACGATTTGTCTTGTCTCGGACACTGGCTACCCGAAATAGTTTGCTGGCGCTTATTACCGATCAGTAAGTTTTAGTCCCACTGGCCGAACCGCGGCTGCAGAATGTGGTTGATGTCGACCCCGACGCCGCCCACATTGCGCTTGTCGATCTCGACCTGATGCAGGTGTGCGGCGGGGTGCGTGAAGCCCTTCGGCGAGCCCCAGTTGTGCTGCCAGAAGTACGATCCCAGCCCGTCGTGCAGCGCCCAGTCGATGGTCTTGGCGTTGGCATAGACCCCGACGCGCTGGTGGCCGAGCACCGCCTCCCAGCCCCGCAGATACGGCGCGACCTGGCTCTTGTACTGGTCGTAGCTGGGATCGTCGTCGATCGACGCGTAGATCGGCGCGCCGTAGGACCCGCCCGCCGCGACGTGCAGCTGCCAGCCCCGCTTGGCGTGTGCGACGCCCGCGTCCTGGCCGCCCAGCCAGTCCGCGGAGTCCTGCTTGCCGTACTGGTAGCAGGAGACGATCTTGAGCCCGTTCTGATACAGATCGCGCGCCTCGGGCAGCTGGATCGGCTTGCCCAGCATCCACGCGCCTCCCGGGCGCCGGTCGGAGACGTACCGGATCGCGCCAAGCGCGCCGGATGCCCGCAGATCGGGGGCCTTGATCACTCCGGCCGCGTAGTCGAGCAGGATCCCGAGGGGCGCCGCAGCGGCCTGAGACGGCGCAAGCGTCGACGCCGCCGCCTGCAGGCCGGCGCCGAGACCGAGCACAGCGGGCGCTGCGGCGGCGTATTTGAGCAGGTCGCGCCGGGAGAGTCCCACGTGCCACAGGGTACGACAGCAGCATCAGTTTTCACGGCAACGCCACTGGTCACATCTGTATCAAGATTCGCAAACGGGCGCCGCCGGCTCGGGTGCCGCGACCTGTACGAAACGAGTGGCTTGGCGGTGTCCAGATTACGAAATCCGCGATGGCGCTGCGATCTGACGGAGGAATTCCTACGATGAGCCATGCCCTCGGGGACGGTCCGCTCGCAGCCGGACGCGAATGTGGCTGCCGCCGTTGAGGATCCACAGATCGAGCTGATCGGGGTCCGCAAGATGTTCGGCGACATCGTCGCTGTCGAGGGCGCGGACCTGACCGTGGCCGACGGCGAACTGTTCGCGATCCTCGGGCCGTCGGGCTCGGGCAAGACGACGGTGTTGCGGATGATCGCCGGATTCGAGCAGCCCACCGCGGGCGTGATCAAGCTCGGCGGGGTCGACGTGACCGCGCTGCCGGCCCGCCATCGCGATGTCAACACGGTCTTCCAGGAGTACGCCCTGTTCCCGCACATGACAGTGGCGCAGAACGTCGAGTACGGACTCAAGGTGAAGGGCGTGCCCAAGACCGAGCGCAGGCGCCGCACCGCCGATGCCCTCGACATGGTCCGGCTGACCGATCAGGCGCCGCGGCGGCCCGCGCAACTGTCGGGAGGCCAGCGTCAGCGGGTGGCGCTGGCCCGTGCGTTGGTCGGCAGACCGCGGGTGTTGCTGCTCGACGAGCCACTTGGCGCACTGGACCTCAAGCTGCGTGAACAGATGCAGATCGAACTGAAGGAGATCCAGCGCGAGGTCGGCATCACGTTCGTGATCGTGACCCATGACCAGGACGAGGCGCTGACCCTGTGCGACCGGCTTGCCGTCTTCAACGACGGGCGCATCGAGCAGATCGGCAAGGCCCGCGACGTCTACGAGAATCCGGCCAACCGCTTCGTCGCCGATTTCGTCGGCACCTCCAACGTGCTCGACGGCGCGGCCGCGGAGGCGTTGATGGGCAGGCCGGGGATGTTCGTCATCCGGCCGGAACGCATCGGGGTGTTTCGCCCTGGCACCGATCCGGTGCCAGGTGTGCGCACGGTAGAGGCCACCGTGTCCGAAATCATCTACGCAGGCCCCACGACGCGCATCGCGGCGATCGCGCCGCCAGACGTCTCGCTCATCGCAACGGTCCTGACGGCCAGCACGTGGCTGCCGCCGGATCTGCACCACGGAACGCCGATCACGTTGGCCTGGCCCGAAAAGGCCGTTCACCAATTGAAATTCGAGGAGTAGCCATGACATCCACGCCCGCGCGAATCGGCCTTGCGCTCACCGCCTGCGCCGCCCTGGTGCTGTCGTTCACCGCCTGTTCGAAATCGGAGCAACCCAGCGGCGGCAACGGTCAGTCACCGCCCAAGCTCGAGCAAGCAAGTGCAGTCGGCGACGGCGAAGGGCAGCTGAACCTGATCGCCTGGGCCGGCTACGCCGAAAACGGTTCCAACGACAAGAGTGTCGACTGGGTGACGCCGTTTGAACAGCAGACCGGCTGCAAGGTCAACGTGAAGATCGGCAACACATCCGACGAGATGGTGCAGCTGATGCGCAGCGGTCAGTACGACGGGGTGTCCGCCTCAGGCGACGCCACACTGCGACTGATCTACGCCGGTGACGTGGCGCCGGTAAACACCGACCTGGTGCCCAACTACGCAACGATTTCGTCGTTCCTCAAAGACAAGTCGTGGAACTCGGTGAAGGGCCAGATGTATGGCATCCCGCACGGCTGGGGCGCCAACCTGCTGATGTACAACATCGACGTGGTGCGTGACGCGCCGAACTCGTGGAGCGCAGTGTTCGATGACGCGAGCAAGTACAAGGGCAAGGTGACGGCCTACGACTCCCCCATCTACATCGCCGATGCCGCGCTGTACCTGTCGAAGACGAAGCCCGACCTCGGCATCAAAGACCCCTATTCGCTGACACCCGAGCAGCTCGACGCCGCAGTCGATCTGCTCAAGAAACAGCACGAGAACGTCAGCGAGTACTGGTCGGACTACACCAAAGAGGTGCAGGCGTTCGAGTCCGGAACGTCGGTGATCGGCACCACCTGGCAGGTGATCGCCAACACGATCGGCACCGACAACAAGGTCCAGGTCAATACGGTGCTGCCGAAGGAGGGGGCCACCGGATGGTCCGACACCTGGATGCTCTCGTCGAAGGCCGCGCATCCGAACTGCATGTACAAGTGGATGAACTGGATCACTTCACCCGAGGTGAATGCGCAAGTGGCCGAGTACTTCGGAGAGGCGCCCGCGCAGACGAAAGCATGTGAACACACCAGCCAGAAGGACTTCTGCGACATCTACCACGCGACCGACGAGAAGTTCGCCGCTGAGATCCATTACTGGACGACGCCGCAGAAGGATTGCGTCGACGGCAGTGGCAGCAACTGCACGGCCTACAACGAGTGGGTCGACAAGTGGCAGCAGATCAAGGGCTGACACACCGCGGCACGTCGTTGCCGATCCAGCTGGGGCGTCGCGTCAGCCTTGCGTTCCTGCTGGTGCCGCCGATGGCCTGGCTGGTGGTTGCCTACCTGGGTTCGCTTGCGGTGCTGTTGGTTTCGGCGTTCTGGACCACCAATGCGTTTACCGGTGCGGTGGTCCACACGTTCACCACCGACAACATCGTCAGGGTCGCGACCGAGGAGGTATTCCGGATCGCGACGGTCCGCACCGTGTTGATCGCGTTGACCGTGACGGTGATCTGCGCGGTCCTAGCGGTGCCGTTGGCGTTCTACATGGCCAAGATCGCCTCGCCGCGGGTGCGGCTGGCGTTGGTGGTCGCGGTGACCACACCGCTGTGGGCCAGCTACCTTGTCAAGGCCTACGCCTGGCGGATGCTGTTCTCGCCAGAGGGTCCGATGTCATGGGCGACGGGGTACACCCCGGGCTACGGGCTGACCGCGACGGTCGTCACGCTGACATATCTGTGGTTGCCCTACATGGTCATTCCGGTGTTCGCCGCGTTTGAACGCGTACCAGACTCGCTCATCGACGCCAGCTCGGACCTCGGCGCCTCCGATTCCGCGACGCTGCGGATGGTGGTCGCGCCGTTGGTCTTTCCCGGCATCGCGGCCGGCTCGATCTTCACATTCTCGTTGTCGTTGGGCGACTACATCGCGGTGACCATCGTCGGCGGTAAGACCCAGATGCTCGGCAACATCATCTACGGTCAGCTCGTCACCGCCAACAATCAGCCGCTGGCGGCCGCGCTGTCGATCATCCCCCTCATCGCGATCATCGCCTACCTGCTGGCGATGCGCCGCACCGGCGCACTGGAGAACGTCTGATGCTTTCGACGGGATTGCGCCGCGCGGTACGGGCATGGGTAGTGCTCGTGCTGGTATTTCTCTATGCACCACTGCTTTTGGTGGTGGTCAACGCCTTCAATTCCTCGCGCACGTTCGCGTTCCCACCGAGCGGCTTCACACTTCGGTGGTGGGCCGACGCGGCCAACAGCCAGGGTATGTGGAAATCACTTGGCAATTCGGTGGTGGTCGGGCTCGCCGCGACATTCATTGCGCTCATGCTCGGCACGATGGCCGCGTTCGCCGTGCAGCGTTATGCGTTTTTCGGCCGCAACGTGGTGAGTCTGCTTGTCGTGTTGCCGATTACGTTGCCGGGCATCGTCACCGGCATCGCGCTGAATGCGACGTTCACCTCGGCGCTGGGAGTCACCCTCGGGCTGGCCACCGTGATCGTCGGTCACGCGACGTTCTGCATCGTGATCGTCTTCAACAACACTCAGGCCCGACTGCGCAGACTCGGCACCCACCTCGAGGATGCGTCGGCCGACCTCGGCGCATCGTCGTGGCAGACGTTCAGGTACGTGACGTTTCCGATGATGCGCGGCGCGTTGGTGGCGGGCGCCATCCTGGCGTTCGCGCTGTCCTTCGATGAGATCGTGGTGACCACCTTCACGGCAGGCCCGACCGTTCAAACGCTGCCGATCTGGATCTTCGGAAACCTGTTCCGCCCCAACCAGGCTCCGGTGATCAATGTCGTCGCCGCCGCCCTCACCGTCGTGGCCATCATCCCGGTGTGGCTGGCGCAGCGCTTCGGCGGCGATCCGGCCGCCACGCGGGTGTAGCAGCTAGGTCGCCTTCGGCCCCCAGTCGCCGCTCATCAAAACGCCCGCGATGAACTCGGATACGGCGGTGACCATCTGGTTCCGCACCGCCTCATCGAGGTGGCTGGCGATCACCTTGTTGCCCAGATCGCGGTAGTCCAACACGATCCGGCTGAGCTCCGCAACGTCCTCGGGCTTCGGCACATGACTGGCGCCGAACCGCGCCGTGTACAACGCTTGCAGCGCATGCACGAGGTCGGCGGCCAGGTTGTCGACCGACTCTCGGGTTGCTTCGAACAGCCGGAGGATCGCCCGCGCGTACAGCGTCGGTTCAGGGCTTCGCGCGACGATGGCGCCGATCCCCCTGTCCTTGAGCACCACCTCACCGTCGACCAGGTCGGCCATGCCGTAATCGATCAGCTTGCGCGCCTCGTCGGACCCGGCGTCGATACCGGCGGCGCCTGAGCCACTCGGCACTGCTTCCGGTTCGGCGGGCTCCTCGGTCCGCCGCCCCAGGACGGCTTGCTGAATGCCCAGGATGTCGGCCAGATCGGCACCCTGGCGCATGCTCGTGAAGAACTCCGCGATGTGGGCGGAGTTGAACCCGCGGCGCAGCAGTTGGTTGATGGTCTTCAGCTGCGACAGGTGGTAGTCGTCGTAGTACGCCGATCGACCGACACGGCGCGGCGGATCGAGAAGACCACGCTCTCGGTAGGCGCGGATATTGCGGGCACTGACTCCGGAGATCCGCGCCAAATCGTCAAGCCGGTACTCAGCCAACGCAGCGCACCCCGATGCGCTTGGGCTGTGTACCGCGACAATCCATGCGACCACTGTAGCCGCCGAAAGTTGTTTGCGAGCGAAGTCGAGGCGGCTGCTGTGCAGTTTGCTAGCTATCCGTGGTATGCGTGCTTATCTGGGCCGATGCTGTGCGATGGGTTACAAGAACGACGAGCTCGTGCAGATTCAGCCAACTCGTTTCCCACTGGCGGAGGGTCCCCGCGGTGAGTGATTTCACCGGCTCTCAATTGGCGTCGGCCCGACCCGGTGGAACATCATGGAATGGCGTCGCGTTGCACGACAGCGAGACAGACGTGTCTTTGAAGTCCCTCTGAAGCGGAAAGGTTCGGTGTGCGTCCCTGGATTGTCTGGGCCACCGGACTGCTCGCATACATCGTGGCCGTGCTCGACCGCACCACCCTTGGTGTCTCTGGCCTCGACGCTGCCAACCGCTTCGGTGCCAGCCCGAGCGTGCTGTCGACATTCGTGGTCCTGCAGGTCGTTGTCTACGCGGGCGCACAGGTGCCCGCCGGTCTGCTCCTCGACCGATTCGGCTCCAAGGCACTGATCCTGTCGGGCGCCGCCGTGATGGCGACCGGCCAGTTGGTGCTCGCGTTCACCGAATCCCTGCCCATTGCGGTCGCTGCGCGCGCGGTCGTCGGCCTCGGAGACGCGGTCACATTCATCTCGGTGCTGCGATTGGTGCCGCACTGGTTCTCGTCGAAGCAGGTGCCGCTGGTGACACAGCTGACCGGCATCTGCGGACAGCTCGGCCAAGTGCTTTCGGCCATCCCGTTTTTCGCGTTGCTCACCGAGGCGGGGTGGACGACGGCGTATGTGTCGGTCGCCGCGATGGGCGTGCTGTCGATGGTGCTGACGCTCGCGCTGGTCAGGAACATGCCCAACGGCCCGGCGGTGGCCGTGCCCACCACCTCGATCCGGGAGACCCTGGCCAGCGTCAAGACCGTGTGGCTGCGCCCGGGGACGCGACTGGGCTTTTTCACCCACATGGGCACCCAGTTCTCCGTCACGGTGTTCGCGTTGATGTGGGGCGTTCCTTATCTGACTGAGGCACAGGGTCTTTCGACGGCTGCGGCGGGCGGCCTCTTGACGATCTCGGTCGTCGCCGCCATCTCGACCGGCATCGTGGTCGGCATCTTCACCGGGCGGTTACCGCATCGGCGGTCGCGCCTCGTGCTCGGCATCATCGCGGCCAACGCGGTGGCGTGGACGGTGGTTCTCGCACTGCCGCATCGCGCGCCGATGTGGCTGCTAGTCGCGCTGATCATCGTCATCTCCGTCGGCGGACCGGGTTCGATGGTCGGCTTCGACTTCGCGCGCACGTTCAACCCCAGCGCGACGCTCGGCACCGCCCAGGGCATGGTCAACATGGGCGGGTTCGTCGCCTCGCTGCTGGTCATGCAGGCGATGGGGTTGATCCTTGATGCCGCAGGCGATTTCTCGTTCGACTCTTTCCGGCTGGCCTGGATGGTGCAGTACGCGGTGTGGATCCTCGCGGTGGTCGGCATTCTGATCACCCGGCGCAAGGCACGCAGGCTGATGCGCATTGAGCAAGACCGCATGCTGTTGGAGAGTCTGGACGCGCACCCGGCGGGGCGCTAGCTCCTAGCGATTACGGGCCGCCGCGCGCCGGTTGGCCTTCTTGATCGCCGTAACCAACTCGTCCTTGGTCATGGTCGAGCGGCCCGAGATATCCAGCCGCCGCGCAACTTCCGCGAGATGCTTCTTCGACGCATTGGCGTCGACACCCTCCGCGGACTGCCCGGTCGGGTTCGGTCCACCGCTACGCGCCCTGGAATCAGAAGGGCCCTTCTCGGCTTTGGCCTCCCAATGATCGCCGACCCTTTCGAAGCTGTGCTTGAGCGCGTCATACGCCACCCGGTGCGCGCGCTCGCCTTCGCCGTACTGCTCGGCTGCGGAATCGTGTGCCTTCGCAAAGGTGCGCTGCGCCTTGGCAGACGACTTCTGCAGCGTGCTCGGCAGCTCACTCTTCTTGGCGGCGCCGCTCTTCGTTGTCTTCGGCATCGTGGTGCTCCTCCGTCGCAAACCTCACGGCTACCTACGCAGACTTACCCGCACGCAGGACGGGTAAACGCGCTAATCAAGCCCGAGACTCCTGGCAAGGTCGGCGGCGGCGTGCCGGTGTCCCAGCGTTTCGTAGCCCACGACCGTCACCATCGGCACCAGCGTGACCACGAGCAGACAGTTCGCCATCGAAATGCCAGAAGCGGCCAGCCACACCGCGATCCCGAGCACGGCGGCGGTCAGCACCAACAGCAGCAGATGGAACGGGTCCACGGTCCGCATCAGCCATGCGTAGAGGACGTAGACGGAGACGATGTACGCAGCGACCGGCACGGCAACAGCCAACACGGTTTCAATTGAGCTCAGCTCGGAATGGTGCTCGATGTAGTACGCGGCGGCATGCAGCCCCGCCCCGGTGGCGACGATCGCGCCGAACGTCACGATGTGGAAGTAGCCGAAGAAGAACGACCGCTCGCGATGGACGTGTAACAGGTCGGACCCCGGCATCAGGAAATACGTCCACCACATACCGAAGGTGAGTCCGATGCCTGCGACCGCGACGAAGATCGCGTCGTACGACCAGCCCTGCGCGCCGACCACCGCCGAGACCGACGCAACAGTTCCCACCACACCCTCGCCGAGCGCGATGATCGTCAGCAGGCTGTAGCGCTCCGTGATGTGATGCGCGTGCCATGGCGTGCCACCCATCCGCGTTTCCGCAAGGAACGGACCCATCATTTCGATCCCGATCAGCACCACCACGATGCAGATCGCGACCGGAAGCGACGCGTGCACGAAGAGACTGGCGGCCCAGCCGATTTGCGCGATCGTGACCGCGGCGGCGTAGGTGAGGCACGCCGACCTGCGGCCGGGATCCTGCGCGGCCGCACGTAACCATTGCCCCACCAACGCAATCCGCATCACGATGTAGCCGGCCACCATGACCTTGTTGCCGAGCGGACCGCCGTGCTCGATGGACGCGAAGGCTGCCGGAATGCCGAGCGCCAGCACGATCACACCGACCATCTGCAGCATCGTCATCAGCCGGTAGATCCAGTCGTCGGTGTCGTAGGCCGACGCGAACCAGGCGAAGTTGATCCAGGCCCAGCAGATGGCGAAGGCGGCGAACGAGAACGCGACCAGCCCAGCGCCGACGTGGTTCTCGGCCAGCATGTGCGCGAACTCGTTGGCCGCGATACCGAAGGCGACCACGAACGTGAGGTCGAAGAGCAGCTCCAGCGGTGTCGCCACCCGGTGTTCCTCGTGCGGGTCGCGCCCCGTCATCCGGCGGATGCGATGCGGCTGCGCCGCCGCAGGCAGCCGAGGTTCAAGCTCGCTCATTGATCCAGTCCCTTCACAGCTACATTTCACCCCATGGCGGGCGCGAAGAAGTTGGTGATGGGTGCAAGCGGATTCCTCGGGTCCCATGTCACCAGGCAGTTGGTGGAACGCGGCGACGACGTTCGAGTCATCCTGCGCAGGACGAGTTCGACGAAAGCCATCGAGGACCTCATCGAAACGGGTCACGTCGAATGCCGCTACGGCGACATCTTCGACGACGACGCAGTGCGCTCCGCGATGGCCGGCTGTGACGACGTGTACTACTGCGTCGTCGACACCCGGGCCTGGCTGCGCGACCCCGCGCCGCTGTTCCGGACGAACGTCGACGGGCTGCGCCACGTTCTGGAAGCGGCGGCGGACGCCGATCTGAGGCGCTTCGTCTTCACCAGCACGATCGGCACGATCGGCATGCCGGTGCAGCGGCGCCCCGCCACCGAGGAGGACGAGTTCAACTGGCCCGACAAGGGCGGCGCCTACATCCGCTCGCGCGTCGAGGCGGAGAAGCTGGTGATGCGCTATGCCAACGAGCGCGGGCTGCCCGCGGTGGCGCTCTGCGTGGCGAACACCTACGGGCCCCGCGACTGGCAGCCGACTCCGCACGGCAGGCAACTCGCCCTCGCCGCGGTGGGAAAGTTGCCGTTCTACGTCAAGGGTTGGACAGGCGAGGCGGTGGGAGTGGAGGACGCAGCCGCCGCACTGCTGCTGGCCGCGGAGAAAGGCCGAACCGGTGAGCGCTACATCATCTCTGAGCGGTTCCTCAGCGTGCGCGAACTGTACGAGACGGCCGCCGAGGCGGCGGGTGTCCCTGCGCCACGATTCGGCGTGCCACTACCCGCGATGTATGCGATGGGCTACGCGGGCGACCTCGTGCGCACCGTGACCCGCCGCGACTTTCAGCTCACGAGTCGGAGCGTCCGATTGATGCACATCTGGCCGACGCTGGACCACGGGAAAGCCGAACGGGAGCTGGGGTGGCGGCCCACCCCGGTACACGAGTCCGTCCGCAGGGCAGCGAGATTCTTTCGGGAAAACCGGCGCGGCGACCGCTGACTACGCGGGCAGCAAAAAAACAGGTAGTGGACTACGCATGCCTTCTGACGTCGGCGGAATCACGATCAACAGGTGTCGGAAGAATTCTCGCTGAAACTGCTAGGTCAATTCGCCGTTTACCGAGGTGAGCAGCCCGTCGAGCTGCCTCCGGCATGCCAACGGCTGATCGCGCTCGTCGCGCTGAAGCGCCGACCGGTCCACCGATTGTGGGTTTGTGCGATGTTGTATCCGCACGCCCAGACGCGACGCGCCATCGCAAGCCTGCGCTCCACGATGTGGCGGCTGCGGCCGGTGGGCGCCGACCCTCTCTTGGAAGTCGATCCGCAGTACATCGCGCTGGCACCGAATGTTTCGGTGGACTGGCATGACGCGGCGGACCAGATCGAGCAGCTGCTCGAGGGCGACGAGCCGGTCGACCCGCAATTCGTAGCCACTCTGCTTCCGTTGCTTCGCGCGGGCGAGCTTCTGGACGGCTGGTCCGAACCATGGGCGACGACCGAGCGTCAGCGTTACCGCGCCGCGCGCAAGGCCGCGCGTGACACGTTGGGGCGCGGCGCCGAAAAGCAGGTAGCGAACTACGCGTGCAGCTCGATGCGTTCACTACATACGCTTCACTCAGTCAAGAGAACCAGAAACGACTCGAGAGAACCATGAACGCGCTACTGCTGCTCTGCATGTCCATCGGCACACCGCTTGCCGCACTGGGACTGTACGAGCTGCAGACGCGCCTCGAGCGGTGGGACTACAACCGCCACGCAGAAGACTGATCCGGGTCGACGACGGCCGCACAGCGGCCTACCGTGATGGCGTGGAACAACTTTCCGACGATGTCGTCGCATTCTTGTCCGAAGGCACTCGCACGGGACTGCTCGGATATCTCGCTTCCGATGGCCGTCCCCTTGCGGCGCCCGTCTGGTTCGTCGTCGACAACGGCAAGCTGGCGTTCAACACAGGCAAGAACACCGCGAAAGGCCGTGCACTCGTGCGTGATCCGCGTGTGGTGATGTGCGTCGACGACTCGGCACCGCCGTACTCGTTCGTTCAGGTTCAGGGCATCGCCACGATCGGCGAGGACCCACAGGACGTTCTCGACATCGCGACGCGGACCGGCGGCCGCTACATGGGCGCCGAAAGGGCCGAGGAGTTCGGAAGGCGCAACGGCGTTCCCGGCGAACTCGTGGTGCGCATCACGCCGACCAAGGTGCTCAAGGC
>DATJIX010000363.1:0-3643 GCA_035492865.1 Mycobacterium sp. | reverse complement strand
CGACGAGACAATCGGCGAGGTGTGGTTGGATCGCCCTGCGCCGCCGCCGATGGCCGCATTCATGCCGTCGCGACGGGATCTGCTGTTGACCGTCGGCTCTGTGTCGAAGTCGTTCTGGGGCGGCCTGCGCATCGGCTGGATTCGCGCCGAACGCAGCACACTGGCGACCGTCGCGGCGGTGCGCCCTTCTGTCGATATGGGAACCGCGATCGTCGAGCAACTGGCCGCGGCACGGCTGTTCGCCAAGGCCGACGAGCTACTGGCAGAGCGCCGGGAGATACTGCGCCATCGCCGTGAGTTGCTGAGAAAGCTACTGCGCGAACATCTTCCGGATTGGACGGCGAATGAGAGCCACGGCGGCATGTCGTTGTGGGTGCGGCTACCGGCGCCGACGAGCTCCGCGTTGTCGGCGGCCGCGTCGCGGCTCGGGCTGATCGTGCCGCCGGGACCGCGCTTCGGCGTCGACGGCACGCTCGAGCGGTTCATCCGGGTGCCCTACACGCTGCCCGACGATCAACTCGCCGAGGCGGTGGAACTGCTGGCCCGCGCCTGGCACAGCGTCACGGGCACGACCGCGGCAGATTCGCGTTCGGTGGTCGTCTAGCCTTTCATCAGTTCACCGACATGTGCGCTGACCGAATCCGCAAGCCCCTGAAGGTCATAACCACCTTCGAGCACCGCCACCAGACGGCCGTCGCAGTTCTTCTCGGCTGATTCCATCAACGCCCGCGTGACCCAGGCGAAATCGTCGGCTGTCATCTGCAACGACCCGAGCGGATCGCGCTCATGCGCATCAAAGCCGGCGGAAACGATGATCAGCTCCGGGCTGAACGCGTCGAGTGCGGGCAGGATCCTGTCCTCGAAGGCCTCGCGAAGTTCGTGGCCACCGTCACCGGCGGCAAGCGGCGAGTTGAAGATGTTGCCCACACCGGTTTCGCGAACGGCACCGGTGCCGGGGAACAACGGCATCTGGTGCGTCGACGCGTAGAGCACACTGGGATCGGAGTAGAAGATCTCCTGCGTGCCGTTGCCGTGGTGGACGTCGAAATCGACGATCGCGACCCGCTGCAGCCCGTGCCGGCGCTGCGCATGACGCGCGCCGATGCTGATGTTGTTGAAGAGGCAAAACCCCATCGCCCGTTCGGTTTCGGCGTGGTGACCCGGCGGCCGGCACGCGACGAACGCGTTCTGCACTTCCCCGCTGAGCACTTTGTCGACGGCCTGCACCGTCGCACCGACACCGCGCAGCACGACCTCCCAGGTCGACGGCTCCATCACGGTGTCTCCGCCGTCGAGATAGACGAGACCGTCGTGGGGGCGCGCGGCCTCGAGTCCGTCGACGTAGCGGTTGGAGTGCACATGGCGGGTCGAGTCGAGGTCGGCGAGTTCGGCCTCCACGCGCACCAACGGATCGAACTCGGGCCGGTCCAGCACCGCCTGCACCGCGCGATAGCGGTCGGGGCGCTCTGGATGTCCGTGGCCGGTGTGATGATTGGCGAAGCTTGGGTGGTGCAGAAGCAGTGTTGCCATGGCGGTAGTCCCTCGTCGGATACTGTATGCAAAGCCTAGCGCATGCCGGATTCCAGCGGGCGAGACTATTCCTCGTCGGGTATCTCGACGCGGCGCACCACCCCGTCGCGCGAGTCGGCGGCCTCGATCTCGCCGCGGGTGATGCCGAGGATGAACAGCACAGTGTCCAGGTACGGATGGCTCAGCGACGCGTCCGCGACCTCCCGTAGCGCGGGCTTGGCGTTGAACGCCACCCCCAGCCCGGCGGCCGACAGCATGTCGATGTCGTTGGCGCCGTCGCCGACGGCCACCGTCTGTTCCATCGGCACCCCGGCCTGGGCCGCAAAGTCCCTCAGCGCCTTGGCCTTTCCGGCCCGGTCGATGACGGGGCCGATCACCCTGCCTGTCAGCTTTCCGTCGACGATCTCGAGTTCGTTGGCCGCGACGAAGTCCATCTTCAGCTCGTGCGCCAGCGGGTCGATGACCTGGCGGAAGCCACCGGACACGATGCCGCAGTGATAGCCCAGCCTGCGCAATGTGCGCAGCGTCGTGCGGGCTCCCGGCGTCAACTCGATCTGTTCGCCGACATCGTCGAGCACCTCGGCCGGCAGGCCCTCCAGGGTCGCGACCCTGCGGTGCAACGACTCCGCGAAATCCAGTTCACCGCGCATCGCCGCCTCGGTGACCGCGGCGACCGCGGCTTCCGCACCTGCCCGGGCGGCCAGCATCTCGATGACTTCACCCTGGATCAAGGTCGAATCGACGTCAAAGACGATGAGCCGCTTGGCCCGTCGCGACAGGCTGTAGTCCTCGAGGGCGATGTCGACGCTCTCGTCGACCGCCACCCGGGCCATCGTTGCCTGCAGGCGCTCGTACACCCCGTTCTGCGGCACCGACACCCGCAGCTCCAAACCCGTTACGGGATAGTCGGACACGCCACGGATGAAGTCGATGTTGACGCCGAGCCCGGCCAGTTCCCGTGCCACCACGCCGAATGACTCGGCGCTGATGGGCCGCCCGAGCACGACGATGGTGTGAGTCGACGGCTCGCGCATCACCGGCAACGACTCGCTGCGCTCGATCGTCACGTCGAGGCCGACACCGTGGATGGCGTCCTCCACCTCGCGGCGCAGTTCGGCCCCTCCCGCCACTTCCGCCGGACCGACCACCAGGACGCCCAGCGTCAGACGGCCGCGGATGACGACCTGTTCGACGTTGAGGAGTTCGACCTTGTGCCGCGAGAGGACCTCGAACAGCGCCGACGTGACACCTGGCTGATCGCGTCCGGTGACGGTGATCAGCAGCGATGAGCGCTCGCGCGAAGAGCCGATGGGTGGAGCCACCTTTCGATTCGACCGGTCAACCCCCGCCGCGCCGCCTCCGGTCAGGTGCGGACGTGCTCGCCGTCGATCCGCGTCACGTCGCCGTCATCCGGCCCGTGCGCGCGGCCGACGTGGGCCTCGGCGCGCATCCGATCCACCATGTGCGGATAGTGCAGCTCGAATGCGGGGCGCTCCGAACGGATTCGGGGCAGTTCGGTGAAGTTGTGCCGTGGCGGCGGGCAGCTTGTCGCCCACTCAAGAGAGTTGCCGTAGCCCCACGGGTCGTCGACCGTGACCGGTTCGCCGTAGCGCCAGCTCTTGAAGACGTTCCAGGTGAACGGGATCGTCGAGATGCCGAGGATGAACGCGCCGATCGTCGACACCACGTTCAGCGTGGTGAACCCGTCGGTGGGCAGGTAGTCGGCGTAGCGGCGCGGCATGCCTTCGTCGCCCAGCCAGTGCTGCACCAGGAACGTGGTGTGGAAGCCGATGAACGTCAGCCAGAAGTGCAGCTTGCCCAGCCGCTCGTCGAGCAGCCGCCCGGTCATCTTCGGGAACCAGAAGTAGATGCCCGCGTATGTGGCGAACACGATCGTGCCGAACAGCACGTAGTGGAAGTGCGCCACCACGAAATACGAGTCGGTGACGTGGAAGTCGATCGGCGGGCTGGCCAGCAGCACACCCGAAAGACCACCCAGCAGGAACGTCACCAGGAAGCCGACCGAGAACAGCATCGGCGTTTCAAACGTCAACTGGCCCTTCCACATCGTGCCGATCCAGTTGAAGAACTTGATACCGGTCGGCACCGCGAT
>DATJIX010000362.1:0-5725 GCA_035492865.1 Mycobacterium sp. | reverse complement strand
ACGGTCCCGGCCACAAAGCGGTCGGGTGTGCGGAAGACGTGAATTGCGCGGGCCATGGCACCCTCCAAAATACCGGCATAGCCTCGTCAGCCGTAATTCCACGGCCATGTCATCAGTCGGTCGAGCCGCCGACCACAGCGTCTTCCGGCGGCACCTCGCCGTCCTTCTTGTCGGCTTCCCCGTCGGCCTTCGGTGGTTTGGCCAGCAGGCCAGCGGTCAGCGCAGCACCAGTGTGGTTGACGTGGATGACGAACGGACGCAACGCGGTGTAACGGATCACACTCATCGACGCCGGGTCGGCGGTGATGCGCTGGAAGCTGTCGAGGTGCGTGCCCAGCGCGTCGGCGACCACGGACTTGATCACGTCGCCGTGCGTGCACGCCACCCACAACGCGTCGCCCTCGTGCAGCTCGGCCAGTTTGCGGTCGTGCTCCCGGATCGCCGCCACCGCGCGCGATTGCACGTGGGCAAGCCCTTCACCGCCGGGGAAGACGGCCGCACTCGGCTGCTGTTGCACCACCGCCCACAGCGGCTCCTTGACCAGGTCGCCGATCTTGCGGCCGGTCCATTCGCCGTAGTCGACCTCGGAGATGCGCTCGTCGACCACCGGCTCCAGTCCGAGCGCGGCGGCCAGCGGTTCGACGGTGCTCCTGCAGCGCAGCAGCGGTGAGCGCACGATCGTGCGGATCGGCAGGCCTGACAGCCGCTCGACGATGGCCTGCGCCTGCTCGCGGCCCTTGTCGTCGAGGTCGACGCCGTCGCTGCGGCCGGCGAGCGTGTGGGCGGTGTTTGAGGTCGACCTGCCATGCCGCAGCAGGATGACCGTCATGTCGCGGAGACTACCCCGGTGGCGAGTAGGGCGATCACCACCGCGCCGAGGACCACGCGGTAGCCGACGAACCAGTACATGCTGTGGCTCACCAGGAACCGGAGGAACCACGCGACGGCAAGGAAACCGATGACGAACGCGATCACCGTGGCCACGAGCAGCTGCGGACCGGTCGCGCTCATCCCCTCGCCGACGGGATGAAAGGCGTCGGGCAGCGAGAACAGGCCCGATGCGAACACCGCCGGAATGGCAAGCAGGAACCCGAACCTGGCGGACAGTTCACGGTCGAGCCCGAGGAACAACCCGGCGCTGATCGTCGCGCCCGACCGCGAAACGCCAGGCACCAGCGCCAGACACTGCGCCAGCCCGACGATGATGCTGTCCTTCCACGTCAGCTGTTCGGCGTGCCGGGTCTGCCTGCCGGTGTACTCGGCGATCGCGATGACGGCGGAGAACACGATCAGCGCGCTGGCGATCAGCCACAGATTGCGTGCGCCAGTACGGATTTCATCTTTGAACAGCAGCCCCAGTACGCCGATCGGGATGGTGCCGATGATGACGTACCAGCCCATCCAGTAGTCGAGGTTGCGGTGCGCGGCCACGAACAAGCCGTTGAACCAGGCCTTGAGGATGCGACCGATGTCGCGCGCGAAGTACAGCAGCACCGCCAGCTCGGTACCGAGCTGGGTGACAGCTGTGAACGATGCGCCCGCGTCGTCGGCGAAGAAGATCCGCGACGTGATCGCCAGGTGCCCCGACGACGAGACCGGCAGGAATTCGGTCAGTCCCTGCACCACCGAAAGAACAACGACTTGCAGCCACGACATCGCAGGCGCCTCAATCACGCCAAGGACCGTACCGTGGCGTAGCTGTCAGCGCGCTGTGCGTGTCACCGGTTGCGCCGCGGCGACCGTGTCGCGCACTGCGGCGGCGACGCTGCGCTCGTCGGTGAGATCGATATCGGTGAGCCTGCGGCTGGCGACGGCCACCACATCCTCGGCCTGCGGTACCGGCCCCGAAAGTCGCGGTCGATAGATCTCGACGACGAGCATTTGCTTTTCGATGTGGAACGAGAAACTGCGCCCGTCGCCTACCTGGCCAAAACCGCTGGCGTGTACACCTGTAGTGATGTCCTCGATAGCAAACTCTTGGTTATCCAAATCCCTGTCCGCTGCGAGGGTCATGACCGAACCATACCGCCGAAGAAGCCCGCGAGAGTGGTGGACGTGGCCATTAGTTGATGGCGGGCTTGCCTACACTGACCTGTCAATCGAGATCCAATTCGCACATCCGAGAGCTACCCCTTGCCCCGCCGCCTAAACACCTTTGCTCAGCTAATTCGCGCCAGCGCTGTTGTGCTGGCAACGACGGGATTGGCGGGTTGCTCGGCGAACCCATCAGACGCCCCACCACCGACGATCGTGCCCGCACAGGCCGCGGAGTCACCCCCGGTCACCGGCGCGCCCGCGGGAGTGGTGCGGCCGCTGCCCGGCCTCGCGCAGGCGGCCGTATTCGACCCGGCAACGGCATCGTTGGCAGTGCTCAGCCCACTTTTGCAGAACCAGTCGATGGTGACCGTGGTGCCGATGTCCGGCCCTTCGCGCCAGGTGAGACTGGCCGCTCCCGCGACGGCGCTGGCCGGTGACCGCGACGGCAGGGTGTACGCGTCGACGCGCGGTGGCTACTTCCGCATCGACCTGCGGGCAGGCACGGCCAGTCAGGTGGACGTGGAGGGTCAGCGGGACACGGACTTCACCGCGATCGCCAGGCGCGCCGACGGCAAGCTCGTGCTTGGCAGCGCCGACGGCGCCGTCTACACGTTGAGCTCCGACGCAGAAGTCGGCGCGTCGCTGAAGATCTTCGCTCGCGTCGATGCCCTTGTCACACAAGGAAATACGGCCGTCGTGTTGGACCGCGGCCAGACGTCGGTGACCACCATCTCGGCCAGTGGCACCGACGCCGACCATGCGCTGCGCGCAGGCGAGGGCGCCACCACGATGGCCACCGATTCGGCGGGCCGGGTACTGGTCGCCGATACGCGCGGCGACGAGCTGCTGGTGTTCGGCAGCGATCCGCTGATCCTTCGCCAGCGCTACCCGGTGCCCGACGCCCCGTACGGGCTGGCCGGCTCATCGAAGCTGGCCTGGGTGTCGCAGACGGCGATTAACACCGTCGTTGGCTACGATTTAGCTACCGGTATCCCCGTGGAAAAGGTGCGTTATCGAACCGTGCAGCAGCCCAACTCCCTCGCCTTCGACGAAGCGTCTGGCACCCTGTATGTGGTGTCCGGCTCGGGAGCGGGTGTGCAGGTGATCGCAGGCGCGGCGGAGGTCAGATGACAGCGATGCACCGTGGGCGGATGCCACCAGGTTGGGACAACGATTTGTCCGACGAGTACGAGTGGATTCCGCTTCGGCTGCCACCGGACCTCACCCGTATCAGTGCGTCCACCCGGCTTTCCATCGAGGCGGAATATCGGGGCTGGGAGCTGACCAGGGTCCGGCTGTACACCGACGGAAGCAGGCGGGTGTTGTTGCGCCGCAAAAAGTCGGCCATGGACAGACTGGATCAACCCGGCCTGTGATGTACCGCGCGCTGCGGCGGGCGCTGTTTCTGGTCGCCCCC
Organism: Mycobacterium sp.; assembly: GCA_035492865.1. Classification (GTDB taxonomy): domain Bacteria; phylum Actinomycetota; class Actinomycetes; order Mycobacteriales; family Mycobacteriaceae; genus Mycobacterium. The sequence goes on along the minus strand of DATJIX010000362.1, from coordinate 2,271 downwards.
GAACGCATTCACACCTGGGTTTTCGCGTTGCTGCGCGCTGTGACGGCGGTGCTTCCGCTGCGCCGTGCGCTGGCCCGGTGGCTGGCGCCTCGCGATCCGGTGCTGGCCAGCACGGTGTTCGGAGTGCGATTCGCAGGCCCGTTGGGGTTGGCGGCCGGCTTCGACAAGGATGGCAAGGGGCTGCACACCTGGGGCGCGCTGGGTTTCGGCTATGCCGAGATCGGCACCGTCACCGCGCAGGCGCAGCCCGGTAATCCGCAGCCGCGGATGTTCCGGCTGGCCGACGATCGCGCTCTGCTCAACCGAATGGGGTTCAACAACCACGGCGCCGGTGAGCTGGCGCTGCGCCTGGCCCGCCGCGTGCCCGAAGTGCCGATGGGCGTCAACATCGGCAAGACGAAGGCCACGCCGCCGGAGGCGGCGGTCGAGGATTACGCCGAAAGCGCCCGCCTGGTAGGGCCATTGGCAGCGTTCCTGGTGGTCAACGTCAGCTCGCCGAACACGCCGGGACTGCGCGATCTGCAGGCCGTCGAATCGCTGCGGCCGATCCTCGCGGCGGTGAAAGCGGAAACGTCGAAGCCCGTACTTGTCAAGATCGCCCCGGACCTGTCCGACGACGATGTCGATGAGATCGCCGATCTCGCAGTCGAATTGGGCCTTGCCGGCATCGTCGCGACGAACACCACGGTGTCGCGCGCGGGACTGGCGACGCCCGGCGTCGACGCGTTGGGCTCCGGTGGCGTATCGGGCCCGCCCGTCGCGGCGCGCTCCGCGGCGGTGTTGCGCCGGCTGTACAAACGGGTCGGCGATCGGCTGGTGCTGATCAGCGTCGGCGGCATCGAGACCGTCGACGACGCGTGGGACCGCATCACGTCGGGCGCATCGCTGCTGCAGGGCTACACCGGCTTCGTTTACGGCGGCGGCTTGTGGGCCAAGCACATTCACGATGGCGTCGCGCGCAAGCTCCACGAAGGCGGCTACGCGTCGCTGACCGACGCCGTCGGTTCAGCCGCGCGCTGACCTACTTCTGCTCATAGGTGCCGTGGATAACGGCACGGGCGATCGCATTCATGAACAGGTTGAAGCCGAGGTACGCCGGGCTGGCGTCGCCGTCGAGTTCCAGCTTGGGCACCTTGACGGCATGCACCGCGATGAAATACCGGTGCACACCGTGCCCCTGCGGCGGGGCGGCGCCGATGAAGCGCTTGAGGCCCGCGTCGTTGGCCAATGTCAGTGCGTCGCCCGGCAATCCGCTGCCGTCACCGGCTCCTGCAGGCAGGTCGGTCACCGTGGCGGGCAGGTTGGCGACGGCCCAGTGCCAGAAGCCCGATGCCGTCGGCGCGTCGGGGTCGTACACGGTGATGGCGAAACTCTGCGTCTCCTCGGGAAATCCGGACCACGACAGCTGCGGCGAGACGTCGGAACCGCCGGCGCCCATGATGCCGCTGACCTGGTCGTTGGCCAACGGCTCGCCGTCGGTGACCGATTCGCTCGTCAGTGTGAACGACGGCAATTTCGGGAGGAACTCGTAGGGGTTGTAGTCAAACGCCATGATGTTTCCTTTCTGATGGTCAGGAGTGCAGCAGGAAGTGCTCGAGAACCTGGGTACCGAACCTCAGTGCATCGACGGGTACCCGCTCGTCGACACCGTGGAACAGCGCGGTGAAATCCAGATCCGGCGGGAGCTGCAGCGGCGCGAAACCGAAGCAGCGAATCCCCAAGCGGGCGAACGCTTTTGCGTCGGTACCGCCGGACAGCATGTAGGGCACGATGCGGGCTTCGGGATCGACGGAGAGAATCGCGCCGTTCATCGCATCGACCAGGTCGCCGTCGAATGTGGTCTCGTAGGACGGCAGTTCGGTGATCCACTCCCGTTTCACGTCGGGGCCGATCAGCTCGTCTACCTCCCGCTCGAACGCCGCCTGGCGGCCGGGCAGGATGCGGCAGTCGACTACCGCTTCCGCGCTCGCCGGGATGACGTTGGCCTTGTAGCCGGCCTTGAGCATGGTGGGGTTGGCGGTATCGCGCAGGGTGGCGCCGACGACGCGGGCGATCGGCCCGAGCTTGGCGATGGCGCCTGCCAGGTCGGGCGAATCCACGTCGAACTCGTAGCCGGTCTCCTCCGTGATCGCCTGAAGAAACTGGCTGACGGCGTCGGTCATCACCAACGGGAACTCGTGGCGACCGAGTTTCGCGGTGGCCTCGGCGACCGCGGTCACCGCGTTGTTGTCGTGGATCATCGAGCCGTGGCCGGCGTGGCCGCGGACGCTC
>DATJIX010000361.1:0-3633 GCA_035492865.1 Mycobacterium sp. | reverse complement strand
GTTCGGCTTTCTCGCGGTCGCGATCGGCTTCTTCATCTACGGCGCGGCCGGCCACTTCACCACCGAGCCCGGCAAGACCAGCCAATGGGTCATGGTGGGCGGCTACGGCTTCGGTTCGCTGGGCGAGCTTTTGACCAGCGGCCTCGGCCTTGCCTTCGTGGCGCGCTATGTGCCGGCGCGCATGGGCGGCTTCATGATGGGCGCCTACTTCGTCGCGTCGGGCGTCGCGCAGTACCTCGGCGGCATCGTCGCCTCGTTCGCGAGCGTGCCGGAGACGATCACCGATCCGGTCCAGATGATGCCGATCTACACCCGCCTGTTCAATTGGCTGGGCGTCGCGGGCGTGGCCTGCACCATCATCGCGCTGGCGGTGCTTCCGCTGATCCGCGGACTGGACAAGGCGCACGCCACCGGCATCACCTACGCCGAGCTTCCCGAAGCCGGCAAAGGCATGCCCACGGCGGGTTCCGAACGCTGACCCTGGCGCCATGACGGTTGTCACGTCCGAACGGCATGCCGTTCGGCATGGGCGTCTGTGCGTCTGATCGGCTATTTTGGCGGCATCGCGACCGCGCGACGAACCACTCGCCGCGGCCACGGTCGAACACACGCATCAGAACCTGGACAGCACTCGCATGTCGCGACCCAAATGGATTCTGACGATCGTCGGCATCGTCATCGTGCTACTGATCCTGTGGCGCATCTTCTCCGGCCCCGGCAAATCGAACGATTTCGGAAACGGCGCGGACGAAGCCGTGCCCGTCACCGTGGTGCCCGCGGCGCACCAGAACGTGCCGGTCTACCTGACCAGCCAGGGTACCGTCCAGGCGCTCAACACCGTCAACGTGCAGCCGCAGGTGAGCGGTGAACTGCTGAAGCTGGATTTCACCGAGGGCGGCCCGGTGAAGAAGGGCCAGGTGCTGGCCGAAATCGATCCGCGCACCTTGCAGGCGCAGCTCGACCAGGCGATGGCCAAGCGCGCGCAGGACCAGACCCAGCTCGCCACTGCGCGCGCCAACTACGAGCGCTCGGAAGACCCGAAGTACAAGCAGTACGTCCCCCAGATCGACCGCATCACGCAGAAGAATACGGTGGCGCAATACCAGGCCGCGGTCGCCGCCGACAATGCCAGCATCCAGGACACCCAGGTGCAACTGGGCTTCACCAAGGTCACGTCACCGATCGATGGACTGGCGGGCATCCGCCAGGTCGATCCCGGCAACGTCATTGCCACCACGACCACCATCGTCACTGTCACGCAGACGCAGCCGATCTATGTGATTTTCACGCTCGCGGGCAAATACCTCGACGAAGTACGCGCGGCGCAGGCCAAGGCACCGTTGACCGTGTCGATCCTGGATGCGTCCAACAACGTGATCGAAGGCGACGGCAAGCTGCTGGTGATCGGCAACCAGATCGACCCCTCCACGGGTTCGTTCCAGCTGAAAGCCGAGTTCCCCAACGGCAACAACCAGCTTTTTCCCGGCCAGTACGCCAACACGCAACTTGAGGTGAGCATCGACGCCGACGCGCTGGTCGTACCGTCCGCGGCCGTGCAGCGCGGGCCGAACGGCGACTACGTGTGGCTGGTCACCGACAAGCGTCCGGAGAATGCCGCCGACAGTTCTGCACCCGCGAGCAGCGCGAAGGGACGCCGCGGCAAACGTGCGGCGAGCAGCGCACCCGCCGACGCCAAACCGTCCGGCAGCAGGCCGGCCAAATACGTCACCATGCAACCCGTCGTCACCGGCGGCGAGGCCGGCGACGCGGGCATCATCGTGACGCACGGCCTCAAGGCCGGCGACGAGGTGGTCACCGCGGGACAGTTCCGCCTGAAGCAGGGCAGCAAGGTGAATCCCATGAAGCCCGGTGAAGTCCCGGCGCCGCCGACCACGACCGAGATCAAGGCCGCGGCAAAGGCCAGCGGCGGCCGCGGGCGGAGGCGTTGATGAATTACCCCCTTCCAGCGGAAGGGGGTCGGTGCGCCTGTCATCGCCAGGCGCTCCGGGGGGATGTAATCGTCACCCGCAATAAAGAGCCATCCCCCTCGATCCCCCTTCGTTCCGAAGGGGGAAGAGAAGCGGCAGGGTTCTGCCGCCGACAAACCTGACGCCTGGAACCCATGGGCTTCTCCTCGATCTTCATCCGTCGGCCGATCGCAACGTCGCTGTTGATGGCGGCGGTGCTGCTGCTCGGCATCATCGGCTACAAGGCGCTGCCGGTTTCGGCGTTGCCCGAGATCGAGGCGCCGAGCCTCGTGGTCACCACGCAATACCCCGGTGCCAGCGCCACCACCATCGCGACGCTGGTCACCACGCCGCTGGAGCAGCAGCTCGGGCAGATTTCCGGCCTGACGATGATGAGTTCCAACAGCGCGGCGGGGTTGTCGACCATCACGCTGCAGTTCGCGATGGACACCAACCTCGACGTGGCCTCGCAGGACGTGCAGTCGGCGTTGCGCACCGCGCGGCTGCCGTCGAGCCTGCCCTACCCGCCGGTCTACAACCGGGTGAATCCGGCCGACGCGCCGATCATCACCCTCGCGCTCACGTCCGACAGCGTGCCGCTGCGCGACGTCAACAATTACGCCGACTCGATCCTGTCGCAGCGCCTCGCGCAGGTGCCGGGCGTGGGCCTGGTTTCCATCGCCGGCAACGTGCGTCCGGCGGTGCGCGTGCAGGTCGACCCCGGCAAGCTGGCCAATCTCGGCCTCACGATGGAAGACGTGCGCTCGGCGCTCACGCAGGCCAATGTCAATGCCGCCAAGGGTTCGTTGAACGGCGCGGTGCAGACCTACGAGATCGGCACCAACGACCAGTTGCAGAGCGCGGCCGAATACGCGGGCACCATCATCGCGTACAAGAACAATGCGCCGGTGAGGCTCTCCGACGTCGCCACCGTGGTGGACGGCGTCGAGAACGACCAGCTGGCCGCGTGGGCGAACGGCAAGCCGGCGGTGTTGCTGGACATCCGCCGCCAGCCCGGCGCCAACATCATCAAGACGGTCGACCAGATCGAGCAGACCCTGCCCGACCTGCGCGCGGTGCTGCCTGCGGGCATCCACCTCTCGGTGTTCGCCGACCGCACGATCACCATCCGCGCCTCGGTGCACGACGTCGAGGTGACGCTGCTGATCGCGATCGTGCTGGTGGTCGCGGTGATCTTCGCGTTCCTGCGCCGGTTGTGGGCCACGATCATCCCCGCGGTCGCGGTGCCGCTGTCGCTGATGGGCACCTTCGCGATCATGGCCTTCGCGGGCTTCTCGCTGGACAACCTGTCGCTGATGGCGCTGACCGTCGCCACCGGTTTCGTGGTGGACGACGCGATCGTGATGATCGAGAACATCGTGCGCTATCTGGAACAGGGCAAGGAAGGCCGCGAGGCCGCCGAAATCGGTTCGCGCGAAATCGGCTTCACGGTGTTGTCGCTGACGGTTTCGCTGATCGCGGTGTTCCTGCCGCTGCTGCTGATGCCCGGCGTCACCGGCCGGTTGTTCCACGAATTCGCGTGGGTGCTGACCATCGCGGTCGCGATCTCGATGTTCGTGTCGCTGACGCTGACGCCGATGATGTGCGCGTACCTGTTGAAAGCGGGCTCGCTGCCGACCGGCGACGAAGAGGCGATGGAACACCG
>DATJIX010000360.1:0-4895 GCA_035492865.1 Mycobacterium sp. | reverse complement strand
GAGAAGAACAGATCGCGATTGCTGAGGTCACTCGGGCGCGACAAGGTTGGGGCGCGTGGCCCGTGTGTAGCGGGAGGATTGGAGCGCGCTGACTATTCGACTCCTCGGGCGGACCGAGATACGACACCTGGCGAAAGAGATTGATTTCAGGCCGCGCAAATCCTTCGGCCAGAACTTCGTCCACGACGCTAACACCGTTCGCCGTATCGTTTCGGCCTCTGGCGTCAATCGCCATGACCACGTCCTCGAAGTGGGCCCCGGCCTCGGGTCGTTGACCCTGGCCCTGCTCGACCGGGGTGCGCGGGTGACGGCCGTCGAGATCGATCCGGTGTTGGCCCGGCAGCTCCCGAAGACCATCGCCGACCATTCCCACAGCGAGATCAACCGGCTCACGGTGCTCAACCGCGACATCCTGACGCTGCACAAGCAGGACCTCGAAGACCAGCCGACGGCCCTGGTGGCCAACCTGCCGTACAACGTCGCCGTGCCTGCCCTGCTGCATCTGCTCGCCGAGTTCCCGTCCATTCGGACGGTGATGGTGATGGTGCAGGCCGAGGTCGCCGAGCGGCTCGCCGCCGAACCGGGTGGCAAGGACTATGGCGTGCCCAGCGTCAAGGTCCGGTTCTTCGGCAACGTCCGGCGCTACGGCATGGTGTCGCCGACGGTCTTCTGGCCGATTCCGCGGGTGTACTCCGGACTGGTGCGCATCGACCGCCACGAGGCAACGCCGTGGCCGACGGACCCCGATTTCCGCAGCCAGGTGTTCGAGCTGATCGACGTGGCTTTCGCGCAGCGGCGCAAGACGTCTCGCAACGCGTTCGCCGAGTGGGCCGGTTCGGGTAACGAATCGGCGCGTCGACTGCTCGCTGCGAGCATCGACCCGTCTCGTCGCGGTGAGACGCTGTCGGTCGCCGACTTCGTCAGGCTGCTGGAGCGCTCCGGCGAGCGCGAGGCCAAGGCTGAACAGCCGCAGCCGGAGGTCCAGGAGCCGCAGGCACAGCCAGCACAGCCGCCGCAGTTCCGCGCCATCTAGCGCTTGCGCGCTAACGCAGCGCGTGGGTGATCAACGCGACGAACTCCGAGCACGAGTCGTATCTGTTGTCAGGAGTCTTCGCCAGCGCCTTGCTCATGATCGAGTCGAATGCGTGCGGCAGCCATTCGACTTTGCGGGACAGCTTCGGTGGCGGGGAGTGCAGTTGCTCGTCCACCAGCTCGAACTTTGTGGACGCGGTGAATGGCGGTGAGCCGGTGATCAACTCGAACGCCGTGCACGCCAATGCGTACTCGTCGGTGGCTGCCGACGGCACCTGCCCGCGCAGCAGTTCGGGGGCGGCGTAGGGCAGCGACGCCTCGACGTGCGTCGGCCTGTGGCCGACGTCCTCGGCCATCGAATGGGCGATGCCGAAATCGATCAACACCGCACCGCGCACCGAAAATGGCAGCGACACAAGGATATTTGCTGGCTTGACGTCGCAATGCACGATGCCGCGCTGATGGGCGTAGTCGAGCGCGTCGGCTATCTGGGCCAGCGCGGCCAGCCGATCGCTCAACGCCTGCAGCTTGGTCGCCGTGCCACCGTTGATCAATTCCATTGCCACCCAACCAGTTCCGCACTCATACACCTTGATGATGTGCGGGTGGTCAAGGCTGTGGGCGAAGTTGAATCCGCGCTGCAGCTGTGCGATTTGGGCCGGGCGGCGGTGATGATCGTCGAGAACCTTCAGCGCCACAGCGCGATCGGGGTCCGCCGCGTCATGCGCGCGAAAAACCGTCGCAAACCCGCCATGGCCGAGCGCCGCCTCGACGATGTAGCCCTCGAACCAGTCGCCGGGGGAGAGCATCTCAACAGCCTAAGTTTTGCTGAGCGGGTTCGCCTGCCGGAAACCAGCGACGGGGTTACTGTCGTGCCGTGTCCGCCTCCGACGGAAGTACCGCGTCCGAGTGGGTGCCCACTGGGTCGGTCACCGTGCGAGTGCCGGGCAAGGTGAACTTGTATCTGGCCGTCGGTGACCGCCGTGACGACGGCTATCACGAGCTGACCACCGTCTTTCATGCGGTCTCGCTGCTCGACGAGGTCACCGTGAGCACGGCCGATGTGCTGTCGCTGGACCTGTCGGGCGAGGGCGTCGAGTCGCTGCCCACCGACGAGCGCAACCTGGCCTGGCGGGCCGCCGAATTGATGGCCGACCATGTCGGGCGGGCGCCGGACGTGGCGATCTCGATCGAGAAATCGATACCGGTCGCGGGCGGGATGGCCGGCGGCAGCGCCGACGCCGCGGCGGTCCTCGTCGCGATGAACACGCTGTGGGAACTCGGTGTGCCGCGTCGCGACCTGCACACGCTGGCCGCCCAGCTCGGCAGCGACGTCCCGTTCGCTTTGCACGGTGGCACGGCGCTGGGCACGGGCCGAGGCGAGGAGCTCGCGACGGTGCTGGCCCGCAACACTTTTCATTGGGTGCTGGCGTTCGCCGATGGCGGCCTGTCCACCCCCGCGGTGTTCGCCGAGATCGATCGGCTGCGGGAGACTGCGGGTGCCGGACGGGAGGCGCCGCCGCGGCTTGACGATCCGGAGCCGGTGCTTGCCGCGCTGGCGTCGGGCGACCCGGTCGAGCTTGCGCCGCTGCTGGGCAACGAACTGCAGCCCGCGGCGCTGAGCCTCGATCCCGGGCTGCGGCGCACGCTTCGCGCCGGCGAGGCCGCGGGCGCGTTGGCCGGCATCGTGTCGGGGTCTGGCCCGACATGTGCGTTCCTCTGCGCGTCGGCATCAGCCGCCCTCGACGTCGGCGCGGAGTTGGCGGGCGCCGGGGTGTGCCGCACCGTGCGGGTGGCCAGCGGCCCGGTGCACGGCGCCCGGGTGGTGCCCGCGCCGTCGACCTCCGTCTAGGCCGAGGCTTTCGGCGGGCCGATTTCTGCGCCAGGGCTGTAAATCGGGGCGGATCGCGACCCTCATGCAGAAGTTGGGGGCACCCATCCGCGACGGGTGAATGCCTCGCGTGCTCGGTGCAGGACGAAACGCCGGCTGTGTTCGGCGACCACGCGGATGTCGATCCAGCCTTCGCGCTCGATGAACTCTGCACGTCCGATGTCGTGGACGTATTGGTCGCGGTTCTGACTGTGGTGCCAGCCGTCATAGTCGAAGCCGACCATCGGCTCGTCGTAGCCCATATCGATGAATGCTTCCTGCACGCCGTCGCAGACCCGGATTTGCGTGCGCGGCCTCGGGAAACCACCGTCGATCAGAACCAGCCGCAGCCAGGTTTCCTTCGGTGACTCTGCTCCGCTGTCCATCAGCGCCAGAGCGATCCGGGCCCGTCGGATGCCCCGCAGTCCGCGGTACTTCGCAGCCAATTCGAGCGCATCATCGGGCAGCACACCGGTCGCAGCCGCGAGCGCGTCCAGATGACGCACCGCAACATCGCGCGGCAGGTGCCTGGCCAGATCGAGGGCGGTGCGAGCGATCGTGGTTACGGGCAGTTCACCGATGTACGTGATTTCGTCGGCACCGATCCGCTCCTCGCGCACGATGACGCCGTCGCGTCTGCGGGTGTGCTCCGCGATCAACTCGATTGGCGTTGACGCGTCGACCCACTTAGCTCCGTGCAACGCCGCGGCGGCTCGCCCCGCGATGACCCCTCTGCGGCCCGTCCACAGCCATGCCGCGACGGCGTTGAGGGAAAGTGTCCGCTCGACTTCGTTGGCGAGATAGACGCCGGGGTGGACAGCAGTGAAGTTCCAGCGCAACTGGCCGCGCGTGAGCCGCCCGTCATCGATGGCCTCGGTCCCCACGAACACTCCCCACATGCGACGGATGCTCTGCGTCCGCGCCGACAAATCGGGCTCTGTGTCGTCGGTTTCTGCACCACGGTTGGGGATAGACGCGGACCGCGACCCTGTCGCAGAAGTCGGCGCCGAGGAAGTGTGACCCAGGTCGCATTTATCGCTTCAGTTTGGCGGTTACTTAAGAGTTGCTTAAGATGATCGACGGTGAAAGCTAGCGGTCAGGAATCGGGCGCGACCTTTTCAACTACCGGTAACCCCGGTGGTGGATCGGTCAGATATATAAGCCAAACCCCGATTCGAGACCTAACCGCTCCCCAATTGTGTGCGCGCCTACGCGTAAACGCTCTCTATCAGCGGGAGCATTACACCCGGACATTTGCTCTGGGACCGATGCCTAGGAGGTTGTCGTGAGCAGATTCACCGAGAAGATGTACCTCAATGCCCGGACCGCGAAGACGGGCATGGTCACCGGTGAGCCCCACGAACCCGTCCGCCACACCTGGGGCGAGGTCCACGAGCGTGCGCGCTGTATCGCTGGCGGCCTGGCCGCCGCGGGCATCGGGCTCGGCGACGCGGTGGGCGTGCTGGCCGGTTTCCCGGTCGAGATCGCGCCGACGGCGCAGGGCCTGTGGATGCGTGGCGCGAGCCTGACCATGCTGCACCAGCCGACGCCGCGCACCGACCTGGTGATCTGGGCCGAGGACACCATGACCGTGATCGGCATGATCGAGGCCAAGGCCGTCATCGTCTCCGAACCGTTCACCGCCGCGATCCCGGTGCTCGAGGAGAAGGGCATCCTGGTCCTCACGGTCGCCGACCTGCTGGCGTCGGATCCGATCGACCCGGTGGAGGTCGGCGAGGACGATCTGGCGCTGATGCAGCTGACGTCCGGCTCCACCGGCTCGCCGAAGGCCGTGCAGATCACGCACCGCAACATCCACTCCAACGCCGAGGCCATGTTCATCGGCGCCGAGTACGACGTCGACAAGGACGTCATGGTCAGCTGGCTGCCCTGCTTCCATGACATGGGCATGGTCGGCTTCCTGACCATCCCGATGTACTTCGGCGCCGAGCTGGTCAAGGTCACCCCGATGGACTTCCTGCGGGACACCCTG
>DATJIX010000359.1:0-4159 GCA_035492865.1 Mycobacterium sp. | reverse complement strand
TGGCTTCTCTGCGGAGGCGGTCGAATTCGGCCGTGACAACCAACGCAGGCGCGATACCGGCGATGTCATCGGCGTTGGTTTCCCACGCCGGGGACGCGAACCGGTGACGGCGCTGTGCGCGATCGGGGATGTAGGCGGTATCGAAAACGTCACCCATCCACGGCCGCAGCACCGCCCTGGAGCCAAGCGGTGACGGCTTGTCGGACGCCGCCGTCACAAGATCCAGCGGCGGGTAGTGCAGCATCTGCAAGGCGATCGTCGGGCCGCCGCATTCCAACGCCATCCGCGACGCGGCGGCCGACAAGCTGCCCCCTGCGCTTTGACCTCCGACGCACAGGCGCCGACCGTCCCAGTCCCGCTCAGGCGCAGACGCCCACCGAAGTACGTCGTAGACCTGTTCCACGGGCACAGGGAACCGCTTATGTGGTGCGAGCGCGTAATCGGTATTGACCACAACGACATTGGCATTCGCGGCCAGGAAACGACACCACGGATCGTCTTGTTCGCGGTGACCCACGACGAAGCCGCCACCGTGCACGTTGACATACACCGCGGGCCTCGCCGCCTGCGGCGGCGGGTGATAGATCGTCGCTGCGACCGGCCCGTGGCGCGTCTCGATGCTCGCTTCGGTGGTATGTCCGGCGATCTCCGGGAACCGGACCCCGGGTTTGGGAGTGGGGTTGACGACGGCGGCGAACAACCGCGCCAACATGTCAGCCACCGGTTGTCGGGTCAGTATCGCCACAGCGTGGCACTCTAACCGTCAGCTGAACGGTGGCCGCCGGTCGATCCGTCGCGACGCCACACCCGCCGACCGCCACACCCGCGCGATCCAGTCGGCGTCCTCATCGGTCACCAGATTGCCCATCACCCGAACGGCGATGTTCATCAGGTACGACGACCGCATGGCGATGGGTCCGGTCGACGGCAGAAAGCGCGGAATCGTCAGCAGCAGCCCCAGTCGCCGCGCCACCGAGAACGATCGCGCGTAATGCGCCGTCAACACAGAAGGCCACGCCGACGACAGATCCGCGGTGCCCAGCATCTCGGCGGCCAGCCGGCCGGTCTCCAGCCCGTAGTCGATGCCCTCGCCGTTCAGCGGGTTGACGCAGGCCGCCGCGTCGCCGATCAGCATCCAGTTCGGGCCTGCCACCCCTGACACCGCGCCGCCCATCGGCAACAACGCCGACAACGCCAACCGCGGTTCGCCCTCGAAGCCCCATTCCTTACGCCTCAGTGACGTGTAGTACGACATCAGCGGCCGCAGCGCCGCATCCGCAGGCCGCTTCGATGTCGCCAGCGCGCCGACGCCGATGTTCACCTCGCCGTTGCCGAGCGGGAAGATCCAGCCGTATCCCGGCAGCACCTTGCCCTCCGGTGAGCGCAGCTCCAGGTGCGACGTGATCCACGGCTCGCTGCTGCGCGGCGTCGCGATGTATCCGCGGATCGCCACGCCGTACACCGTCTGCTTGTGCCACTGGCGACCCAGCGCCCGGCCCAGCGGCGAGCGTGCGCCGTCGGCCACGATCAACGACGTGCAGCCGATCTCGGCGCCGGAGTCCAGCACCAGCGACGACACGCGGCCGCTCGAATCATGGCGCACATCAACAGCTTTCACGCCCAGGAGCATCTTGGCGCCGTCGTCGGCGGCCACCATCCTTATGCGGTCGTCGAGCTCGGTGCGGGGCACCGCGCTGCTGACCGCGGGAAACGAGGGTCCCGGCCACTCGATTTCCACGTCGCCGCCGAATCCCGACATCCGCAGCCCGCGGTGCTGCACCCGGCCCGCCAGCCACGGCCCGAGACCTAGCCGCTGCAACTCCAGGACGGCTCGCGGGGTCAGGCCGTCGCCGCACGCCTTGTCGCGGGGGAACTGCGCAGAGTCGATGACGAGCACGTCACGACCGGCGCGGCAGGCCCAGGCAGCAGCTGCCGAGCCCGCAGGCCCGGCCCCGACGACGACCACGTCGGCTCGTGTGTCCACATCTCCCAGTATGTTGGCAGGGTGAGGACACCAGCGAGTGTGGTGGCGGGGGTGGATTTCGGCGACCCCGTCTTTGCGCAGGAAGTGCGCGACGGCGTGGCCCGCATCGAGGATCTGATGGCCACTGAGCTGGGCAAAGCCGACGAGTTGATGTCGGAGGCGGTCCAGCATCTGTTCCAGGCGGGCGGCAAGCGGTTCCGCCCGCTGTTCACGGTGCTGTCGGCGAGGCTGGGGCCCGAAGCGGACGCGTGGCAGGTCACGGTCGCGGGGGCGGTCATCGAACTGGTGCATCTGGCGACGCTGTACCACGACGACGTGATGGACGAGGCGCAGGTGCGCCGCGGCGCCCCCAGCGCGAACGCCCGGTGGAGCAACAACATCGCGATCCTGGCAGGCGACTACCTGTTCGCGACGGCGTCGCGCCTTGTCAGCAGGCTAGGCCCGGAGGCGGTACGGGTCATCGCCGATACCTTCGCTCAGCTGGTGACGGGTCAGATGCGTGAGACCCGCGGCGTGGCCGACGGCGTCGACGAAGTCGAGCACTACCTGAAGGTGGTGTACGAGAAGACGGCCTGCCTGATCGCGGCGTCGGGCCGATTCGGCGCGACCTTCTCCGGCGCCGGCGAGGAGCAGATCGAGCGGCTGAGCCGGCTCGGCGGCATCGTCGGCACGGCGTTCCAGATCTCCGACGACATCATCGACATCGACAGCGACCCCGACGAGTCGGGAAAGGTGCCGGGCACCGACCTGCGCGAGGGTGTGCACACTCTGCCGGTGCTCTACGCGCTGCGCGATGCCGGCCCGGACGGGGACCGGCTGCGGCAGCTTCTCAAGGGACCGGTCGAAAACGACGACGACCTGGCCGAGGCGCTGCAACTGCTGCGCAGGTCGCCCGGCATGGCGCAGGCCAAGGAGACGGTGGCGCGCTATGCCAGGGAGGCCCGCGACGAGCTGGCCAACCTGCCGGACGGCCCTGGCCGCCAGGCGCTGGCCACGTTGGTGGACTACACAGTGAACCGGCACGGCTGACGCACCGGAACCAGCGAAGGCCGGCTAGGCGTTAGATCAGCGAAGACTTGCTTTGTTAGTAGGGAGGACGCGCTGATGACCTGGCATCCGCACGCCAACACCGCCAAGACCTTTCTGCTGCTGGCGGGGTTCTCGGCGCTGATCGTGTTCATCGGTGCCCTGTTCGGCCGGAACATCATGTTCCTGGCGGTGCTGTTCGCCGTCGGTATGAACGTCTACGTCTACTTCAACAGCGACAAGCTGGCGCTGCGTGCGATGCATGCCCAGCCGGTCAACGAGATGCAGGCGCCGGTCATGTACAAGATCGTGCGGGAGCTGGCCACCACGGCGCGACAGCCGATGCCGCGGCTCTACATCAGCGATACCTCGGCGCCGAACGCGTTCGCCACGGGCCGCAACCCGCGCAATGCGGCGGTGTGCTGTACGACGGGCATCCTGCAGATCCTCAACGAGCGTGAGGTGCGCGCGGTGCTGGGCCATGAGCTGTCCCACGTCTACAACCGCGACATCCTGATCTCGTGTGTGGCCGGGGCGATGGCCGCGGTGATCACCGCGCTGGCCAATCTCGCCTTCTTCGCGAACATGTTCGGCGGTAATCGTGAGGGCGGCGCGAATCCCCTTGCACTGCTCCTGGTTTCGCTGCTGGGTCCGATCGCCGCGACGGTGATCCGGCTGGCGGTGTCCCGATCTCGGGAGTATCAGGCCGACCAGTCGGGCGCCGAGCTGACCGGCGATCCGCTGTCGCTGGCCAGCGCGCTGCGCAAGATCAGCGCTGGGGTGCAGCAGGCGCCGCTGCCGCCGGAGCCACAGCTGGCCGACCAGGCGCACCTGATGATCGCCAACCCATTCCGGTCCGGCGAGCGCATCGGCAAGCTGTTCTCCACGCACCCGCCGATCGAGGACAGGATCCGGCGGCTGGAGGAGATGGCCGGCCGCGGCCCGGGCCAGTACTAGACGATTTGTGTGCGTATTGGAGCGCTCAGCGCTCCTCGACGCACACAAGTGGCCTCCGCCTACGGGAGCGTGACGCCGATTTCGTCGCAGATCGGCGGGATGATGATCAGCGCTCCGCGCGGGCTGCAGAACGGCGTTCCTGGCGGCTTCGTGGGCAGGGGAGGCGGCACCGGGAACTGCGGGGGAGGAATG
>DATJIX010000358.1:0-2638 GCA_035492865.1 Mycobacterium sp. | reverse complement strand
GAGTTGGGGGAAGAACTGGGGTCCCAGGGGAGTGGTGGTGTAGGTGCGGCCGCGGGGTGAGGTCCACACGATGGTGCCGTCGGGTTGTTGGTGGTCGGTCCAGCCGCAGAAGGTTTTGAGGAGGTGGTGGATGCGGCATTTGAGGGTGGTGTTGGACGGATGGGTAGGCCCGTAGGGGTGGGGCACGCTGTGGTCGATGTCGCATTTTTCGGCTGGTTGGTCGCAGCCGGGGAAGCTGCAGGTCAGATCGCGTGACTGGATGAAGCGGGTCAACGCCGCTGAGGGCCGGTAATTCGGTTCGGCGACAAGCTCTTTCGGGGCGGGTATCGGGCGCAGTGAGGAGGTGGTGGCCATCTCGAGCACCGCCTCGGCGGGGACGGCGCCGTAGCCGGGCAGATAGCCGGGCTTGTTGCTGGTCCCCTCGACGGTGGCCGCTTCTGCGATCACGGTGATGACCACCGGGGTGGCCGGGTTGTCGCCGGTGGCGGTGCAGTCGGGGGAGCCACACGCACACGCCATACTCGCGGCCCTGTTCGACAGTGGGGTGAGCGCATCGGTGCGGCGCTGGGTGTGGGTGCGGGGGTCATTGGGGCACACGGTGCCGGCCAGATCGTCGAGAGCGGCGTCGAAGACCGCGGCATCAGGGCCGCGGACCTCGCCCCAGATTTCGGCCGTGCCGTTGTGGCCGGGGCGGACCTCGATGTGGCGGTCGGCGTCGCGCTGTTTGGCCACCCGCACTGCGTCGGGGTCGAGTTCGATGACCATCCAGTCGACCAGTTCGCTGATCTTCTCCCGAGAGCGCTTGTTCCAGGCGGGCGCTTTGGCCGCCAGCTGGGCATCGATGGTCGCCAGTACGTCGGGGTCTGAGATGAGGTCGGTGCGATAGATGGCTGTCGCGATGACCCGGAAATCCACCGCACCGGCGGCAAATACCCGGGCGAGTCTGGGGAATCGTTCGACGAGGACCTGTCCGTAGTGCATCTGCGCCGACGCCCGCCCTCGGCTGATGCCCAACTCGGCGCTGATCTCGGCGGCGGTCTGTTCCCAGCCATCGACGCACCAGAAGTTGTGTTCATCGGTCTGCTGCTCGATGCGGCGCGCGGTGAACTCGCCGACAGCCAGCAGTTGGCGCGCGAACGCGGCCCGCTCGGCCTGCTGGGCCTCACCCATCAGATCGAGCAACTCCGCATCCCCACGTTCTTCGAACACATATTCGATTCTGCCGATCGCCCCGACACCCCGCCAGACCTGACCGCCAATGTGTGGATGAATTCGGGTGTGGGGATAACCTCCGCAGGTGTCGCTGCCGTTTAGCCTTGATGGGTGGCGCAACCTGGTGATCAGACGGCGGTGCGGCGGGCGTCGTCGGCGCTGACCGACGTCGACACCCCCGGGTGGGCGCAACGCTTCGACTTGCTGTCCGACCCGAACCGCTTGGAGATCCTGCTCGTGCTGCATCGTGCGCCGGGGATTTGCGTCGGCGATCTCGCGGCGGCGCTCGGCCGATCCGAGAACGCGGTGTCCCAGGCGCTGCGCGTGCTCAGGCAGCAGGGCTGGGTCAGCTCGACGCGGGTGGGCAGGCTGGTCAGCTACAAGCTCGAAGACGAGATCGTGCATGACCTGCTGCACCGGATCGGCGCCAGGCACGGCTGACGTATGCGCGTATTGACGATGGACGATCCGCTGCTGGCGGACCGCCCCGACCTGGCAGATGCGGGGGACCTGCCCGCGCACACCCGCATCGGCAGTTGGCTCGAGCAGTTGATCGTGTCGCGCACGCTGGCGCCCGGTGACAAGCTGCCGTCCGAGGTGGAGATCGCCAACGCGCTCGGTGTCAGCCGGATGACGTTGCGCCAGGCGCTATCCGCGATCGAAGGCAAGGGTCTGATCGATCGCAGACGCGGCCGCTTCGGTGGCAACTTCGTTGCGGCCCCGCGATTCGAGTTCGACCACGCGAGCCTGCCGGGGTTCACCGAGCAGATGCGCCGGATCCACGTCGAGGCGGGCGCGCGGGTGTTGAGCGCGACGACGCACCGCCCAGCCGCAGATGTCCGGCAGGCGCTCGGCCTCAATCGCGGCGCACAGGTGCACGAGATCTTGCGCGCCCGGCTGGCCAACGGAGAGCCGATCGTGCTGGAGGAGGCGTACCTGCCCGCCGCGATCTTTCCGGGGCTGCTGTCCGCCGATCTGACCGGCTCGCTGTACGCGGTCATGCGCGACTACCACGCGTCACCGTGTTCGGCCGACGAAGAGCTCGAGGCGACGCAGGCCAGCGACCGGCAGGCCGAAGTCCTGGGTATCCAACCGGGAAGCCCGTTGTTGTTGATCACCCGAACGTCGTTTACCGCCGACGGCGTCGCGGTCGAGTTCTCCCGCGACTACCACCGCTCCGATCGGGCGCGGATTCGCATCAAGTCGCGGGTGGAGTCGGATTCGCCCGCTCGCGACGCCAGCGGCTGAGCGGTTCCGCGACGAGCGCGGCGGACAACTCGGTGACGATGGCCGGTGCCGCGGCGCTCAACTCAGGGCCGGGATCGACCGCGCAGACGGCGACGCAATACATACCCGCTGCCACCGCGGCCTGCACGCCGGGCACCGAATCCTCGAAGACCAGAACATCGCTTGGCCGGCGGTTCAG
>DATJIX010000357.1:0-2940 GCA_035492865.1 Mycobacterium sp. | reverse complement strand
CGGAACACCAGCAGCGCCTTGATGCCTTCGTCGAGGTCTCCCGGCGAGATGTGGAACGTGCTGGTGTCCGGGCGGTTGTAGAGGATGACACTGGCCGTGTAGCCGCCTGCCATGCAGTCGGCCCGCAGCGTCGACGTCTTCTCGTCGGACTGGTCGCCCAGCCGCGTCAGTGCGGCCAGCCCGTACTGGGTGGCCAGCAGCGTGGCAACGGCATAGTCGCCGCCCTGCTTGTACACCTGCGGCATCGCGTCGACGTTGTCCCATCCGACGTAATCGTCTGGCACGCAATAGAACAACGCATAGCCCTCGGCGGACTGGCCACCGCAGGTCGGCGGGTTGTCCGGGCTGTAGGGCTCCAGTCCCTTCACCGGCGGCCACTGCTTGCCGTCGGCGATCTCCGGGTACACGTGCGTCCAGTAGTCCTCGAGGTCGTAGGGCACGCCGTTGACGATCGAGTCGTAGGGCGCATCGCCGCCCTGCGCCGCGTCCTGTTCGTCGTTGAACGGCAGTTCGAGCACCATCGGCTCGTCGTCGCGGTAGTCCTTGCACTTCTCGGGCCCGTTGTCGAAACCGTCCTGGAATGCGCTGACCCGGTCGAAGCCGCTGCCGTGCGCGTTCGGGTCGATGTTCGAGGTACCCGGCGTGTCACGCAGATCGAGGATGCCGGCGAGCGCGGTGTCCAGATCGGCTGCGGTCACCTTGAACACGCCGTCATCCTTGGCGTGTTTGGACCAGGCTCCGGCGAAGCAGTCGGCCTGCAGCTCCTTGGTCACCGTTCGCGCGGTGAAGTTCGATCGACCCTGGATGGCGTGGCCCCACTCGTGTGCCAGCACCACCGGGATGACGAAATCGCCGTACTTGTCCTTCAACTCGGGCAGCAGCCCCTCGGCGTCCCACGCGACGACATCCTTCGTCGAGCAATAGAACGCGTTGCCCGAGATCTCGCTGGCATCCTGCGCGCACGGCGGGAAGTCACCTGAGGACGGGATGACGGCGTAGAAGCCGCCCTTGACGGGTTCGTAGTCCTTCTCGTACAGCTTCGGGAACTCTTTACCCCAGTAGTCCTGCAGGTCCGCGATGGCCTCCATGGCCAGTTTGTTCACATCCGACGACGCGTCGCCGTGGATCTCGATATTGCTGGTGTCGGGCGGCCCCCCGGTCTTTTGCGCGGCCCCCGACACTTGCGGTTTAGGGGCGCCGCAGGCCGTCAGGAGCAAAACGACAGCAGCCACTGACCACAGCTTCAATTGCATGGGCAAACAGTAACGGCGAAGGTTGGAATTGGCTTGGAAAGTGCCAAAGTCAAGATCAGTCGAGGATGCGGCGCGCGACGTTGGTGGTGATCAGGTCGAGTAGCTCGTCCCCGCGCCCCGCCAAGATGGTGCGGATCGCGTACAGCGAGAAGCCCTTCGCCTGCTCGACGGTGATCGCCGGCGGTATCGACAGCTCCTGGCGCGCGGTCACCACGTCGACGAGCGCCGGTCCGTCGTGGGCGAACGCGTCGCCGAGCGCCTGCTGCAGGTCGGATGGTCGCTCGACACGGCGGCCGAAGATGCCCATCGCCTGCGCGACATCGGCGAAGTTCGGGTTGACCAGATCGGTGCCGAAGTTGACGATGCCGGCCGCCTTCATCTCCAGTTCGACGAAGTTCAGCGACGAGTTGTTGAAGACGATCAGCTTGACGGGCAACCGATTCTGGATCAGTGTCACGAGTTCGCCGAACATCATCGTCAGGCCGCCGTCGCCGGCCAGCGCGACCACTTGACGATCGCGGTTCGCGGTTTGCGCGCCGATCGCGTGCGGCAGCGCGCAGGCCATGGTGCCGTGGTTGAACGAGCCCACCAATCGCCTGCGGCCGTTCATCTTCAGGTAGCGCGCCGCCCACACCACCGGCGAACCGACGTCGACGGTGAAGACGGCATCATCGGCAGCAAGCTGATTCGCCAGTCCTGCAACATATTCCGGCCGGATCGGAGCGCGGTCACGGTCGTTTACGGCCAGCTCGTCGAGAGTCTTGCGCGTCTTGCTGTAGTGCCGAAGCGAGCGATCCAAGTGGTCGCGTTGCCCCTTCTGCTGCAGCAACGGCTGCAGGGCGGCCACGGTGTCTTTCACGGTGCCGACGAGTCCGAGTTCGATCGGGGTGCGACGGCCGAGGTTGCGTCCGCGGATGTCGACCTGAACGACTCTGGCGTTGTCGGGATAGAACTGCTGATACGGGAAGTCGGTGCCGAGCATCAGCAGCGCGTCGGCCTCCTTGATCGCCTTGTATCCCGAGGCGAAGCCGAGAAGCCCGGTCATGCCGACGTCGAACGGGTTGTCGTACTCGATGAACTCCTTGCCCCGCAACGCATGCACGATAGGTGCGTTCAGCGTCGCGGCGGCCTGGATCACCTCGTCATGTGCGCCTTCGACGCCCGCACCGCCGAGAATCGTGACCGCCGCTGCGCTGTTGAGGATGTCGGCCGCCCGGCGCAGAGACGCGTCGTCGGGGCGGACCACGGACCGCGTCGGCGTGATCGGACGTGTCAGGTATCCCGACTCCTCGGCCTTCTGCAGGAAGATCTCCCCGGGGATGACGACGACGGCGACGCCGCGTTCCTCCACGGCCGCGCGCATCGCCATCTCGAGGATCCGCGGCAACATCTCCGGCGTGCTGACCAGTTCGCGGTAGACGCTGCACTCGCGGAACAGTTCCTGGGGATGGGTCTCCTGGAAATACTCGGAGCCGATCTCCGTGCGCGGGATGTGCGCCGCGATCGCCAGCACCGGTACCCGACTTCGCTGCGCGTCGAACAGGCCGTTGATCAGATGCAGGTTGCCAGGCCCGCAGCTGCCCGCGCACACCGCCAACTGTCCGGAGAGCGCGGCGTCCGCAGCGGCCGCGAACGCGGCAGTCTCCTCGTGACGTACATGCTCCCAAGTGATTTCACCGGATCGCCG
>DATJIX010000356.1:0-10211 GCA_035492865.1 Mycobacterium sp. | reverse complement strand
GCGCGTGACGCCGACGGGCCCGCGCCGCGGCTGGACACCGAATCGTGGTTCGGCCGGTCGGCGCCTGTGGTCCTGGAGATCGGCAGCGGTACCGGCATCTCGACGCTGGCGATGGCCAAGGCCGAGCCAGACCTCGATGTCGTGGCGGTCGAGGTCTACAAGCGCGGGCTGGCGCAGCTGCTCAGCGCCATCGCCCGCGAAGGCGTCACCAACATCCGGCTGGTCCGCGGCGACGGCGTCGACGTGCTCGAGCACATGTTCGGACCGGATTCCCTGGCCGGTGTGCGGGTGTTCTTCCCCGACCCCTGGCCGAAGGCGCGGCACCACAAGCGCAGGCTGCTGCAGCCCGACACCGTCGCGTTGATCGCAGACCGGCTGCGCCCCGGTGGTGTGCTGCACGCCGCCACCGACCATGCCGGCTATGCCGAACAGATCGCCGAGGTCGGGGACGCCGAACCACGGCTGCGCCGCGTCGCCGCCTCGGACTCGCTGCCGATCTCGACGCAGCGGCCCGTCACCAAATACGAAGGCAAGGCCCAGCATGTGGGCAGCCCCGTTGCAGAATTGCTCTGGGAGAAGAAGCCATGAGCCTGACCGAAGACATCCGACCCATAGAAGATGTCCCCCCGCCGCCGGTGGCGCCTGCCGAGGAGACGGCCCGGGTGCTGCTGGTGTGGGACGCCCCCAACCTGGACATGGGCCTCGGCTCGATCCTCGGGGGCAGGCCCACCGCCGCACACCGGCCGCGCTTCGACGCCCTTGGCCGCTGGCTGCTGTCCCGCACGGCCGAGTTGTCCGTCGCGCGTCCCGACGTCACGCTCGAGCCGGAAGCGACCGTGTTCACCAACATCGCCCCAGGTAGCGCCGACGTGGTTCGACCGTGGGTGGAGGCGTTGCGTAACGTTGGCTTCGCGGTCTTCGCGAAACCGAAGATCGACGAAGACAGCGACGTCGACAGCGACATGCTCGACCACATCGCACTTCGGCGCAGCGAGGGACTGGCCGGCGTGCTGGTGGCCTCCGCCGACGGACAGGCGTTCAAACAGCCGCTGGAGGAAATCGCGCGCGAGGGCGTGCCGGTCCAGGTGCTTGGATTTCGCGAACATGCGAGTTGGGCGTTAGCGTCGGATACCTTGGAGTTCGTCGACCTGGAAGACATTCCTGGTGTTTTCCGGGAGCCGCTACCGCGAATCGGCCTTGATTCGCTGCCCGAGCAGGGGGCTTGGCTGCAGCCATTCCGGCCGCTGTCCTCGCTTTTGACCTCGCGCGTGTAGACACTGGAAAAGCGCGGGTAGCCACAGACTTAGAAGGAGCTTACGTGTTCGCCTGGTGGGGTCGAACGGTGTACCGATACCGATACATAGTGATCGGTGTCATGGTCGCACTGTGCCTTGGTGGCGGCGTATTCGGGTCAAGCCTCGGTCAGCACGTCACGCAGAGCGGGTTCTACGACGACGGCAGCCAGTCGGTCCAGGCGTCTGTCACCGGCGACGATGTATACGGTCGAGACCGCACCAGCCACGTCGTCGCGATCCTGACCCCACCCAACGGTGAGAAGGTCGACGATCCCCAGTGGTCAGCCAAGATGGTCGACGAACTGAACCAGGTCGTGAAGGATCACCCGGACCAGATCGTCAGCTGGGTCGGCTGGTTGCGCGCTCAGAGCAGCACGTCCGAGACGGTCCAGCAGATGAAGACGACGGACATGTCGAAGACGTTCGTCAGCATTCCGCTCAAGGGCGACAACGACGACGAGATCCTCAAGAACTACCAGGTCGTCGAGCCTGCGTTGCAGCAGCTGAACGGCGGCCACATCCAGTTGGCCGGCCTGAACCCGCTGGCCAATGCGCTGACAGGGACCATTGCCGACGACCAGAAGCGCGCCGAGGTGGCCGCGATCCCGCTCGTGGCCGTCGTGCTGTTCTTCGTGTTCGGCACGGTCATCTCGGCGACCCTGCCCGCCATCATCGGCGGCCTGACGATCATGGGCGCGCTCGGCATCATGCGGCTGGTGGCGATGTTCACCCCGGTGCACTTCTTCGCCCAGCCGGTCGTCACTCTGATCGGCCTCGGCATCGCCATCGATTACGGGCTGTTCATCGTCAGCCGGTTCCGCGAGGAGATAGCCGAGGGCTACGACACCGAGGCCGCGGTCCGAAGAACGATCATGACGTCCGGCCGCACGGTGACGTTCTCCGCGCTGATCATTGTGGCGTCGCTGCTGCCTCTACTGTTGTTCCCACAGGGCTTCCTGAAGTCGATCACCTATGCGGCGATCGCCACGGTGATGCTGGCCTCGATCCTGTCGATCACGGTGTTGGCCGGCGCACTGGCAATCCTCGGGCCTCGCGTCGATGCGCTCGGCGTCAAGTCCCTGGTCAAGTTCGCCCAGCCCGATCCCATCAAGTCCGATCCGTCCAACCCGCGATCGAATCCCCTTGCCTTGGCGTCGATTCCGGCTGGGATCCTGCTTCCGCCGCTGGGGATCGCGCTCGGTCATATTGCCCGCGCGCGGATCAAGACCACCGGCGAGCAGGGCGCCTCACTCGCGCTGATCGGTCTGCTCTTCGGATACATCGGCACCTACGCCGGGCTCGCCTACGGCGTCTACGCGCTGCGCGACGCGGGCATCATCGAGGGTGCCCTGTTCTGGATCCTGCTTGGCATCGTGATCTTCGTCGCCGTGGTCACATTCGGTCTGGTGCTGGCCCGCTATGTGCCACTGGCCCGCGGCCCGATCGTCTGGTGGTTGCACTTCCTGTCGGAGAAGACCGAGAAGACCAAAACCCGCCAAGAGGTCGAGAGGGGGTTCTGGGGCAAGCTCGTCAACGTCGTGATGAAGCGGCCGATCGCCTTCGCGGCCCCCATCGCGGTCGCGATGGTCGTCCTCATCGTCCCGCTCGGCAACCTCGCGCTGGGCGCCATCAGCGAGAAGTACCTGCCCCCGACCAACTCGGTGCGCTCGGCACAGGAGGAGTTCGACAAGGTCTTCCCCGGCTTCCGCACCGATCCGTTGACCATCGTCATCAAGAGCGACAACGGTCAGCCGGTCTCGGATCAGCAGATCGCCGACGTCCGCGCCAAGGCGATGCAGGTCTCCGGCTTCACCGACCCGGACAACGACCCGAAGAAGATGTGGCCCGAACGTTCACAGCAGGACGGCGGATCGAAGGACCCGTCAGTTCGGGTTATCCAAAACGGCCTGATCAACAGCAATAACCCCGGTCCGCAAATTGACCAGCTCCGCGCGTTGCCTGCCCCGCACGGCGTCACGCTGTTGGTCGGCGGTACGCCCGCACTGGTGTACGACAGCATCCACGGCCTGTTCGACAAACTGCCCTTGATGGTGGTGCTGCTGATCATCACCACCACCATCCTGATGTTCTTGGCCTTCGGGTCGGTGGTGCTCCCCATCAAGGCCGCGTTGATGAGCGCGCTCACCCTCGCTTCGACGATGGGCATTCTCACGTGGATGTTCGTCGACGGCCACGGTTCCGGCCTGATGAACTACACCCCGCAACCCTTGATGGCGCCGATGATCGGGTTGATCATCGCGGTGATCTGGGGGCTGTCAACCGACTACGAGGTGTTCCTGGTATCCCGCATGGTGGAAGCCAGGGAACGCGGCATGTCCACCGCCGAGGCCATCCGCATCGGCACCGCGACGACCGGTCGACTCATCACCGGCGCTGCACTGGTGCTCGCCGTCGTCGCGGGCGCGTTCGTGTTCTCGGATCTGGTGATGATGAAGTACCTGGCCTTTGGCCTACTCATCGCGCTGCTGTTGGACGCCACCATCATTCGCATGTTCCTGGTGCCCGCCGTGATGAAGCTGCTGGGCGACGACTGCTGGTGGGCGCCGCGCTGGATGAAGCAAATCCAGGAACGCCTCGGCCTCGGTGAGACCGAGCTGCCCGATGAACGCAAGCGCCCCGCGGTGCGCGATCCCAGAGACGAATCAGAAGCGTTGGTCGGCGCGGGTGCCCCCGTGTCGCGACCGAGGCCGCCGCACGACCCGACTCACCCCCTCGCCGAGGGTGCTTCGCGGCCGGGGGCGACGACGCGGATCGCGACCCCGCCGCGAGCCAATGTCCCGTCGGGCGCGGGCACCACGCGGATCCCCACCGCGCGCCCGCAGTCTGCGCCTTCTGACGAGCCGCAGACGACGCGGTTGTCGGTCGCCAAGAACGTAATGCGCAACGCAGTCAACAACGCGACGGGCGCCGCGCTGGGCGCCCCGCCCGAAGGCAGCCGGCGGACCCGTCGGCCCGCCGCACCGCCGCCCTCGGCGCCGCGCGAGGAGCGCGAAATCGAGTCGTGGCTCGGCGAATTGCGCGGCACCGGAGCACCCGCAGCCGGTCAACCCGCAGCACCGCCCGCGCGACCGTCGGCCGAAGCCACTCGGGCGATGCCGGAACAACGACCGCGACAGCAGCCTCGTCCGCAACCGGGCAACGAGCCGACAACCGCGATTCCGGCGCAAAGGCCGCGACCGCAGAGTCCCGATGCGACGACGGCCATCCCGACGCCGCGCAAATCGGATGCCGAGGCGGCCACCGAGAAGCTCAACACCAAGGAAGACGAGCATCAGCGCCGCGGAACCGGCGGCGGGGTGAGCGCGCAGGATCTGCTGCGGCGTGAGGGCCGGCTCTAGTCCTTCGCGACTTCCGCGTCGACGTCGTCGGCCTCGCCCTTGACGACTGGGCCGCTCTGGGCTTCCAGCGCAGCTTCCTCGGCCGCGGGGTCACTGGCGAGCAGCACACGTAGTGCGCTGTTGAGGAAAGCCACCGTCGGCACGGCCAGCAGCGCGCCGACGATGCCAGCCAACACGCCGCCGCCCGCGATCGCCAACACGATCGCCAGCGGGTGAATCGACACCGCGCGACCCATCACAAGGGGTTGCAGCACATGGCCTTCCAATTGCTGCACGGCGATGATCAGGCCAAGAGTGATGAGCGCGAAGACCCAGCCCTTGGCGATCAGCGCGACGACCACCGCGAGGAAACCCGCGATCACCGCACCGACGAGCGGGATGAACGCGCCGAGGAACACCAGTGACGCCAGCGGCAACGCCAATGGCACGCCCATGATCGCCAGGCCTGTGCCGATGCCGACCGCGTCGACGAGGGCGACCAAGAACGTCGCGCGCACATAGCCGATCAGCGACCGAAAGCCGGCCCGGCCCGCGTCGCGCACCCGTTCCCGCACGTCCTGGGGGAAGATCTTGGTGACGAACCCGTAGATGTTGCGGCCGCCGTGCAGCACGAAGATCAGCGTGAAGAGCACCAACAGCGCACCGGTGATGATCTCGGTCAGCGTGCTCGCCGTCGACAAGGCTCCGCTGGTCAACTTCTCCTGGTTGTTCTGCAGCGCCTCGATGGCCGACTTGCGCGCGCTGTCGATCTGTTCCTGATTGACGTGCAGTGGTCCCTGCGTCAGCCAGTCCCCCACACCCTTGATGCTCGTGCTGACCTGGTCGACGAGCGCCGGAGCACCCTCGATGAACTGAGTTACGACGAATGCGAGGATCCCGCCGACGGTGGCGATGCCGCCGAGTAGCACCAGGGCCACCGCGCCGCCACGAGGGGCACCGCGGCGATCGAGGAAGTCGACGACGGGCAGCAGCAATGCGGCCAGCATCGTCGCCAAGGCGACGGGCACCACGAGAATCTCGATCTTCTTGACCACCCACAGCAGCGCGACAATCGCAGTGCCTATGACCAGCAACCGCCACGCCCATGCGGCCGTCTTGCGGACGAGCGGAGTCACCGACTGGTCGGCGACGGAATCGATGGAAGCGTCCGCTGACATGCCGGTAGCGTAGCGGCAGGCCGCGGCGCCGCTGGGAATCTGGCGAATCGACCCCGGCGCGCCTGCGCGAGCGGCGAATTCCGTGCCAGCAGCACCGTTACCCTATTGGCGTGTCCCACGACGCGCCGGCGCGCGACGCTCGTAGCCAGGAGCGGCCTGCCCGGGGCAAATACTGGTGGCTGCGCTGGGTGGTCCTCGGCGTCGCCGTCGTCGTGCTGGCGGTCGAACTCACGCTGGTGTGGGATCAGCTGGCCAAGGCGTGGCGCAGCGTCTACTCGGCGAACTGGTGGTGGGTGCTGGCGGCGATCATCGCGGCGATGGCGTCGATGCACAGCTTCGCGCACATCCAGCGGACCCTGCTGAGGTCGGCAGGCGTCACCGTCAAGCAGTGGCGTTCAGAGGCGGCGTTCTACGCGGGCAACGCGTTGTCCACGACGTTGCCGGGCGGCCCTGTGCTGTCAGCCACGTTCATCTACCGCCAACAGCGGATCTGGGGCGCCTCACCGGTGGTGGCGTCGTGGCAGCTGGTGATGTCGGGCGCGCTGCAGGTGGTGGGTCTGGCGCTGCTCGGTCTTGGCGGCGCGTTCATGCTCGGTGCTAGCAAAAACCCACTGTCGCTTATCTTCTCGCTCGGCGGCTTTCTCGCGTTGATCCTCCTGGCGCAAGCGGTGGCGACCCGGCCCGAACTCATCGACGGCATCGGAGTGCGGCTGCTGTCGTGGTTCAACTCGGTGCGCGGCAAGCCCGCTGACACCGGGTTGCACAAGTGGCGCGAGACGCTGACCCAACTTGAATCGGTCAGCCTGTCCCGCCGCGAACTCGGTGTGGCATTCGGGTGGTCGCTGTTCAACTGGATCGCCGACGTCGGGTGTCTGCTGGCCGCCTGCTACGCGACCGGCGGGCATCCGTCGCTCGCGGGTGTGACGGTGGCGTACGCGGCGGCCCGCGCCGTCGGGTCGATCCCGTTGATGCCGGGTGGGCTGCTTGTGGTCGAGGCAGTGCTGGTGCCCGGCCTGGTGTCGTCCGGCATGACGTTGGCCTCGGCGATTTCCGCGATGCTCATCTACCGGTTGGTCAGCTGGATTTTCATTTCCGCGATCGGCTGGGTGGTGTTCTTCTTCATGTTCCGCACCGAGAAGGACATCGACCCCGACGCCACCGTCGAAGACATCGACGACGTCGAGCAGCCAGCGCAGTTC
The DNA here is from genome assembly GCA_035492865.1 of Mycobacterium sp. Lineage (GTDB taxonomy): Bacteria > Actinomycetota > Actinomycetes > Mycobacteriales > Mycobacteriaceae > Mycobacterium. The sequence continues at coordinate 3,201 of DATJIX010000356.1, read as the reverse complement.
AGCCCAGATCCCGAGGTACGCCACGAGCCCGAACCAGAAACGTAGGGAACCGGTCATGCGGGGCCGGACGTCTGCGGCGCTCTTGGCGGTGGCCGCACTGACCGCCGCGTGCACGCCGTCGACCGAAAACTCTTCGACGTCAACAACTTCGACGTCCATCACTTCGATGTCCACCCCGGCGACCGCTGGACCCACCGCGATCACCCCGGTGTTGTCCGATGTGGTCGCCGAGCCGATTCCCGTGCGCGCCACCGACGGCAAGGTCCACCTCGCCTACGAATTGAAGCTCACCAATGTGCTCGACCAAGAGGTGACACTGACGTCGGTCGAAGTACGCGCCGCCGACCACACGCTGCTGAACCTGGCGGGGGACCGGCTTGCATACTGGACGCGCGTTATCGGAAAGCAGACGCCAACAACGAAACTGGGACCTGCGCAGTCCGCGGCGGTATGGCTGGACGTCGTGCTCGATCCCGACGACACGGTTCCCACAGAGTTGATGCACACCGTCGGTGTGACGCTGGCGCAACCGAAGCCCCCGTTGTTTCCGGCCAACACCACCGAGACCGTCGCGCCCGTCACCGTTCAGACCCGCAAGTCCCCGGTCATCGCGCCGCCGTTGGTCGGTCCGAACTGGGTGGACGCCAACAGTTGTTGTGACATGACGCCGCACCGGATGGCGCTCAATCCGCTCAACGGCCAACTGTGGGCCGCGGAACGGTTCGCAATCGACTACGTCCAGTTGCTGCCGGACGGACGGATGTTCAGCGGCGACAAGACCCGCCTGGAGAGCTACCCCGGGTTCGGCGCCGAAATCCATGCAGTGGCCGACGGTACCGTTGCAGCGGTCGTCGATGGGCTGCCTGAACAGGTCGCCGGAACAAACCCGTCCGGTCTGTCGCTGGACCAGTACCCCGGCAATCGCATCATCGAGGACCTCGGCGACGGCAACTACGCGATGTACGCCCACCTCGAGACCGGCAGCATCAAGGTCAAGGCCGGCGACCGGCTGACCTCGGGACAGGTGATCGCCCTGCTCGGCAACAGCGGGAACACCGATGGGCCACACCTACACTTCCAGGTGATGAGCACCCCAGATCCGCTGCGGGCCAACGGGCTCCCGTTCCTGTTGTCGGCGTTCAGACTCGACGGTCGGATCGCATCAATGGATGCAGAAGGCGCAATCGAGGCAGGCCTGCCCGCGCCCATGCAGCCCGGATTCACTCCACGCGATGAGTCAGCGGTCGGTCCACTGGTTTTGGATGTGATGACCTATGCCAATGGATAACGAGCGCGGGGCGGGCCGCACGCTGACCGCGCTGTTCGCCGACATCGTCTGCGTACTCGTGTTCTGCACGATCGGACGTCGAAGCCATGCCGAAGGATTGACCGTCGCCGGGATCGCCGAGACCGCGTGGCCGTTTCTCGCGGGCACCGCTGCGGGCTGGTTGCTGATCCGCGGGTGGCGCAGGCCGTTCACCGTCGTTCCCACCGGGGTGGCCGTCTGGATTTGTACGGTGGTGGGGGGAATGCTGCTGCGCAAGGCGACCTCTGCCGGCGTACAGACCAGTTTTGTGGTGGTCGCATCGATCGTGACCGCGGTGCTTCTCCTGGGCTGGCGCAGCGTGGCCGCACTCGTGCGGCGCTAGTCTGAATTCGTCGGTGGCTCAGGCGAAGTCGAAAGCGTCAGGGTAGCGCGCAAGCCGCCCAGCGGACTGTTCGACAGCTCGATGCGGCCGCCGTGCAGCGTCGCCTGTTGCGCCACCAGAGCCAGGCCGAGCCCGGAACCGCCCGGTGCCGCGTTGCTGCCGCGGGAGAACCGGCCCAGCACCGTTTGATGTTCGTTTTCGGGCAGTCCACGACCGTTGTCGTCGACGATGATCGTCAGGATGTGATCGTGGCGGTGTGCCGCCAACACGATCCGCGTCGCCTGGCCATGTGTCACCGCGTTGCGGACCAGGTTGTCGACGGCCAGTCGCAGCCCGCCCGGCCAACCCCAGATCGCCCCGAGGTCGTCCGCCACCTCGACGTCGATCTCGACACCGCCCGCGGTGCGCATGTTCTCCCTCGCGACTCGGTCGAGCATGTCGGTGAGGTCGATCAGTTCACGGTCCTCGGCCTGCGCCAATTGGCCCGACGCGAGTTGCCCGAGCGCAGTGATGATCGCCTCCACCCGGCGCTGTGCCCGCGAAAGGTCTTGCACCACTTCGGCTCTCTCCTCGGCGGGCAGATCATGGATCCTCAGCGTGTCGAGGTCGGCACGCATCGCGGTGAGTGGCGTGCGCAGTTCGTGCGCGGCGTTCGCGGCGAAATCCTGTGCGGCCTGCAGCGAGTTGGATGTGGCCTGCTGAGCGGCGGCCAGCCTGCTCAGCATCTCTCTCATCGCATCGGACAGGTCCTCCGCTTCCCGGACCCCGCGCACTTCCGGCATCGCCTCACTACCCTCGCCGAGCCGTTTGGTGTGCTCGGTCAGCCGGCGCAGTGGCCGGATCGCGGGACCGGCCAGCAGCCAGCCCAGGCCGGCAGCGATCAGCACGGTCCCCACCCCGACCGCCGTGTACAGCGGAATCCTGGCGCGGTTCAACAGAATACTGTCGGCGCGGATTCCGACCGACATCACCACACCACCCTGCTGATCCACCGCGATGGTCCGCACCCGGTACTCCACACCGTTCACTTCGACCGTCGCGGTGCCCAACGGCAACGGCGGCAGTTGCAGGCCACGCTGGAACATCACCTGGCCGGTGGTCTTCGAGCGACCTGTGGTGAGCACGCCGCGGCGTGGGTCCTGCACTTCGTTTGGATTGATGCTGGCGTCGACGATGGAGTCCAGCCGCCGATCCAATTGCACCGCATCGTTATTCGCGAGCACGACCGAGGTCAGGATCGTGAACACGGCAACGACCGCGGACGCGGCGGCCGCCGACGCGATCGCCACCCTGGTGCGCAACGAGGCCGACCGCAGGAACCGCGGCCATCTCATTTAGAAGGACTCGTCACTGTGTCTGATGCTCGACTCACCTACGGCTCGTCTCGCAGCACGTACCCGATCCCGCGAACGGTATGGATCACCCTCGGCAGGCCGTCGCGTTCGAGCTTGCGCCGGAGGTAGGAGATGAACACATCGGCGACGTTGGTGTCGACGTCGAAGTCGTAGCCCCACACCAGTTCGAGCAGCCGCTGTCGCGACAACACCACACC
>DATJIX010000355.1:0-13541 GCA_035492865.1 Mycobacterium sp. | reverse complement strand
CGACGGGCATCGCGCCCAGCGCGGGCTCCCGCAGAAGACCCGGATGAACCTGGCGACGGTCGCCTTCGCGCGAGCGGCAGGCGTCGAGCCCCATCTGGACAATTGGCCGCACCTGCGTCGCGCCCTGCTCTTCGGCCCGCTGGCGCCGAGCTGCTTCAGGCTCGAAGGTCCTGATGCGCTGCCCGATGCCCCGGCCCGGTTCGCTCGCGATGCCGCGGCGTTCGGCGCCATCGACTCGAGCGAACTGACCGAACGCGAACAACGTTACTTGTCGCTGGTTCAGAGCGCCGAGCTAAGTCAGGATGATCGATCCAGCTAAGCGCACTCACCACAGGTTTCGCACCAATTTTGCCGCCAATCTCAAGGCCATGCGATACCGTTCGAGCCACGTCGGGCGTCGCGGCGACTGTGAGGGGAAGTTCGTGGCAAAGCATCGCAAGCCGAAGAATGGTCGAGTCTCGTCAGCAAAGCGGGCGGACCGAAATCGGCAGTCGCCGTCCCTGGTCCTCGTCGGCACCACTGCCGCCGCCCTGTCGGCCGTCCTCGTGTTCGGTCATGCCACGAACACCACCGCGTATAGCCCACAGGTTGAGCTCACCGCCGCGACGATCGGCATCGGCGGACGCGGCGACCCAGGTGGCGTCAACATCCCGCACAAGTTGCAGGGCAATGTCCTCATCCCGCCGGACTTCAACTACATCCCCGTCGTCTACCCAGCGGGGTTCCAGATCGACAACAGCGTGAATACCGGAGTGCCGGTGCTGGCCGACACAATCACGAACAACACGCAGGACGCAGAGGGCCACGATCAGTTCCTGCTCGTCGTCGGCTACTCGGAAGGAACCATCGTCGCCGAGAAGGTGCGGCGCAATCTCGATCCCACGGACCCCGGCGCTCCACCCCTCAATCCCACCAATGACCCGACCCAACCGGGATTGATGTGGGTCATGATCGCGTCGCCGAATGTCCCCAACGGCGGCATTTTCAGCCGATTCCCAGGCTTGAAGATTCCGTTCTTCGTCACCTCGAACGGCGCCGCGGAACCGTCTCCGTACAACACCACATACGTGACGGATGAGTACGACCCGTATGCCGACTTCCCCGCGTACTTCAACCCGTTCTCACTGGCGAACAGCCTTGTCGCCGTGATGTACGTCCACCCGGACCAGTACTACGACAGCGTCGACTACAACCCCTTGGACCCCGCGGCAACGACCGATCCGAATGTCTTGGTGAAGACCGTGACGAACAGCGCAGGCGGACACGACACCTATGTGTTCGTCAAGGCCGAGCATCTGCCGCTGTTCGCACCGGTGCGCCAAATCGCAGGCATCGTGCATTTGACGCCACTGACCGAGCCGATCCTTGGCAGCGTCGAGCCGCTGGTCCGGTTACTGGTGGATATGGGCTACACCGATCGCGAAAACCTCAATCCCGAAAAGCCCGTTCAGTTCTCGTTGATCACCCCGCCAGGGAAGGTGCTCGGGGCCGCCGCCGGGGTTCCCGGTGCACTCGGGCAAGGCGCCACCAATCTCGTCAGCGGAGCCGAGGCGCTGCCCGGCTCGATCCCATCGCCGCTTGCTGCGACGGACTCGCCGTCGATCAATGCGAAGTCGCTACCTCAAGAGGAGCAGGAGCCGTCGTCCGCGGACACATCCACGACGGAGCCGCAGGCGACCACGCTGTCGGATCCGGGACCGAACCTTGGCGAGCTCACCGAGGACGGCAACAAGGCCACACCGACGACGCCAGGCAAGACGACGTCGCCCAAGAAGAACCCGTTGACTCAGTTGGCCGACTCGGTGAAGAAGTTCTTCTCCCCGAAGAAGAAGGCGGAGCCGTCGACACCGAGTCCAGACTCCGACTCCACCGCGAACAACTCGAGTTCGCAGGCACCATCGCAGAATTCGACGAGTAACGCCGCCGCCTGACGATTACGCGTTGAGCGCGGACTCGCCGATCACACGTCGCGCGCGCAGGTCTTCGATCTCGTGGTCGTCGACGCCGAGTTCCCGCAGGATCTCCTCGTTGTGCTGACCCAGCGTCGGCGGCGCGGTTCGGTGATGGCGACTGGGGCCGGGCGTCATCCTGAACGGCCAACCGGGGTAGCGATGCGGACCGGTGACGGGGTGCTCGATTTCCTCGTAGTATCCCCGCGCGTCGAGTTGAGTCAGGTGATACATCCGGTCGGGGGTGAGCACCCGTTCAGCTGGGACTCCCTGCGCGTCGAGAGCGCTGACAACCTCTGCGGCGCTTAGGGTTCGCGTCCACGCGGCGACCACCGCGTCGAACTCGTCGTGGGTCCGGCGGGGTTCTGCAGGCAGACCGATCGCCGCGACGATGCCCGCCCATTCGGCATCGTCACGCACAGACAGCGCCACAAACTCGTCGTCTGCGGCGGTTGGGTAGACACCTTGCAGGTGACCGCGGCGACGATTTCCTTCACGTTGTTGCACAACGGCATTCATCGTGTACTCGATCACCGGCTCGGCGGCGACGCACGCCGCGACCTCGATCTGCGCGATCTCGACGAGTTGCCCTTCGCCCGTCCGCCGCCGATGTTCCAGCGCCGCGAGCAGCGCCACGCCCGCGTGCGTTCCGACGATGGGGTCGGCGGGTCCCTGCAGGTTGCACGGCGGGCCGTCGGCGTAGCCGGTGACGGCCGACATCCCCGACGTCTGCTCGAAGTTGAGCGCCCAGCCGACGTAGTCACGCCAGGGGCCCTGCAGGCCGAATCCCGGCATCCGCACGAGGATCACATTGGGATTGAGCGATTGCAGGGACTCGTAATCCAACCCGAAATGCTCGACCACCCGTGGCGAGAAGTTCTCGATGACGACGTCAGCGTCGCGCGCGAGCCGACGCGCCAGTTCACGGCCAGGCTCGGACGTGAGGTCGAGCGTGATGTCGCGCTTGTTAAGGTTGGTGCCCTGCCACATGGCACTGCGTTCATACCAGCGATCGCCCTCGAAGGACCACGCCCCCGAGTAGCGATGGCCGTCGGGGCGTTGGATTGATTCGACCTTCACGATCTCGGCGCCGAAAGCGCCGAGGTAGCACGTCAGGTAGGCACCCGCCCAGAAGGTGGTCAGGTCCAGAACCTTGATACCCGCGAAGGGCATCGATGGCTCCGCGGCCGCCCCGGCATCCCGCCAATCAGACGAGTCTACAAACGATTTGACGGTCACTGAATCACCGAGGCGAGGAGCGGGACGCGGTGCCGCCACGGCGGTGCGCGACAGCCGGAAGGGGGCGCCCGGTCTGCGAAACGACCAATCGTCGCCACCACCGTCGACGAAGAACCCACGCTCGGCGTACTGCGGGCACTGCAGCACCGTCGCCCCGTCGTTGACGGGGGCAGCGGGAATCCGGAACGCCTGGCTCAGTTCGAGGATCTCGGCGACAGTGTGCGCCGACAGCCACGGTTCAGACTTCGCGAAGAACTCTGCACGCTCGACGCCGCCCATCATGATCGCGATCTGATGTTCGGCGTACGCCGGCAGATCCAGCATCGTGCAGACGTCTAGCCAGTGCTGCCCCGTAAGACAATTGATACCGATCCACCCGTCGGCCGCGCGGACGACACCCATCAGCGGCGCCGAGCGGGTGTTACTCGGTCGACCGAGTGCCCGCATCCGTTCAGCCATCAACATGGGATAGGGCAGCGTTGACAGCAGCGCCTCCATCACCGAAACATCCACCTCGACAGTCCCGTTCGTGCTTGCCGACCGGGTTCGTAGCGCGGTCAGAGCCCCGAGCGCCGCGTAGCCGCCTGCGACATACTCGGAAATCCGCGCGCCAGCCCCCACCGGTGGTCGATCGGGATCCCTGTTGTGAATCCAGCCCGATGCCGCCTGCATGGTCAGAGGGGTGGCGACCCGGTCGCGAAGCGGCCCCTCCTGCCCGAAGTCCGAAATGCGAACGACGACAAGGCCGGGACTAACGGCCTCCAACTCGTGGGTGTCAAGGCCCAAGCGTGCAAGAGTTCCCGGTGGAAGGGCTTCGACCAGGACGTGCGCATCGGCGATCAACCGGCGTGCTGTTGACACGTCGCACTCGAGATCCAGTGTGATTCCGCTCTTTCCGGCATTGAGATACTCGAACAGACCCGAGCGGTTCGGATCGGGTATGCCACCGGGGAACGGACCCCAGCGGCGCAGCGGATCTCCCGCGGGCGGCTCGACCTTGATGACCTCGGCACCGAGGTCGACCAGCAACTTGGTGCAGTACGGGCCTGCGATGTCACCCGCGATCTCGACGACGCGCAATCCTGCCAGCGCAGCGGACGGGAGCGAGTCGGGCATGACACTCCTCACCGGGTTTCAGTGGATCAACACATGGTCTACACCTGTCGGATTCTCTGCGTCAATCACGGTAGCCAACTCGGTTGGTAAACACCGCAATCACTGCTTGTTGACAGTGTCACGACCATCGAGTAGACACAATCTTTATCGGACAGATTCGTTTGATATGTCCGATACGACTCCATCGAAGGAGGCCGCACTGCGTACCAAGGTCCCGCTGCACTCCCCGGACTTCTACACCGGGGATCCGTACCCGGCCTATCAGGAACTGCGTGCGCAAGCACCGGTGTGCTGGAACGACGACACCGAATTCTGGGCATTGCTGCGCTATGAGGACATCCGCTTCGTATCGACCAACCCGGACAAGTTCTCCTCGACCAAGGGCATCACCATCCCCGACCCCGTGATGCCGAACCCGGTTCAGGAGGGCAACCTCATCTTCACCGACCCGCCGCGGCACCGGCAGCTGCGCAAGCTGATCAACACCGGGTTCACCCGCCGACAGGTCGCGATCCTGGAACCGAAGGTGCGCGAGATCGTGTACGGCGTGCTCGACGGTGTGCAGCCGGGATCAACCCACGACTTCGCCGAAGAGCTTGCGGCGCCGTTGCCGACCCGGATGATCGCCGAACTGCTCGGCGCACCCGCCGACGACTGGGAGCAGTTTCGCAGGTGGTCTGATGCGTGTACGGGCAACGCCGATCCCGAAATCGAGCTGGATTCGCTCGCCGCGGTCGGTGAGTTGTTCGCGTATTTCCAGCAACTGATCGCCGCCCGGCGCGCCGAGCCGCGAAACGACATGTTGTCGGTATTGACCACCGCCGAGGTCGACGGGGCCAAGCTGACCGACGACGATCTGCTGAACTTCGCGTTCCTGTTGCTCGTGGCGGGCAACGAAACCACCAGGAACCTGATCGCGCTGGGCACGTTGGCACTCATCGAGCATCCAGAGGAAACCGCCAAGCTGACCGCAGACCCCACGCTGATCCCGTCCGCCGTGGAAGAGATGCTGCGCTGGACCAGCCCGGTGACTCACATGGCGCGGGCCGCGACGGCGGACGTCGAGATCAGGGGCCAGCACATCCGCGAGGGCGACATGGTGGTGATGCTGTACGGCTCGGCCAATCGCGACGAGGAGGTGTTCGGTTCCGACGCGGAAGAATTCAAGGTCACTCGTCATCCGAATCCGCATATTGCGTTCGGGTGCGGCGAGCACTCGTGTGTTGGCGCTCAGCTTGCCCGCCTCGAGGCGCGGGTGTTCTTCGAGGTGCTGCTCGGGCGATATCCCGATCTCGAGCTCGTCGGCGACGTCGACCGGATGCGGGCCACGATGGTGCCCGGTGTGAAGCGGATGCCGGTGCGACTCGGAACGGCGGGCTGAGCATGTACCTGGACTTCACGCCGGAGCAGAAAGAGCTGCGCGCAGAGATCCGCGCCTCGTTGGAGGCGGTGATGACGCCGGAACGCGCCTCCGCTGTCGCAGGCCGGATGGAGGGCGGGGACGCAGTCAAAGAGTGTGTGCGCGCGCTCGGGGCCGCGAACCTGCTCGGCGTCGGCTGGCCGAAAGAATATGGCGGGCGCGGCTTTACCGCGCTCGAACAGTTCATCTTCTTCGAAGAGGCGCAGCGGGTGAATGCCCCCATCCCCCTCGTGACGCTCAACACCGTCGGACCGACGCTCGCGCAGCGCGGGACCGACGAGCAGAAGCAGACGTTTCTGCCCGCAATCCTGAACGGCACCGTCGAGTTCGCGATCGGCTACTCGGAACCATCCGCGGGCAGCGATCTGGCGTCCCTGCGCACCACCGCCGTGCGCGACGGCGACGACTACGTCATCAACGGCCAAAAGATGTTCACCAGCGGCGCGGCCTACGCCGACTACATCTGGTTGGCCGCACGCACCGACCCGAACGTCAAGAAGCACAAGGGAATCTCGATATTCATCGTGCCGACATCGGCGCCAGGATTCTCGTGGAAACCGCTTCACACCATGCCGGGAGTATCGACCTTTTACACGTTTTACGACGACGTGCGGGTGCCCGCCAGCTCGATCGTGGCAGGCGAAAACGAAGGCTGGGGACTGATCACCACGCAGCTGAACTTCGAGCGAGCCGCGCTGGGGAACATGGGTGCGCTGGAGCCGCTGTTCGAGAAGACGTTGCAGTGGGCCAGGACCACCGAACGCGACAGCGGCCGAGTCATCGACCAGCCGTGGGTGCAGCAGGCGCTCGCGAAGGTCGAGGCGCAGGTCGCGGCCTACAAGATCATGAACCTGCGGGTCAACGCTGCCATGACCAAAGGCGTGCTGGGCATGGGCGAAGCGTCGGCGGTCAAGGTCTTCGGCACGGAGTTGACGCAACAGGTGGCCCGTGAACTGCTCGAGGTACTCGACGGGGCGGGCACTCGCAAGGGCGACGATGCCCCCCTGCGTGGCGCGCTCGAATCCGCGTACCGGATTGCGGTGATCAACACGTTCGGCGGTGGGGCCAATGAACTCCAACGCGACATCATCGCGATGGCGGGACTGTTCATGCCGCGCGCACCACGCGACCTGCGGGCAAATCAGAGTGGAGATGCCAAGTGACAGATCCAGAGTTCCGCGCCAAGCTCGACGCGCTGATCGGTAAGCCCACCGGCGGTTCCGGAAAGCCGACCGTGGCGCCGGACCCCGTGAACCAGCCGATGATTCGGCACTGGGCGCATGCGATGGCCGATATGAACCCGGTCTATCTGGACGCCGAGTTCGCCGAGCACTCGAGATTCGGCGGCATCGTGTCTCCGCCCGTGATGCTGCAGACGTGGACGATGCCCGCGCCGAAGATCGAAGGGATCGCCGAACGCGGCGGTGTGCCAATCGAGATGGGCCGCAATCCCGCGGCATTCATCGAGGAGGCCGGGTTCACCGGCATCGTCGCAACCAATTCGGAATTCGAGATCGAACGCTATCCGCGGCTGGGCGACGTCATCTCGGTGACGCAGGTGTTCGAGGACATCTCCGACGAGAAGAAGACCTCCCTCGGCACCGGTCACTTCATCACCTGGTTATCGACCTACACCGACCAGAACGGTGAAGTGCTGGGCCGACAGCGGTTCCGGGTCTTCCGATTCAAGGCCGGCAACTGATGGCGACCAGACTGGCACCGACGGTCAGCCCTGACAACGAGTTCTTCTGGAACGGGCTGCGCGAGCACAAGCTGTTGATTCAACGATGCAAGGGATGTCAGGCGCTTCGGCAGCCGGCACGCCCGATGTGTCCGACGTGCAACTCACTGGACTGGGACACCGTCGAATCCACCGGCCGCGGCACGGTGTACAGCTACGTGATGCCGCAGCATCCCCCGATGCCACTGATGGAATACCCGTACATCGTGGTGCTGGTCGAACTCGAGGAGGGCGTGCGGCTGGTATCGAACCTCTGCGAAATCCCCCCTGCAGACGTCGAAGCCGGCATGCCCGTCGAGGTGTTCTACCAGACGTTCGACACCCTCGACGGGAAGGACCTCGTCCTGCACCAGTTCCGGCCGGCCCGGTAGAAGAAGCGCAGTCACATGGACTTCACGTTCACCGAGGAACAAGAGACGATCGCCAAGGTCGCCAGGCAACTGTTCGAACACCGTGCGACGCCCAAACATCTCACCGATCTCGAAGCCGGCGACGTGCGCTACGACGCTGCGCTCTGGCGTGAGCTCGCGACAGCGGACCTATTGGGAATTGCGTTGCCCGACAAGGTCGGCGGCAGCGGTCAGGGCTTCCTCGAGCTGGCATTGGTTCTCACCGAGGTCGGCTGGAGCGTCGCGCCGGTGCCGGTCTACGCCACCCTTCTGCTCGGCGCAGACACCATCGCCCGGTACGGCGATGAGGAACAGCAGCAGCGGTACCTGCCCGACGTGGTCAGCGGGACACGACTGCTCACCGCGGGCCTGACCGAGCCCGGGCACTCCGATCCGACCACGCCCGCGACTACCGCACGTCGTGACGGCGACGGCTGGCGCATCGACGGAGCCAAGGCGTTGGTGCCAGCGGCGCAGGTTGCGCACACGCTGTTGATACCCGCCACCGACGATGACGGTGATGCGTGCCTGTTCCTGGTCGACGCGGGCACCATCGGACTCGACATCCGACCCGCCACGACCACCAACGGTGAGCCGCACGCCGACGTGTCTCTGGACGGTGTAATGGTTTCCAGTGGCGATCGGCTCCTCGGCGATGGCACCGAGATGCTCGCGTCGCTTCGCGCCCGCGCACTGGTCGGACTCTGCGCGATCCAACTCGGCGTGACCGAACGTGCCCTTCGCATCGCCGCCACATACACGACGGAACGTGAGCAGTTCGGCAGGCCGATCGGCAGCTTTCAGGCGGTGCAGCAGCGAATGGCGGACGCCTTCATCGATGTCGAGGCGATCCGCTGGACGATGTGGCGGGCCGCCTGGCTCCTCGGCCAGGGCCGAAAGGCCGACCGCGAGGCCGGCATCGCGAAGTTCTGGGCCGCCGATGCGGGCGCCAGGGTCGCGGCGACTGCCCAACAGGTGCACGGCGGCATCGGCATCGACACCACCTATCCCCTGTTCAGGTACTTCCTATGGGCCAAGCACAACGAGCTGACGCTGGGTTCGGCGTCCGCACAGTTGGCACGGCTCGGCTCCGACTACGCAGAAGGAGAACGATGACGACCACCACCCTGGACTGGCGCGACATCAACGTCGGCGACGAGGTCGCGCCGCTCGAAATCCCGGTCACCGCAACGGTCATCGTCGCCGGCGCGATCGCATCGCGAGATTTCATGCCGGTACACCACGATCCGGACTTCGCCAAGAAGCAGGGTTCGCCCAACATGTTCATGAACATCCTCACCACCAATGGACTCTGCGTCCGCTTCCTCACCGACTGGGCGGGCCCGGAGGCGATGGTCAAGAAGTTGGCGATCCGGTTGGGAGTGCCGTCGTTCCCCAACGATCCACTGAGATTCACGGGCAGCGTGACCGGCAAGTCCGAAGGCGTCGACGGAGAGGGGTTCGTCGAGGTCGCATTCAAGGGCAGCAACAGCCTCGGGGATCACGTGTCGGGCACGGCGACGCTCAGCCTGCTGGATAGAACCAAATGAGTTCGCTCGGCGGGAAAGCGGCGATCGCGGGCATTGGCCAGACCGAGTTCTCCAAGGAGTCCGGGCGAAGCGAACTCCAACTCGCGTGTGAGGCAGTCAAAGCCGCGATCGACGATGCCGGGCTACAGCCCAGTGACATCGACGGAATGGTCACCTTCACGATGGACTCCAGCGACGAAATCGACATCGCTCGAAACGTCGGCATCGGCGACCTGACGTTCTTCACTCGGGTGCACCACGGCGGCGGTGCGGCGGCGGGAACCGTGCTGCAGGCCGCGATGGCGGTGGCGACGGGCACGGCCGACGCCGTCGTGTGCTACCGCGCATTCAACGAGAGATCCGGCTTCCGATTCGGTGGCGCCACGGCGCGGCCGACCGCCGAGACACCGCTGTTCATGGCGAATTACGCACCGTTCGGGCTGCTGACACCGGCAGCGTGGGTGGCGTTGCACGCCCAGCGCTACATGTCGACCTATGGGGTCACCAACGAGGACTTCGGTCGCATCTCCGTCGTCGACCGCGCCCACGCGGCGCGCAACCCCGACGCCTGGTTCTACGAACGCCCGATCATGCTTGAGGAGCACCAGAACTCGCGGTGGGTCATCGAACCGGTGTTGCGCCTTCTCGATTGCTGCCAGGAAAGCGACGGCGGTGTCGCGCTCGTGGTCACCACTGCCGAACGGGCGCGCGACCTGCCCCGGCCGCCTGCGGTGATCACCGCGGCGGTACAAGGCGCGGCCCGGGATGGCGAGATGATGACGAGCTATTACCGTGACGACATCACTGGACTGCCGGAGATGGGCGTGGTCGCCGAAAAGCTCTGGCGCGACTCCGGTCTCAAACCCACCGACATTCAGACGGCATTCCTCTACGACCACTTCACCCCTTTCGTATTCGCACAACTGGAGGAGTTGGGCTTCTGCGGTCGCGGAGAAGCCAAAGACTTCGCGACGGTCGAGAGGCTTTCGCTCGGCGGCGAACTGCCGATCAACACGAACGGCGGCCTGCTAGGCGAGGCCTACATCCACGGGATGAACGGCATCACCGAGGGCGTGCGCCAGGTGCGCGGCACGTCGTACAACCAAGTGGAAAATGTTGAGCACGTGCTCGTCACGTCTGGAACCGGGGTGCCCACGAGTGCGCTCATCCTCGCGCCGGACGACAGAGGCTGATGCGATGACCGTCGAGACGACGCTGACCGACACGCGCGAAGTCATCATCGAGGCTGCCATGGCCTGCTTTGGCAGGCACGGCTTGACCAAGACGACCGTCGTCGACATCGCCAGGGCGGCCGAAGTTTCGCGGAGCACGGTCTACGAGTACTTCCGGGACAAGTCCGAGATCGTTGAGGCCTGCGCCGAACATTCATCGCAGCGCTTCTACCGCGAGATGGCACGGGCGATGGGTCGAGGGGAATCGCTGGAGGACAAGCTGACGCTCGCGGCGGTGTTCGTCACCAAGGCCCGGCAGTTCGTCGAGCCCGAAGTCTATTTCGACGCAGACGAAGTGAGCCTGCTGCTCACGAAGAACGCGGCGGTGCTGCTGCGCGAGTGCAGTGAGTTCCTCGCGCCGTATCTCGCCGCGGCGAAGCTCACCGGTGAGGTGCGCAAGGACCTCGACGTGGGAGCCGCAGGCGAGTGGTTTGCCCGCATGCTCTTCTCGTTGTTCAGCACACCGTCGTCGACGCTGAACATGGACGACGATGACGTGGTCGCAGACTTCGTACGCTCGCACGTGGTTCGGGGGTTCACCGGCGACCGGGCGAGTCGGCCCAGATAGTCACCGTCCGCCGAGCGACCCGAGGAGATTACTGAGCAAGGTCAACAACCCGGTGAGCGGATTGCTGACCGGTTTCGGTGTCGTCGTCGGCGGCACCGTCGTCACCGGCGGCGTTGTCGTCACCGGTGTCGTGGTCGGGATCGTGGTGGCAGTCGTGGTGGTTGTGGCTGTCGTGGTGGACGTCGGAGTCGTCCCGGGGCCGTGCCCGTCGGCCCAGACGATCTTCGCGCCGGTCAGCGGACTCCAGGTGATCTTGCCGTACTCGAAAGTCGTGTACGTGCCTGTCGGCCCGCCGCTTTCGTCAGTGGTGGCCAAACCAAGTTCGGGCACCCACACCTTCGCGGTGTGGCCGGCAGCAGAATGTGCACCCGTTGCCTCCGAGTACCACACCCGGAGCCCGGTGGACTTGTTGAAGTCCTGATAGCCGTTGGCGAATTGCGTGGTCGGCGAGAGCAGATACGAACCCGCTTTGGCGGCGACGGGATTCGGCGAACTCACGAACCCGCTCGCGGTCTGGAAGACCGTGCTGACCGTGCGCACCTGCGCCCACTTGCCGTCGGTCGTCTTGTAAACCGGCGACAGCACACTGCCGAGCCCCGCATCGTTGACAGCCGAGAACTGCTGGTATTCAGCAGATTTCGGGATCGCGCCCGAAGCCCCGGACTTCACGGTTTGCGCCGCTGTTTTCGGCGTCCAGTCCGTGTGGTAGATACCGAGAGTGTCCTGAGAGCTTAGGCTGCCGGTCTTCCGATCACGCGTGGTGTAGATGAACATCGGCCCGGCATAGGGCAGTTCCTGCCACTTCAACAGGATGTCGGCGATGTACTCGTTTTCCTTGGCCTCGCCGCCGCTCGACGCGGGCTGGCCGTATTCCGTCGCCCAGATTCTCTTGTTGTCGTCGCCATTGGCGATCATCACTTTCCGCACATCCATCAGCTGCTGGAGCGGCGAGTTCGCCTTGCCCACACCGCCGGAGAACTTGAGGGTGTAGAGGTACGGATGGAAAGACAGGGCGTCGAAATAGGGCTTGGCACCCGCTGCGTACATCTGCGTCACGTATGCGACGGGGTTGATGGTGAGCGACCCAAAGCTTTGAATGGCTCCGAGTCCCGCGCTCACCACAACGATCGATGGATCGATCGCCTTGATCTTCGGGTAGGCGGCCTTGAGCAATTCGGTGTACGCGGCGGGGTCCGGCTTCGGAGTCGAGAACGTCACCGAGTTGGGCTCGTTCCAGATTTCGACTGCCGCGATCTTGCCGACGTAGCGCGCCACGAACTTCGCCACGAAGTCGGCGTAAACCGCCGGCGATGCGGGAGTTCCGCTCAGAGACTGGCCGCCGCTGACCACCGCCCACTTCGGTGACGAGTTCACCATGCCGACGACCGCGATGTTGCGGGCGGCGGCCGAGTTCACCGTCTTGTCGATGCTCGTCCAATTCAGGTTGCCTTGGGTGGCTTCGACGCCCGCCCACGGGATCATCAGGCGGACCGCGGTGACGTTGGTCGCCTTGATCATGTCCATTGTCTTGTCGACGCCCGCCTGGTCCAGCCCCCAGACATCGGAGTCGGCGATGGCCGTCGTCGTCGGCGCCGGGTTGATGCTCGCCACGGCGGTCACGAACACCTCGCGCGGATGGCCCTTGTGCACGAGGTCCTTGCTGATCGTCGTGGTGCACACCAATCCGACGATCACAGCCAACACTGTGGTCAGAAACGCTCGGCGGTACCCGCGACGTCTGCTCTGGCCCACGGTCCACCCTTGAGGTCGGTCCGCGCGAAGCGGAGGTCAAGATCCACCTATCTTTGCTCGATACCGATCTTGACGGACAAAGTGGCGGTTGCGACGGATGTGGCCGGTGTGTCGCATGTGCCGAGCTTGAAAAGGCAAATACCCAGGACGCCGTACGTGGCCCGCCGAAACCCACAACGATCTGGGCCCGCGCCGCCATTAGCTGCGCCCGGCGACCGGTCGCCGCGGCCCGGTGTTGGTGGTTGCTGGCCATCCAAGGGCGGCCAGATCGCCTCGATGAATAGTCCTGAGTAGCAGTCAATCTCGTTGACCTAGAAGATCCACCCCAAGAGCGGTCCGCCGGTTTATCGTGAGCCGGTGGAGGGCACGTCTTTTGGCCGTTACCAGCTGCTTGAGCTGCTGGGCCGCGGCGGAATGGGCGAGGTATGGCGCGCCCACGACACCACCATCGACCGAGTAGTCGCGATCAAAATGCTGCTACCGCACTACGCCAAAGACCCCGACTACGAAAAACGATTCCGCCGCGAAGCCCGCGCCGCAGCCCGCCTCGACGACCCCCACATCGTGCCCATCTACGACGTCGGAGAAATCGACGGCCGCCTCTAC
>DATJIX010000354.1:0-7842 GCA_035492865.1 Mycobacterium sp. | reverse complement strand
GCTGGTCTCCACGATCATCGCGCGCACCGAGAACGTTGATGACGCGGTGATGGCCGAGTTGGATGAGGCGATCGCCCCCCATTGCCCGAAGTGGATGAAGCTGTCGAAGCCGAAGTTGCGTGATCGGGTGGATCAGTGGGTCGCCAAGTTCGACGCGGCCGGGGTGCGGATACCGCCGAAGGTGGAGGACAGCCGCTATGTCGACATCGACCCGGCCAGCCCGGGGATGGCGTCGCTGTCGGGGCATCTGCATGCCGCCGACGGGGCGGCACTGAATCAGCGGTTGGATGCGTTGGCGGCGACCGTGTGTGTCAACGATCCGCGCACCACAGAGCAGCGTCGCGCCGATGCCACCGGACCGTTGGCGCGCGGTGAGGCCACCTTGGCCTGCCAATGCGGATCAGCCGATTGCCCGGCGGGTGCTGAGCGGGCCGCCGCCAGCACCGCGGCTGCGGCGGTGATTCATGTGTTGGCCGAACAGGCCACCGTGGAGGGCACCGGTAATGCGCCGGGGTATCTGCGCGGGTTCGGGATCCTGCCCGCGGAGTCGGTGCGTGAGCTAGCGGCCACCGCCCAACTCAAACCGGTTGTGATGCCGTCGGCGAGCCCGGATCCGGGGTATCGGCCTTCGGCGGCCACCCGGGACTTCGTGCGGTGGCGGGATCTGATGTGCTGTTGGCCGGGGTGTGACAAACCGGTCGCCAAATGCGACCTCGACCACACCGTGCCCTATCCGGCCGGGCCCACCCATGCCTCAGATCTCAAGCATTACTGCGAAATTCATCATTTGATCAAGACGTTTCACGCCGGCTGGTCTGAACGCCAGTTGCCCGATGGCACCATCGTCTTGACCGCGCCGACCGGGCACACCTACACCACCCAGGCCCACGGCGCGGCACTGTTTCCGGCGTTGGCGCACTCCACCGGCGAGCTACCGACACCGATCGTCGAGGAGCCCGGCGCCTACCGCACGGTGATGATGCCGCGTCGCAAGCAAACCCGCGCACAAAACAAGCGTGACCGCATCAACGCCGAACGCCACCAACGAACCGAACTCATCGCCCAAGAAGAACAACAACGCCAAACCTGGCTCGCCAAAAACTACGAACCCCCACCCTTCTGACGCGCCGGATTCCATGGCGTCAGGCGTGGAGTCCAGGCAGGCACATTGCGGCGATACTCCTCGTACTGTTCGCCGAAAGTCCGAAGCAGGGTGGGTTCTTCGTACCAGTGGACGAATGACGCTGTCGTGACCCAGCCGATGACCGCGTAGAGCACGAGCGGGAGACTGTCGAAAAGCAGTGCCTGGCCGAGGATCGCGGTGAGCAGTCCGACGTACATCGGGTTGCGCACGAAGCGGTTGAATCCGGTGACGACAAGACGCTGCGGCGGCGCCGCAGGCATGGGAGTGCCGCCGGCCTTGGCGAATTGGATGAACGCATGCACGGGTGGGATCAGACCCAAAACGATGAGCACGACTCCGAGGACCAGTCGCAACGGCGGGCTGGACCCAGGGATCTCCCAACGGGTGATCAACCAGGGGCCCAGCCCGACGAATGTCCCGGGGGCCACCAGAAAGAAGGCAGCCGACCCGACCGCTGCGGTGGAAGTTCGCACTTATCCAGTATTGGCCGGTATCTCCGTCAATTGGGTCAGTCGCACGCTGTTGCCTGACGGGTCACGGAATCCGCAGTCGATGCCGTACGGCATCTGGGTTGGTTCCTCCGTGAACTCCACGCCGCGGGCCTTCAGTTCCTCGTAGCTCGCCTGGCAGTCGTCGGTGGTGAGGAAGACGGTCCCCGCGAAGCCCTTCGCCGTCAGATCCAGCACCTGTTTGTGTGTCGCGTCATCCATCAACGGCTCGCCGGGCACCGCCATCAACACGATCGACACGTCGTCCTGACCGCGCGGGCCGACCGTCAGCCACCGGAAGTCACCCATCTCCTCCGGGAACGAAACATCTTGGCGCACTTCCATACCGACCTTCTCGGTCCAATACTTCAGCGCAACTTCCTGGTCGTGCACCCACAAATGGGCGCTGGCAATTTTCATCACGCGGACGACGCTACGGCCGGTTGTCGCCGTCCGTCTTCTCCCCGTGTGCTGTCTTCACCCGGCTGTCGGCGGGGCGACGCGTGTCACGGCGCAGGATGCAACTAGGCACTCGTGCATGGATCGCGGCGGGCGGCATGCTGGCCCGGTATGCGGCCGGCGGCAATCCGTAGACCCTGGCGAAGCTGGTGGTGAACGACCCGACGCTCTGCAGGCCGACCATCACGCAGATGTCTGCCACCGACCGGTCGGTGTAGCGCAGAAGCGCCGCGGCCCGCTCGAGCCGCCGCGACTGCAGATACGAGCGCGGCGATTCGCCGAACGTCCTGGTGAACATCCGGCTGAAATGCGCCCGCGACAGCCCGGCGGCCGCGGCCAGGTCATCGACGGTGATGGCCTCCGCATAACGCGCGTCCACCAAATCCTTGGCCCGCTGCAGGTAACGGGCTGGCGGCACCTGCGGCATAAGCTAAGTTTATTGGGCGGATGAGTTGGCTGGGCGGCCGCGGACCTGATGGTTCGAGGAAAGTCCGGACTTCACAGAGCGGGGTGATTGCTAACAGCAATCCGAGGTGACTCGCGGGAAAGTGCCACAGAAAACAGACCGCCACCTTCGCGGTGGTAAGGGTGAAACGGTGCGGTAAGAGCGCACCAGCATTCCGGGTGACCGGAGTGGCTAGGCAAACCCCACCCGAAGCAAGGCCAAGAAGACCGCACCTGGTGCGGTCGCGCAGGCGTCCGAGGGCTGCTCGCCCGAGCCTGCGGGTAGGCCGCTTGAGGCACCCGGCAACGGTGTGTCCAGATGGATGGTCGCCGCCTTGTCGCCGTGGTAAAACGCGGTGGCAAGGGACAGAATCCGGCTTACAGGCCAACTCATCCGCCCGCTCATTTCAGCGCGACTTGCGCACCGACCGGTCCAACTTCCGCAATGCGTCGTCGAGCTGCGCGCGCGATCGCCGCGCCAGGTCGTCCTCGAGTTGGTAGAGCAGCCCGTAGGTGAACGTGTCCTCGCCCGCGGCGTAAGCGGTCTCCGCCTGGTGACTCAGGTGGGTGCGGCTGACCACGCTGTCCTGATGGTCGCCGAGCAGAGTCTGGATCGTCTTGGCGCGGTCTGACACTTTGCCTTCGCCGGTTGCCGCCGCGGTATACCGAAGTCGCTTGGCGCCCTTGCGGATTCGGTGCAGTGCCTCGTCGCGATCCTGTTCCGCCGCGTCTGCAGCCCTCTTCGCCGCCTTGCGCACCCGCCGGTAGGCCGAGTCGATCGTCAGCTCGACCGGTTCGCCGCCCGGTGTCGTTGCGGCAGGCTCGGCGGCCACCAGGCCCTCCAATGCGTCGAGCAGCCGGAAGTAGCGTTGCGACCGCATCGCGATCAGCGACCGCCGCAGACCTGACTTGTAGTGCTTGTTGGCCCCGTCGACCAGACGCTCCCGCACCGGCCCCCGCACCAGCTCGTCGGGCAGTTCATCGAGCGCCCGCTCATATCGTTCGGCAAGCACCTCGGCGTCGCGCGCCACTCCCAGCACCGCGGCCAGCTGCCGCAACTCGTCGAGAATCCAAGCATCGTCGGAGATGCCGAACGCACCCTCCGACGCCTGGAGCAGGCTGCGAATCTTGCGGGTGGTCACCCGCATCTGATGCACCGAGTCGTAGACGTCGGCCCGCACCGCGCGGTCCCACACCACCAGCTGCTCCACCTGCTCGGCCACCGCTCGGTGCACCGGGTCGGCCGGGGGCTCGACCGCGTCGTCGTCCTCGCCCTGGAGGACGCGTGCGAGTTTCGAACCGTGGCCGGCAGGCACCGCGCCAGCGTCGAGCAGCCGGTTCGCCAGCCGGTCCAACAGGCCGCGCTCGGCCCCCTCGGCCAACTCCAACTCCCACTCGCGCCAACGCTGCTCGGAATCCTCGTCGTCCTCGGCGCGCGCCACGACGTCGTCGTCGCAGAACTCGGCCAGCGCGATGCCGCCCTGTCCGTAGAGCACGTCGACCGTGCGGCGGGTCGAGATCCGCGCGACGGGGCCGACGGGGCGATCACGCACGATGGCCAACACGACGTCCAGCAGTTCATCCGGCACGGCGGCGTCGTCGTCGGCGTCTCCGAGCGGCACCCTCACCTCGGTCCTGGCGTCCGGTCCTGCAGGCAGCTTGAGATGCCAGCCGGCGTCGCTGCCACCGGTACGACGGCGCAGCGTGACACGGCGGGCGGCCAGATCGTGGGCCGGTGTGTCGAAGTAGACGGCATCGAGCTGCTGCACGGGGTGACGTTCCACCCGAGCGACAAACGACAGCCCCTCGAACGACGGGCTAACGGTCGATTCGAACACCTCGAACTTGCGCTCTACCTCCAGATACCTGGAATTCGCCTGGTCACTGGATTTCGCCATGGTTCACACAGGCTGCCATATCGAGGTGAACAGGCGTCAGGACGCCCGGCGAAACTCCCCGGCCAGGTCCCATGCGTGGCGCTCCGCCGCAAAGGCGACCGCCTGTTGCTGACGGAACGCGGCGATGCTGTCGTCGTTGTCGGACAGGAAACCGCGATAGTCGGCAAGCGAGAACTTTCCGTCGTCGATCGCGACGTTGCCGCGCCCGGCGGCCATCTCGGCGCGCAGGTGCATCAGCTCTTCGGCACTCACGGGGTAGAAGCTGATGCGGTCGAAATATCGCAATAGCCACGGTGTTCCGGGTTCGAAGGATTGGGCGTTGCCGGGGTGGCAATGGTTCCAGACCTGAGTGGTGCGGCCGACGAATTGGTAGCCACCCGGGCCCTCCATGCCGTAGATACAGAGGTACGCGCCGCCGATGCCGACTGCGTTCTCCGGAGTCCAGGTGCGCGCCGGGTTGTACTTCGTGGTGACCAGCCGGTGCCGGGGATCCAGGGGAGTGGCCACCGGCGCGCCAAGGTACACATCGCCCAGCCCGAGCACCAAATACTCTGCGTTGAACACGATGTCGTGTACAGCGTCCACGTCGTCGAGGCCGTTGATGCGCCGGATGAACTCGATGTTCCATGGACACCACGGCGCGTCCGCGCGCACGCCGTGCATGTAGCGCTGGATGGCTTCATGGGTCGCAGGGTCATCCCACGACAGCGGCAGCCGGACGGTGCGGCTCGGCACGACGAGCTGATCGGACGCGGGCAGCTCGCCGTCGGCGCCCGCCAGCAGGTCGGTCACTTCGGCCATCGACAACACCGCAGGGTCGAACTGCACCTGCAGGGAACGCACACCCGGGGTGAGCTCGGTGATGCCTGCGACGTCCTTGGCGAGCAGGTGTTCGTACAACACATGCACTCTGGTCCGCATGGCGAGGTCGAGCACCATCTTCCCGTACTCCACAAGCACGCCGCCGTCGCCGTCGCGGCGCAACGTGACATCGGTGCCGTCGGCCGCCGTGAACCGGCTGAGCACGCCGTCGTCGTTGTCACTGGACGTCGAGATCACCAAGGGGAACGACGCGCGTCGGTCGATGTCGATGGTCCGCAGCGACGGCGCTCGGTCCGCGCGCACAGGAACAAAGCGGATGGTGTCACCCGGCGCCATCTGCCCCAGCTTCCAGCGGTCGCCACCGACCACCGTGACGGGGCAGACAAACCCGCCGAGGCTGGGCCCGTCGGGTCCGAGCAGGATCGGGGTGTCACCGGTGAAGTCCAAAGTGCCGACGCAGTAAGCGTTGTCGTGGATGTTCGACGGATGCAGCCCGGCCTCGCCGCCGTCGCTGCGCGCCCACTGCGGCTTGGGACCCACCAGCCGCACGCCGGTGCGATCGGAATTGAAATGCACGGTGTAGTCGGTGCCGATCAAGGTGTCGATGTCGGCCCTCGTGAAGAATTCGGGTGCGGCATGTGGGCCTTCGGTGACCGCGACTTCCCAGCGGTGTCCGATGCTGGGCTGCTCGTCGATCGCGGCGCGCGCGGGGCGGCCGTTGAGCGGGCCCTGGTCGGCGGCCGCCGTCAGCACATCGCCTTCGCGCACCGGTCGGCCGTCGTGACCGCCGAACGCGCCAAGTGTGAAGGTGGCTGTGCTGCCCAGATATTCGGCTTCCTGTAGGCCACCGGCGACCAAGACGTAGCAGCGCATGCCCGGGCCGGTGAGCGTCGCGACGTCCAGCACCCCACCGGCTGGGATGGTGACCGACTGCCACTGCGGCACCGGCACCCCGTTCATGGTCACGGAGACGGGCGCCCCGGTGACGCACACCCGTCCGCCGTCCGGAAACCGAAGGGCAGGGCCACCTCTCGTGCATTCCAGGCCGCCCGCGCCCTCGGGGTTGCCAAGCACCCTGTTGCCGATCCGGAACGACAGGTCGTCCATCGGTCCCGAGGGTGGCACGCCGACATGCCAGTACCCGATGCGACCGGGCCAGTCCTGGACGGTGGTCAGCATCCCCGGCCGCACCACCTCGATTGCGGTCATCGGGCCGAAATCACCATCCGCACCGGGGTTGGGTTGAACCCGTTGCAGGGGTTGTTGATCTGCGGGCAGTTCGACACCAGCACCAGCGTGTCGCGCTCCGCGCGCAACGACAGCGACTTGCCGGGGGCCGACAGCCCGTCGACGATGCCCAGCGTGCCGTCCGCCTCGACCGGGACGTTCATGAAGAAGTTGATGTTCGACACGATGTCGCGCTTGCCCAATCCCCATTTGGCGCCCTCGGCCAAAAAGTTTTCGGCGCAGGCATGTTGGTGCACGGTGTGATGGCCGTACCGCAGCGTGTTCGACTCCTTCGAGCACGCGCCCGCGATGGTGTCGTGGTTGCCGACGTCGTCGGCGACGATCGTCATCAGGGGCGTGCCATTGGTGGCCCGCAGCACCGAACCGGTGCTCAGAAAGATGTTGCGCTGCGCTGCGATGGTGGCCTGCGCGCTGTAGCGAAGCGCGCGGTCGACCTGATCACCCGAGACGCCGTAGAGGAGCGTGTCGACGGCCTGATTGCCGTGCAGGTCGATGATCTGCAGGGTCTGGCCCGTCCGCACGATCGCCGACCACGGCGCGCACGCCCCGACCACCTCGTCGCCGATGACGGTCAATTCTGTCGTGGTCATTTGCTTGCCTCACTGGTTTGAGCTGCGGCCCAGGTGCTTTCGGTGTTGAAAAGGGCGCGCAGGTATTCGGGATCGTCGTTGACGGGTGTGGTCAGCTGTTCCCCGGCGCGCCAGGCCAACACGTCGAGACCGGTGAGCGCCGGGTCGGGATCGAGCGGGTGGGCGGTGTTGACCAGCGCGACGACCACGGGCAGATGGATCAGTAGGTCGACTGCGGCGCCCGGGCCTGCCGAACCGGTGAACCCGAGGGCGCCGTCGTCCCCGACGCGGACGCCCTTGAACAACGACACCGACGGTGCGACGTCGCGGATGTCGAGGCCGTGTTTGATCGCGGCCAGCAGCATCTTGGCCTGTCCCGCTTCGGTCATACCGCACAACGTGTCGTGGTGCCCCGAACTGTCGGCGGCCACCGTCGCCAACACCCTGCCCTGATCGGACAGCAGGGGATGTCCGGTGCCGAGATACGCCTGCCACGGAACCTTCACGGTGTCGGCCACATTGAGTCGCTCCCACGGTGCGTCGGAGCGGAAAAGCAGCAGATGCGCGCACGCGCCGCCCTCGGGATCGATGAGCCGCAGTCGGGTGCCGCGACCGAGAACCCTGGTCGCGTACGAGCCGGGTGGAATCGATTCGGCCCACAGCAGGCGCGTCGGGTCGACGTCGGGCGGGGTGGTGGGAATCCGCATGGTGGCGGCATGTACCTGAGACCGGGCGTGGTCGCGAGCCCCAGTGGTCGAGTCGGTACTCAA
>DATJIX010000353.1:0-17931 GCA_035492865.1 Mycobacterium sp. | reverse complement strand
AGTTGTGGGTGAACCGCCAGTGCTTGGACGCCCCGCTCATGTCCCACTCCCACGTCGAGGAGTGAATCTCGGGATCGTTCATCCAGTCCCATTGGCCGTGCATGACGTTGTGGCCGATCTCCATGTTCTCGATGATCTTGGCCACGCCCAGAGTCACGGTGCCCGCCCACCACGCCGAGCGCCGCGAGCTGGCGGCCAGCATGAGCCGGCCCGCGACCTCGACGGCACGCTGGGCGGCAATGGTGCGGCGGATGTAGCGCGAATCGCGCTCTCCACGGGAGTCTTCAATGTCAAGGCGGATCGCGTCGAGCTCGACGGCCAGGTTTTCGATGTCGGATTCGGTCAGATGCGCGAATTCCGGTACGTCGGTGATTGCCATTGTTCTACCCCCTTCTCATATCTACGCTACCGTAACCTACGGCTCCGTAGGTTACCAGCCAGTAAAGGCTAAATGTCCAGTACACAATCGCCAGATGCTGCCGAGATGCAGGTCTGGATGCGAGTGCCAGGCTCCTTCTCCACGCCGGTGCGCAGGTCGCGGACGTGGCCGTCCAGCAGGCCCACCACACACGACTGGCAGATGCCCATCCGGCAGCCGAATGGCATCTGCACACCGACCTGTTCACCGGCATCCATCAGTGGAGTCGCGGCGTCCACGGTGAGCGTCTTGCCGCTGCGGGCGAACTGGACCGTGCCGCCCTGCCCGTGTACCGCGGCCTTGGATACCGCAAACCGCTCCAGGTGCAGGCGCTCGGCGATCCCGGCCGCCTGCCAAACCCGCTCGGCGGCGTTGAGCATGCCCTCGGGACCACACGCCCAGGTCTGGCGTTGCCGCCAGTCGGGCACCTCGTCGTCCAGCCGGCTCAGATCGAGCCGCCCCTCGGTTCGAGTCGATCGCATCCGCACTCGGTAGCCGTCGTGCGCCTGCGCCAGTTCAGCCAGCTCCGCACCGAACATCACGTCGGATTCGGTTGGCGCCGAATGCAAGTGGACGACATCGGTGATCTGGTCGCGCCGGGTCAGCGTCCGCAACATCGACATCACCGGCGTGATGCCCGAGCCGCCCGTGATGAACAACACCGACGCAGGCGCCGGGTCGGGCATCACGAAGTTGCCCTGCGGCGCGGCCAAGCGAACGATCGTGCCGGGTGCCACCCCACCGACAAGGTGCGTCGACAGGAACCCCTCGGGCATGGCCTTGACCGTGATGGTGATGGTGCGCGAACCCCTCAACGGACTCGACGTCAGCGAGTACGACCGCCACCGCCAGCGCCCGTCGATCAGCACGCCGATCCCGATGTACTGGCCGGGCTCGTAGTCGAACGAAAAGCCCCACCCGGGCTTGATCACCAAGGTCGCGGAGTCGACGGTCTCCCGCCGGACCTCGATCACCCGGCCGCGCAGTTCCCGCGCCGACCACAACGGGTTCGCGAGCTTGAGATAGTCGTCGGGCAGCAGTGGCGTGGTGATTCGCTCGGCGATCGCCCGCGCAGTGTCCCAACCGCGATGCCTGCCGGCACCGGCGACGGCCGGCCGCTCGGTGTCCGCGAGGAGGGCTGCGGGCCTGCTGCTGCTGTATTTCTTACCCAAGGAAAGCTCCTGCCCCAGTTTCAGGATCGCGCTTCCCGTCGTCCGGGAGACATAACCTACGGTACCGTAGGTTCTGCGCTTGAGCCACCGGAGACGCATCACAGCAGCTCGAGCAGGAATGGCAGTTCTTGGGGCGCGTACCAGGCCAGATCGTGATCCTGGGCATCGCCGACGACGAACTCGGCGTCCTCGTCGCCCAGGTCTGCGGCGTCGATGGCCTCGATCGCAGGCACCACCACGGGTTCGGCCTCGGCGTTGTCGACGTAGGCGGCGATCACCTCGTCGTAGCCGAGCGGCCCCGCCAGCCGCACCACCGCGTCGTCGAGATCCGGACGCGGCGTCGCGTCCTCGACGTCGGCGACCACCACCGCCCGCCGCGGCGGCAGATCTGACGTGCCCTCGCCGGCCAACAGCCGCAGCGACGCGAGCGCCGCATCACGCAGCGCCACGTCGGCCAGTTCGTCGTCGTCGCCCTCGGCGTAGGCCTCACGCAGGGTCGGCGTCACCGCGAATGCTGTCCCGCTGCGAGCGTGCAGCACTTGATCGGCAACCAGCTGCTGCAGCATGGCCAGGGTCGCGGGGACGTAGACGCGCACGAGGCGAGGTTAGCCGTTACTGCGCGGCTTCCAGCAATTCGTCGAGCGATTCCCGTAGCAGAGCCGGAAACACGCCGACGTCGCTCATCGCCTCGCGGTCGGCGTTGATGCCGAAGTAGAGCATGCCGTTGTACGACGTCACCCCGAGCGCCAGCACCTGATTGTTCAGCAGCGGCGGCACCGAATAGGTTTCCAGCAGCTTGGTGCCCGCGACGTACATCTGCTTCTGCGCGCCCGGCACATTCGTGATCAGCAGGTTGAACTGCCGCGCCGAGAAACTGGTCGCAACACGAATTCCCATGGCGTGCAACGTCGGTGGCGCAAAGCCCGACAGCGTGACGATGGTCCTGGCGTCGACGAAGCTGCCATG
Source organism: Mycobacterium sp. (assembly GCA_035492865.1). Taxonomy (GTDB): domain Bacteria; phylum Actinomycetota; class Actinomycetes; order Mycobacteriales; family Mycobacteriaceae; genus Mycobacterium. Next base: position 15,375 of record DATJIX010000353.1, on the reverse strand, counting down.
GGTCGGATGCGACTCGGTGGCGTGTGAAACCTGTGACAGCCGCACCACCGCGTTGCCCTCCCCCACTGGGAGGTCGACGAGAAACGGTGTCACCTCACTGACCGGCTGGCCGGGCCCGCTCGGGTCGAGGTCAGCGTCGGGATAGACCGGCATCGGCGCCATCGCCCGGACCGTCGTCGACGACGTCACCGGCTCACCGCGCGACATCAGCCAGTTCCGCAGAGCGCCGGCAACCACCGACAGCACGATGTCGTTGACGTCGCACTCGTAGCGCGCCCGCACCACGCGGTAGTCCTCCAGCCGCTGAGCCGCCACGGTGAAGCGACGGTTGCGCGACACAGTGGTGTTCAGCGGACTGCTCGGCGCCGTGCCGCGGGCGACGGTGCGTGCGACATCCACGACGCGGCGCCCGACTTCGGCGAGCTGACCGGCGTTGGTCGCCACCTCGGTCAGCGCCGAGCGCACGGCGCCGAGTTGTTCGGCAGGACGGGTGATCCACTCGCCGATCGCACCGAACACCAGCGAACGGTCACTCGGCTCACGCGCGGGGATCCAGATGTCCTCGCCGAACTCCGGCTGCTTTTGGGTGCGATCGGCGACCACGTGCCCGATCTCGAGCGCGGTCATGCCGTTCACCAGAGCCTGGTGCGTCTTGGTGTAGATCGCGATCCGGTTGCGGGCCAGGCCTTCGATCAGATACATCTCCCACAGCGGCCGGGACTTGTCCAAGGGTCGCGAGCCAAGCCGCGCGATGAGCTCGTGCAGTTGCCCGTCGCTGCCAGGAGACGGCAGTGCCGAACGCCGGATGTGATAGGTGATATCGAAGTCGCGGTCGTCGATCCACACCGGCCGCGCCAGCCCCAACGTCACCTCACGCACCTTCTGGCGATAGCGCGGGATCTGCGGCAGCCGCTGTTCGACGGTGGCCAACAGGGTTTCGTAGCTCAGCCCGTTGCGTGGCCTGCGCAGGATCGACAGCGTGCCGACGTACATCGGGGTCGAGGTGTCTTCCAGGTGATAGAACGCCGCGTCCGACGCCGACAACCTGGTCACCATTGAAGTGCAACCCCCCTTTGGCATTTGTCGCTGCAATTGACCCCCGAGCAGGTTATCCGCCGGTTCTGTGTCCGCGCATCACGGGTGCATCGGGGCGTCACCTGACCGTGCGATCATGAATGTGTCTGCGACTCTCCAGCAGATGCCGTCCCTGTTCGTATTGACCGCTGGAGAGCAACGATGACCGCATCCCGGATTCCGTTTGAACCGGTGTCGTTCACGACGCCGATCATCGACTGTGAGCCACCGCCCGTCGGAATCACCGCGTGCCCGCCGCCCACATCGGCCGCGTTACACCGTCGCAGCGCGCGGGCGTTGCGGCCGCTGCGTTCGGTACCGCGGGACCCGTTGCCACCCCGAGCCGCGGTGACATTCGCCGACGCGGCGTTGCGCCGCATTCTGGAGGTCGTCGACCGGCGCAGGCCCATCGCACAATTGCGTCCGCTCGTGGCGCCCGCACTGATCGACACGGTTATTGCGCTGACGCGCCTGCCGCACACCGCGACCGCGGCGCTTGGGCGGGTCCGCGTGCGGATGGTCGACGGCGACGACGGAATTCACGCTGAGCTGTTCGCGACCTACACCCGCGCGCAGCGCGTCCGCGCCATCGCCGGGCGCATCGAACGCCGCGATGACCGCTGGCGGATTGTCGCCCTGCAGATCGGCTGAGGCGGTTAGCGTTACGCCGTGCAGGGAAACACGATCAGCGTCGAGCGCGTCATCAAGGCACCCGCCTGCGAAATCTTCGCCATGATCGCCGACGCCGGACGACATCCCAGCTTCGATGGATCCGGCACCGTGGACCATTCGGCGCAAACGTCGCAGCCGTTGGAGCTCGGCTCGAAGTTCGGCATGGCGATGCGCGGCAGGCCGGAGACGTTGTTCGTGCCGTACCGCACCACCAACACAGTCATCGAATTCGAGCCCGATCGCCGCATTGCATGGCAGACCAGGACAGGCCCCCTTGGGCTCATCGGCGGCCGGATCTGGCGCTACGAACTGAGCCCCGTCGAGGACGGCACCCTGGTGCGCGAGACGTGGGACGTGTCGCAGGACCGTCAACGGCCAATGCTCAAGATGGGCGCGATGCCCAAGCAGGCCGAGGACGGCATGCGCGCCACGCTGGAGCGCATCGCCGCGATTCTCGAGCCGTGAGCTAGCGCCTGCGGCTGCCCTTGGCGTCCTTGGCCTGCTGACGCGCGGCTTCGCGACGCTCCCGACGGCTGGTGCCACCGCTCGGTGCGGCGTGCTTACCGCCGCCGGACCGTTGCACCTGGGCCGACCCGTCCTCGGAGGGCCCGGAGTAGGTCAGCGGCGGCGCCGAGTCTTCAATTCCCTTGGCGCGCAAGCTCGCTGGACGCTCCTTGGTGGCGACCGCACTGTCTTGGGCCTTGGCTGCCGCCTCCGCCGCGAACTGGGCAAGGCCCGAGGGCGCGGCGACCGGTGCGACGGTGGGCGCGGGCGCGGCTTCCACGGTCACGTTGAACAGGAAGCCGACCGACTCCTCCTTGAGTCCCTCCAGCATCCCGACGAACATGTCGTAGCCCTCGCGCTGGTACTCGACCAGCGGATCGCGCTGCGCCATCGCCCGCAGGCCGATGCCCTCCTTGAGGTAGTCCATCTCGTAGAGGTGCTCACGCCACTTGCGGTCGAGCACGTTGAGCAGCACGTTGCGCTCCAGCTGCCGCATCGCGCCGTCGCCCGCGATCTCCTCGAGCTGCTTCTCACGTTCGGCGTATGCGCGCTCGGCGTCCTCGATCAAGGCGTCGAGCAACTCGTCACGGGTGAGCTCGCCCGGCTCGCCGACGGCGTCGGAGTCGAGCAGGTCGTGATGGTCGATGCCGACCGGGTAGAGCTGCTTCAACGCGGTCCACAGGGTCTCCAGGTCCCAGTCCTCGGCGTAGCCCTCGGCGGTGGCACCGTCGACATAGGCGGTCACCACGTCGACCAGCATCTTGTGGGCCTGCTCGGCGAGGTTCTCCCCTTCGAGAATCAGGCGACGCTCTTCGTAGATGACCTTGCGCTGCTGGTTCATCACCTCGTCGTACTTGAGCACGTTCTTGCGGATCTCGAAGTTCTGCTGCTCGACCTGGGTCTGCGCACTCTTGATCGCGCGGCTCACCATCTTCGCCTCGATCGGCACATCGTCGGGCAACTGAAGCCGGTTGAGCAGCGACTCCAGCGTCTCGCCGTTGAACCGTCGCATCAGCTCGTCGCCGAGTGACAGGTAGAACCGCGATTCGCCAGGATCGCCCTGGCGACCCGAGCGGCCGCGCAGCTGGTTGTCGATGCGACGCGACTCGTGGCGTTCAGTGCCCAACACATAGAGGCCACCGACGGCGATGACGTCCTTGGCCTCTTCGGCCGCTTCGGCCTTGGCCTGTGGTAGCACCTCGTGCCACGCCGCTTCGTATTCCTCGGGCGTTTCGACCGGGTCGAGCCCCTGCGCACGTAGCCGCTTGTCGGCCAGGAAGTCGACGTTGCCGCCGAGCACGATGTCGGTACCGCGGCCTGCCATGTTGGTGGCGACGGTGATCGCGCCGAGCCGGCCCGCCTCGGCGATGATGTTCGCCTCCTGCTCGTGGTACTTGGCGTTGAGCACATTGTGCGGGATTCGCCGCTTCTGGAACTGGCGCGACAGGTACTCCGACCGCTCGACGCTGGTGGTGCCGATCAGTACCGGCTGGCCTTTCTCATAGCGCTCGGAGACGTCGTCGACGACCGCGATGTACTTGGCCTCTTCGGTCTTGTAGATCAGGTCGGACTGATCCTGGCGGACCATCGCCTTGTTGGTGGGGATGCTCACCACGCCGAGCTTGTAGATCTCGTGCAACTCGGCAGCCTCGGTCTGTGCGGTGCCGGTCATGCCCGAGAGCTTGTCGTAGAGCCGGAAGTAGTTCTGCAGCGTGATGGTTGCCAGCGTCTGGTTCTCGGCCTTGATCTCGACATGCTCCTTGGCCTCGATCGCCTGGTGCATGCCCTCGTTGTACCGGCGGCCGATCAGCACGCGGCCGGTGAACTCGTCGACGATCAGCACCTCGCCGTCGCGGACGATGTAGTCCTTGTCGCGCTGGAACAGCTCCTTGGCTTTGATGGCGTTGTTCAGGTAGCTGACCAGTGGCGAGTTGGCGGCCTCGTAGAGGTTCTCGATGCCGAGCTGATCCTCGACCAACTCGACACCGATCTCGTGCACGCCGATCGTGCGTTTGCGAAGGTCCACCTCGTAGTGGGTGTCCTTCTCCATCAGCGGCGCCAGCCGGGCGAACTCGGTGTACCAGTTCGACGAGCCGTCTGCGGGCCCGGAGATGATCAGCGGCGTGCGGGCCTCGTCGATCAGGATGGAGTCGACCTCGTCGACGATCGCGAAGTTGTGCCCGCGCTGCACCAGATCGGCCAGCGAGTGAGCCATGTTGTCGCGCAGGTAGTCGAAGCCGAACTCGTTGTTGGTGCCATAGGTGATGTCGGCGGCGTAGGAAGCGCGCCGCTCCTCGGGTGTCAGACCCGACAGGATCACGCCGACGTTGAGCCCAAGGAAGCGGTGCACACGGCCCATCCACTCGGCGTCGCGTTTGGCCAGGTAGTCGTTGACGGTGACGACGTGCACGCCCTTGCCGCTCAGCGCGTTGAGGTACGACGGAAGCACCGCGGTCAGCGTCTTGCCCTCGCCCGTCTTCATCTCGGCGACGTTGCCGAAGTGCAACGCCGCACCGCCCATCACCTGGACGTCGAAGTGCCGCTGGTCGAGCACCCGCCAGGCGGCCTCGCGGGCCACGGCGAAGGCCTCGGGCAGAAGGTCGTCGAGGTCGGCGCCGTCGGTGACGCGCTTCTTGAACTCGTCGGTCTTGGCGCGCAACTCGGCGTCGGAGAGCTTCTCCACATCGTCGGACAGGGTGTTGACGTAGTCAGCCACCCCCTTGAGGCGCTTGACCATGCGGCCTTCACCGAGACGGAGCAACTTGTCCAGCACGCTAATTCCTTATGGGTGTTCGATGGATCTCACGACTTAGCAGACGACGTCCATCGTAGGTGACCCGTCGAAAGAGCTGGTCGAAGCCGCTGGAAAGCGTCTAGGCGAGCCTGATCAATCCATAGTCGTAGGCGTGCCTGCGATAGACCACGCAGGGCTTGTCGCTCTGTTTGTCGTGGAACAGGAAGAAATCGTGGCCGACGAGCTCCATCTCGTAGAGCGCGTCGTCGACGGTCATCGGCTTGGCCGGATGTTCCTTGGTCCGCACGACGCGTCCCGGCTCGTGATCGTCGACGGGCATTCCGTCAATCGACGTGGAGTCGTCGGCAGGTGCGCTCGGCGTCGTGAGCAGCGGGTCCAGCGCCGTGGCCTGGGCCAACGACACGGGTGTCTTGTCGCCGTAGTGCACCTTGCGGCGGTCCTTGCTGCGGCGGAGCCGGCTCTCGAGCTTGCAGACCGCCGACTCGAGGGCGGCATAGAAGCTGTCGGCGCAGGCCTCGCCGCGAACGACAGGGCCGCGGCCCCGCGCCGTGATCTCCACGTGTTGACAGTTCTTGCGCTGGCGCCGGTTGCGCTCATGGTCGAGTTCGACGTCGAAGAGGTAGATGGTGCGGTCAAATCGTTCCAGGCGAGACAGTTTTTCTGAGACGTAGATGCGGAAATGGTCGGGAACCTCGACGTTGCGGCCCTTGACGACGACCTCGGCGTTCGGGGTGGATTCGGGGGGTTCGTCCTCGACCAACATCGTGGTGCGGTCTGAGTCCACGGAATGGCTTGACATGCTTGGCAACTCGCTCTCTACGGAGTCGCACGCTTCGCGTGCCCGGCTTGTCGTTGGGATACGCGTCGGCGGGCCTGCAGATCGCTCCGCCCACCGGCGCAAGGTGTCGGCTAGTCACCTCCTACCGCTGGTCGGCGATGCTGGCGCTTCTGGGTTGAGCGCCGCCGTGAGGTCATTCACGGGTGGTTAGGGCCGACGGTAATCGCGTTCACCCGGTCGTGCCACTAAATTCGCGCACCCGTTTTCAGTTCTTCACATGGGGGTGATTTGAATCGAAATTGCCCACCCCGTCAGGCATTGGCAATTGCAAGCACTCCGGCGACTTGAGCACCCGCGATGTGCAGCACACGGACCGATTCGGCGGCGGTGGCGCCGGTCGTCACGATGTCGTCGACGACGAGCACCGCGCCCTCGACGGGCTTGGTGACCCTGACGCGACCTGCGATGTTGCGCTGGCGGTCGGCGCCGGACAGCCCGACGGAGTCGCGGACAAGCCCGCGCAATCTCAACGCCTGGACGACCTCGACGCCCGCCTCGCGTTCCGTCGCCGCCCGCGCGATCCGGGTGACTGGATCGCCGCCGCGGCGGCGCGCCGCGGACCGGCGGGTGGGCGCGGGGACAACGGTGATCGGTGTGTCGATCACACCCCAGGCAAGCAGCTGATGGATGCCGGCGCTCATGGCGTCGGCGAGCGGCGTGATGAGGTCGGCGCGGCCGCGTTCCTTGACCGCGACGATGGCGTCGCGGCGCGGCCCGGCATAGCGGCCGAGCGACAGCACCGGCACGCCGGCGTCGACGCGAGGCGTGATGAGGTGTGGTTGGTCGGGCCTGACGGCGAGCTCCCTGGCGCATGCCGGGCACCACCGGGTCGAGGGCGCACCGCAGCCACCGCATTCGAGCGGAAGGACGAGGTCGAACATGTCCGCAGTGTCACTGCGGGGTGAGACATCTTCAACGCCACACTCGGCGAGCTCACAAGAACGCGCGCGATGCTGGACTCATGGCAGTGGTTCGTGTGAACGGCGAGGACCGGCAGATTGATGCGGAGGACGACACCGCGCTGCTCTACATTCTGCGCAATCACCTCGGTCTGAAGGGCACCCGATTCGGCTGCGGACTCGGCGTCTGCGGGGCCTGCATGGTGCTGGTCGATGGACGCAACATCTACTCGTGCGACACCCCGCTGTGGTCGGTGGAGGGCAAAGACGTGACCACGGTCGAGGGCCTCAGCCCCGACGGCGAGCCCCACGCTGTCGCCCGCGCGATCGTGGCGCATCAGGCCGCCCAGTGCGGCTACTGCATGTCGGGGATCGTCGTCAGCGCCGCCCGCCTACTGTCGTCGAACCCTGACCCCTCCGAGTCTGAAGTCCGCGCCGCGCTCGACGACAACCTCTGCCGGTGCGGCGCACACAATCGGGTGGTGCGTGCCGTGCTTGCCGCCGCTGCCGAGATGCGCGAGGCCGCGTCATGACCACCGAAGCGCTGCCGCCGACGTTGGCCGCCAATCCCCGGCTCGGCGATTGGCTGCGCATTCATTCCGACGGCGTCGTCGAAATCCGCTCCGGAAAAGTCGAATTGGGCCAGGGCGTGCTCACCGCGCTGGCACAGGTGGCCGCCGAGGAACTCGACGTCGACGTCGCCCGCATCGAGATGGCAGCAGCCAGTACCGATCTGAGCCCAGACGAGGGCCTGACCGCGGGCAGCCTTTCCGTTCAGCAATCCGGTGCGGCGCTTCGGCACGTGTGTGCGGAGGTCCGCGACATCTACCTCGGGGTCGCCGCCGACAAGCTCGCTGTACCCAAGGAAGAACTCACCGTCGACGACGGCCAGATTTCCGCTCAGGACGGCGCGTCCACCAGCTACTGGGAGCTGGCCGACGACACCCTGCTGGACAGGGCCGCGGGCGGCGACGTCACGCCGAAGCCCGTTTCGGCCTACCACGTCGTCGGAACCGACTTCGCGCGTTTGGACCTGCCCGACAAGCTCGCTGGCCGGCCGCGCTACGTTCACGACCTGGCATTGGACGCCATGGTGTACGGCAGAGTGGTGCGGCCGCCGTCGCGTGGCGCACGTCTGCGCGAAATCGACCTTGGCCCAACAGAAAATCTGCCCGGCGTGATCACCGTGGTGCGCGATGGCGACTTCCTCGCGGTGGTGGCCGACCGGGAGGAGGTCGCGCTGCGGGCGGCCGACCTGCTGCGCCGTGACGCCGTCTGGGACCAGAGACCGACGCTGCCCGACGAGGACAAGCTGCCCGCATTCCTCACGTCGGCGGCAGCGGACACCACTGTGATTGCCGACGTCGGACAACGACCACCCGCCGGTGTTGCCCGATCACACTCCGCGTCCTACCACCGCCCCTATCTCGCACACGGTTCGATCGGACCCTCCTGCGCCGTCGCGGTCGCCGAACGCGACCGCCTCCAGATCTGGACGCACAGTCAGGGCGTGCACGTGTTGCGCCGCGAGATCGCGCGGGAGCTGTCGATCGAACCGGATCGTGTGGTGGTCCGCCACGTCGACGGGGCGGGCTGTTACGGCCACAACGGCGCCGACGACGCGGCGATGGATGCCGCGGTGCTCGCGCTCGCCGTACCCGGCCTGCCGGTGCAGGTGGTGTGGTCGCGATCCGACGAGTTGAGCTGGTCGCCTCTCGGACCCGCTGGCGTCGTGCGACTTTCGGCCGACTGCGCTGCCGACGGCAGCGTGCTGGCCTGGCGGCACGAGATCTGGAGCGGCAGCTTCATCAGCCGCCCCGGCATGACACCTGACCCCGCGTTCCTGGCGGCAAGTCACCGATCGGGCGTGGAGATCCGCTCAGCGGGCGAACCGCCACAGGAGCGCGGCGGCGGAGCGAGTCGCAATGCCGTTCCTGGTTACCACTTCCCGGCCTGCAGGGTGGTCAATCATCTGCTGACCACGATGCCGCTGCGGACGTCGGCGTTGCGGTCGCTGGGGGCCCACCTCAACGTATTCGCCGCGGAGTCGTTCATGGACGAACTCGCCGCGGAAGCCGGCCGGGACACTGTCGAGTTCCGGCTGGCGCACCTGTCCGACCCGCGCGCTCGAGCCGTGATCGAACACGTTGTCCGACAGTCGGGTTGGACGACGTGGACACCTCGCGACGGCGTCGGCCACGGAATCGGATATGCACGCTACAAGAACTCGAGCGCCTACTGCGCCGTGGTCGCGGAGGTCGAGGCCGTCAACGAGGTCAGGGTGCGACGGCTGACCGTCGCCGTCGACGCCGGACTGGTCATCAACCCCGACGGGGCGGCCAACCAAATCGAAGGTGGTGCGATCCAGGCGACCAGCTGGACGGTGAAGGAGCGGGTTCGGTTCGACCGGTTCACTGTCACCAGCGACACCTGGGAGACCTATCCGATCCTGCGCTTCTCCGAAGCGCCGGCTGTCGACGTCGAGCTTCTGCCCGGTGCCGACCATCCGCCGCTCGGCGTCGGGGAATGTGCGCAGGGCCCGACGGCCGCGGCCATAGCCAACGCGGTGGCCGACGCGCTCGGCGTTCGGGTGCGCGCCCTTCCCCTTACTCGAGAGCAGATCGTCGCTTCGATGGCATAGATACCGGTCTTTGCGGGTAACTCCGGTCCCATGGCCGCGTCGCATACCCGTGGTGACGAGCGGGAATCGTTCATCGTCGACTGCCTAGTGCAGGCGTTCGCCGGACTCATGAAGGCGGACCCCGACGCGTTCAGGACGAAGTTCCGGAAGATGGCCGCCGACCCCTTCGCGTTTTACCGAGGCAGTGCATGTGTGTTCTACGCCGATGTCGCTGACCGCGACGACAGATGGGCCGACGACCGCACGAGCAGAGTGTGGATCCAGGGCGACCTGCACGCAGAGAACTTCGGCACGTATATGGACGGGGCTGGAGTACTCATCTTCGACGTCAACGACTTCGACGAGGCGTTCGTCGGTCACTTCACCTGGGATCTGCAGCGGTTTGCTGCGAGCATTGCGCTGATCTGCTGGCAGAAAGCGATTTCCGACGAGGAGATCACGGCGCTGATCGAAACATTCGTCCGCGCATATGTTCACCAGGTCAAGTGGTTCGTCGACGTCGAGGACGATACTTCCTTCTCGCTGAATCTCGAGACAGCGCGCGGGGCCGTGTTGTCGGCGCTGCAGTCGGCTCGCCTGTCGACCAGAGCGCAGATGCTGGACCGCATGACGCGAGTAGATCAATGGGACAGGCGTTTTCGCGATGCGCCCGGCGTGCGCCGGGTGGACGATGCCGAACGGGACAAGGTCGTCGCAGCATTCGAGCGTTACCTGCAGACGATTCCGAAATCCAAGCGCTTCCGGGGCATCGCCTACGACGTCAAAGATGTCATAGGCAAGTCTGGGCTGGGCATTGGCAGCGCGGGACTGCCCGCGTACACCGTGTTGATCGAGGGCTTCAACCAGGCACTGGACAACGACGTGGTGCTGTCGATCAAACAAGGCAACGTCGCTGCGCCGAGCCGGGTGGTCGACGACGCAAAGGTGTCCGATTACTTCGAACACCACGGCCATCGCACCGCGGTGTCGCAGCGCGCACTGCAGGCGCACGCCGATCCCCTGCTCGGCTACACCGACATCGACGACGTCGGCTACGTGGTCAGCGAAATCTCGCCGTACGAGGCCGATTTGGACTGGGACGAGCTAACCGAACCCGACGAACTCACTGACGTGATCGAGCAACTCGGGCAGGCCGCAGCCAAGGTGCACTGTGTCAGCGACACCGACAGCGACCAGACATTGGTCGACTTTCAGACCGAGGAGGCCATCGTCGCAGCGATCGGCGATGACCTCGACGACTTCGTCGCCGACATCGTCGGCTTCGGGCTCGAGTATGCCGCGATCGTGCGGGATGACCACCGCCACTTCGTCGAGGCTTTCCGCGAGGGCCGTATCCCCGGCGTCAGTTCGACGTGATCGCCGCGAGTCAGCCCAGGACGATCGAGTCCCCCTGTACGGTGACGTTCTCGGCCTCCAGCGGTTTGTCCGCAGGGCCCTTTGCGACGGAGCCGTCGAGGTTGAACTTGCTTCCGTGGCAAGGACAGTCGATCGTTCCGTCCGCCACCTTGTCCACCATGCACCCCTTGTGGGTGCATTTCGCGGAGAAGCCCTTGAACACGCCGGCGGTGGGCTGCGTTACCACGACGTCGCCGACGATCACGCCCGATCCCACCGGGACATCGGCCGTCTTGGCGATGGCGTTGCCCGCAGGCGCGGCGGTGCCACCGGATGCGGACGGCGCCGCGGTGGTCGCGCTGGATTCGCTTGCGGCCTCGTCCTTCTTGCCGTATGTGCTGCAGGCCGCCACCACCGCGGTGACCAGTCCCAGGCCCGCACCGAGCAGAACCTTCTGACGCGAGATCACGAATTCGGAAATGTTCACAAATTACCTTTCAGTTAGAGCGTGATGCCGTTGGTATCGAAGAACCACAATGCCGACGTCAACCAGACGTAGACCAGACCGAAGAACACCAGACCCCCGGCGACCGGAATCACCCATCCCCGAAGGCCCTTGCGGGTGAGCAGCACCATCTTCGTGACGAAGGCGCCGTAGAAGAAGCAACCGAACAACGAATGGAACAGCACCCGGTTGTCGTAGGACTGAAAGCCCAACGCGTACAGGCAGTGCACCGCGACCGGAACGCTGACGAGCACCGCCAACCGGCCCGACCACACGTGCGCGGTGCCCATCCAGGCCGGCGCCTTTCCGCCAGGAATCAACCGGTACATCGCGAACGCCGACACCAGCTGAAACAGGGCCAGCAGCATCGCGAGCGTCGACAACCACGCCTTGACCGCCAGCCCGCTGGAAAAGCCTGCCACGTTGATGGAAAAGTATTGCGGCTCATGCACCTTCCCGAACACACCAAGCCCGACGGCGACCACAGCGCCAAGGACCACGGCGATCACCACCGCGGCACCGCCCTTCGATGTGCTGATGCGTTGGGTGGCGGCCGGGTCAGACATCGCTGTCGCCCTCGACCCGGATCGCCCTGACCTCGATGCCGTCGATGTCCGCGATGCCATCGGTGGTCAGCTTCGGTGCGGGAGTGGTCGAACCGTCCTCGCGCCGCTGCACGCCCGTCACTCCCCCGGCCGGGTCGACGATCCAGCTGTTGCGGACACCCGCTTTCTCATAGACATACAGCCCGGCCGGCGGCGCCGCCATAGGTGCGTTGAAGTCCCACTTCTTGTCGCCGATCCACAGCGTGCCCACGATCGCGCTGCCCTGCAGCTTGCCCTCGAGTCGGCTCGTCTTGTCCTTGTTGGCAAGGCTCACTGCGCCGTTGACCGCGCTACCCCGCAGCCACGATTCGACGGTATTGCCGTCGCAGGCGTATGCAATCGCCTTACCGCCGTCGACGGTGATCTCCACAGTGACCGTGCCGTTGGCGGTCGGGATCTTGCCCACGTAGTCGGCCTTGGCCGGAAAGGCCGGAGGCGGCGGGGTACTAGGTGCGAGCGGCGGAGCCGCCGGAGTGGCAGCAACGGCGCTCGTCGTCGACTTGCTGTAGGGGCTCTGCGCCGGGCCCGACTCTTCCTTGGACATGTTCACGAGCAATATGCCGACCCCGAGCACCGCGACGGCGCCGAGGGTGAGCATCGGACCGCGGATCTTCATCATCCCCTCCTGGCTGTTGAGCAAACACCTCTGGCGGGTGTTTTGTCTGCACAACGGGCGATGCAGGGAGATGGTTCAGTCAGCCAGGAAGCACCGGCAGCGCGTCGGGCACCATCAGTGGCCGCACCTCAGCCCACGCGGGGTCGTTATCCGCCGCCGACCCGGACAACTGCAACACGCCGCGCCCATCGGCGACGTACACCGTGGACGGGTTGGCGGCGACGGTGGTGACCGGCATCAGCAGGTTGCGGCTGGGGCCGTCGGAGTTCACCCCGTCGAGGTTGACATAGGACACCGGGTGCTGCGGGTCTGTCCTGCTGACGACGATGTCGTCGCCGGTGCGCCAGGACAGTGACACCGCCGTGTTGCCGAGCCCGAAACCCAGCCGTCGCGGATAGGTCAGCACATAGCCGCCGCCCGCCGTCTGCTCGACACCGGCCAGGATCACTTGCCCCTCGATGATCATCGCTGCCCGGGTGCCGTCGCGAGAGAGCTGGAGTTCGGCGATCGCGCCGGGGAAGCGCGTCGACACCACGGTGGAGTCGACAGGGATACGGCCAGGCTGGCCAGACGCGTCCTGGATCGCCCGCACCACATTGTTGCCGTCCACGACCACCCAGATCGCGTCGTCGAGCGACCAACTGGGCCGCGAAAGGGTGTGCCCCTCCATCGCCTGTGTCGCGTTACCGCTCAGCGGGCCGACCCACAGCGACGACGCCATGTCCGGCGCACCGGGCTGCAGCGTCACGATCGACGCCACCTCCTGACCGGTGCGCGACACGGCGGCCGCGGTCTGGCCCGGCATCTGGCCGAACTGGCCGGCCACCCGCGTCGCACGCTGACCGTCCAACGACACCAGCGAGCCGGCCACCAACGCGTGCAGGCCCGCGGCGGCACCGTCGGCCGCGCCGGGGTCGGTGGCGGCGACGTCGGAGGTATTCCAGCCGTCGGCGAATCGATCGTCGAGCGCCGCGCCATCGGCGTTGATGACGTACGGGCCATTGATGCCGGCTCGCGACAGTGTCCAAATGAGCTGCGCCGCAAGCAATTGCCTGCTGTGCGGGTCCGTCGTCGACAGGTTTTCCAGGTCGATACGGGCGCCGCCGTAGCCGCGCCCCACCCCGGTCTTGCCGCCGTCCGCGCGCGTCACCGGGCCACGCAGCTTGAGCGGAGGCCCTAGCAGATTGCGCACGGTGTTGGTCATTTCCGGGCGCGGCCCCGCGATCAGCTTGCTGACCAACTCGGTGGCCAGCTGATCAGAATCGGAGACCGCGACATAGCGCGGATCGGGTACCACGGTGTGGCCGGTCGGTTCGGCGAAGTACAGCGTGTTGCGCTTGTAGGTGGACTGAAACTGTTGCCAGTCAAGGAAAACACCGTTGGGCAGCCGGTCGATCCGCCATCCGCCCGGCGTCTTGACCAGGTCGATCGCCCCGGGGTCGGGCAGCGCACCCTCGCCGGTCTCGAAGACGCCGACGTCGGAAAGCGAGCCGAGGATGTCGGCGCGCATGCTCACCGAGACCCGATCGGGGCCGCGGGTTTCGACGAAGACGACGTTGTCGATCAGCAGCGCGCTGCCCGCGTCATCCCATGCGCGCGAGGCAGATTCGGTGAGAAACTGCCGGGCGGCAAGGTGTCTGTTGGCGGGATCGGCTGTTGCCTTGAGAAATTCGCGCAGCAGGACGTCGGGGTCCATGCCGGCCGTCGGCTTGGGCAGGCTCGGCGGGGCGGGCCGGTCGACGGTCCCGATGGCCTGCGGCGCCGACGAACTGGGCACACCGGCGCAGCCCGCGAGCACGACGGCCAGCAGCCAGATGACCGCCATGAGGCGTTTCACACGTTCTCCGTCGCGGGTTCGCGTTCGCGGCTACGACGCGGGGGCCGTTCGCGCCCAACGGGTTTCATCGGTAGCGGGCTGGTCGTCACTTTGTGACCGCGCACCAGCGGCAGCGTCATCCGGAAGCAGGCGCCCTTGCCGGGTTCGCCCCACGCCTCCAGTCGGCCCTGGTGCAGCCGGGCGTCCTCGATACTGATCGCAAGGCCGAGGCCGGTGCCGCCCGAGCGCCGCACCCGCGACGGGTCCGACCGCCAGAATCGGCTGAACACCAGCTTCTCTTCACCGGGCCGCAGGCCGACGCCATAGTCGCGGACGGTGACGGCGACCGTATCTTCGTCGGCCGCCATCCGGATCCGCACCGGCTTGTGCTCGGCGTGGTCGATGGCGTTGGCGATCAGGTTGCGCAGGATCCGTTCCACCCGCCGCGGGTCGACCTCGGCGATCACGCCTTCCGCGGGCATGTCGACGATCAGCTCGATATCGGCGTCGGCCGCCAGGTGCCCGACGTTGTCGAGCGCGCTCTGCACCGTGGAACGCAGATCCACCGACTCGACCGATAGCTCGGCGACACCCGCATCGTGGCGCGAGATTTCCAGCAGGTCGTTCAGCAGCGTCTCGAAGCGGTCCAGCTCGTTGACCATCAATTCGGTGGAGCGCCGCAGCGCCGGATCCAGGTCCTCGCTGTGGTCGTAGATCAAGTCGGCGGCCATCCGCACGGTCGTCAGCGGGGTGCGCAACTCATGGCTGACGTCGGAGGTGAACCGGCGCTGCAGGTTGCCGAACTCCTCGAGCTGGGTGATCTGCCGATGCAGGCTCTCGGCCATGTCGTTGAACGACACGGCCAGCCGCGCCATGTCGTCCTCGCCGCGCACGGGCATGCGCTCGGTCAGATGCCCTTCGGCGAACCGCTCGGCGATCCGCGACGCCGACCGCACGGGCAGCACGATCTGGCGGGCCACCAGCAGCGCGATCGCGGCCAGCAGACCGAGCAGCACCACGCCGCCGGTCAGCATGGTGCCGCGCACCAGCGCGATGGTGGATTCCTCGTTGTTGAGCGGAAAGATCAGGTACAGCTCGAGATTCGTCACCGGCGA
>DATJIX010000352.1:0-9678 GCA_035492865.1 Mycobacterium sp. | reverse complement strand
TTCCAGGACGCGGCGTCAGCGGACGCGGCCGGGGATAGCGAAAGAGCGAGCACGACCGGGGCGGTGCTCAGCCCGACGAGACTGCGGACACGGTCTCGGTTCACCTAGTGAGCATCGCAGAACCGGCACGCCTGGACGGGCCGAATGCGAGCAGAGCCGGTGGCGACAAGAGACGCGCAGGTCAGGGTTCACAGCAAATGATCAGATAAATACAATATCTACAGTCATGATTGCCGAAAGGCCGAGGTCGATTTGCGCGGAGGTCAATTTAATTGCGCGTCGACGCTTGCGATCGTTGGTCGGGCTCGCGCATGCGATCACTGACGTGATTGCCACAACTGAGTGGCTTCCAGGCTCGCTGAACTGCTTATATATTCAGCTTCCGTTCATCAAGCGCGTCGTCGTCGTCGCAGCCGCAGTGCTGAGGACACCGCCAGAAGCCATTTCAAGTTTTTGCTATGACAACGGCTAGATCGATGGCAATATATTGCTTGCTTAGCTAGCTAACGTTAGCTGAACAGAGCGCAGAGCTGGAAGTAGCAACGAAAGGATCCCCGGAATGGGCGAGCACAGCAAGTGCAAGAAGAGCTCAAGAAGGCTTCAGGTCACCACATACCTGGCCGCCGGCGTGCTGGTCAGCGGTGGCGGCGCCGCCGCGCTGACGGGTGCACTGTCGGCGCCGACGGTTCCTCCGGTTGCGTCTTCGGCCGGCGACATCCAACTGACTGGCCTTGGCAGCCTCTTGGGTTCGATCGTCAAGGTGTTGGTCGGCAACGGCACGAGTTCGACGACCGGTAACGGTGGCAACGCGGGGCTGCTGATCGGCAACGGCGGCTCGTCCGTCGACGGGAATGGCGGCAGCGGCGGCCTGCTGCTCGGAAATGGCGGCAGCACCATCAGCGGTAACGGCGGCAACGCCGGCCTGCTGGGAAGCGGCGGCAGCACCATCGGTGGTAACGGCGGCAGCGCGGGCCTGGTCGGCAACGGCGGTAGCTCCGATGTCGGGAGCGGCGGCAACGGCGGACTGGTCCTCGGCAGTGGCGGCAATGCCGGTGGTCCCGGTGGCCCTGGTGGCCCCGGCGGCGACGGTAACGGCGGCAATGCGGGCCTCATCGGCAGTGGCGGCTCCGCGGCAAATGGCGACGGCGGGAACGGCGGCTTGGTGCTCGGGGCCGGCGGCGACTCCTTCTCCGGCACAGGCGGCAATGGCGGCGTGGTGGCAGGCAACGGCGGCTCGTCCATCGTGGGCAGTGGCGGCAACGGTGCGGTGCTCGTCGGCAGCGGCGGCGACTCTTACGACGGTGACGGCGGCGACGGCGGTCTGGTGTTTGGCAACGGCGGCAACACCTTCGGCGGTGACGGCGGCCATGCGGGCCTGACCGGCGACGGCGGCACCGGCGTCACCAGTGGCGGCGACGGCGGAATCGTCCTCGGCAGTGGCGGCGACGCGTACAGCGGAAACGGCGGCAACGCAGGAATAGTGCTCGGCAACGGTGGCGACGGCGGCGACGGAGCAGTGACGGGGGGCACCGGCGGCGACGGCGGCCACGCCGTTCTGCTCGGAACGGGCGGCGATGGCGGCAATGCCACTAACTCGACGAGCACCACGGGCGCCAACACCACGGCGGGCAGCGGCGGCAATGGCGGCGACGGCGGCGCGGTGGTCGGCACCGGCGGAAGCGGCGGCAGTGGCGGCAACAGTTCCACCACGGGAGCGGGCACCAGCACGGCAGGCAGCGGCGGCAGCGGCGGTAACGGCGGCGCGGTCGTCGGCACTGGCGGAAGCGGCGGCAGTGGCGGCAACAGCTCCACCACGGGAGCGGGCACCAGCACGGCAGGCAGTGGTGGCAGCGGCGGTAACGGCGGCAACGTGGTCGGCACTGGCGGAACCGGTGGCTCCGGCGGCAGCGCCACCAGCGGCACCGGCACGGCGAAGGGCGGCGACGGCGGTTCGGGCGGCGGGGGTGCGACCGGCGGTGCCGGCGGCACGGGCGGCACCGGCACCGGCGGTGCCGGTAGCTCGAACGGCAGCACCGGCAGTAAGGGCTGACGCAGACCGGTTGGACAAGTTGAAGAGTCGGCTGCCCCCACTGAATGCGGTGGGGGCAGCCGTCTTCGCAAGAGGCACCCCCGGCAGGACTTGAACCTGCGACCTACCGCTTAGAAGGCGGCTGCTCTGTCCGCTGAGCTACGGGGGCAGCGTCGGTGAGTGTATCGCGAGGTGAGCGGGAACCCTCCCCGCGCAACAGCTATTAGAGGCACACCGCCCCGGGCGGCGGACTAGCGTAGTGACTGCACATCGGGCGTTAAGGAGGGGAGCGACGAGCATGAGCGACGTGCCGGAACACGACGCGGACGGACTTCCGGAGGAACTCAGCGCGTTCGACCAGATACTGCATCGCGGCGAAGCTCACCCGCGCACCCGCTCTGGCATCATGACCGTCGAACTGCTCGACACCACCCCGGACTGGGAGAGCTACCGAGCGCGCTTCGAAGCGGCGTCGCGCAAGGTGCTGCGGCTGCGGCAAAAGGTCGTCATGCCGACGCTGCCAACCGTGGCACCGCGGTGGGTGGTCGACCCCGACTTCAACCTCGATTTTCACGTGCGGCGGATGCGGGTCCCCGAGCCGGGCACGATGCGCCAGGTGTTCGACCTGGCCGAGATCGCGGCGCAGTCGCCGCTCGATATCTCCCGGCCGCTGTGGACCGCGACGCTTGTCGAGGGCCTTGAAGGCGGTCGCGCGGCCCAGTTGGTACATCTCAGCCACGCCGTGACCGACGGCGTTGGCGGCGTCGAGATGTTCGCCAACCTCTACGATCTCGAGCGCGATCCAGCGCCGCAGGCCCCGGCGCCGCTGCCGGTTCCCCAGGATCTGTCGCCCAACGACCTGATGCGCCAAGGGATTAACCGGCTGCCCGGCACCATCGCAGGCCGGGTCCGAGGCGTGCTCTTCAGCGCCGCGCACGTCGTCGGCAAGGTCGTCCGAGACCCGATATCGAACTTGGGTGGGGTTGTCGAGTACGCGATGTCCGGTGCCCGCGTCGTCGGACCCGTCGCCCCACCGTCGCCGGTGCTGCGGCGCCGCAGCCTGACCTCGCGCAGCGAGGCCATCGACATCGAATTCGGCACGCTGCACAAGGCCGCCAAGGCGGCGGGCGGTTCCATCAACGACGCCTACCTGGCCGGGCTCTGCGGCGCGCTGCGCCTCTACCACGAGGCCAAGGGCGTGCCGATCGAGGCGCTGCCGATGGCGGTGCCGGTCAATCTGCGGTCGGAGGCGGATCCCGCAGGCGGCAACCGATTTGCAGGCGTCAACCTCGCCGCGCCCGTCGGTTTTCAGGACCCCGGGCTGCGCATCAGGGACATCCGGTCGCAAATGACCCACAAGCGCGAGGAGCGTGCGATCGACATGGTCGGCGCTATCGCCCCTGTGCTCACGCTGATGCCTGATTCTGTGCTTGAGTCGATGGCGGGTTCGATCGTCAACTCGGACGTCCAGGCCAGCAATGTGCCGGTCTATGCGGGCGACACCTTCATCGCAGGCGCAAAGGTCTTGCGGCAGTACGGCATCGGCCCGCTGCCCGGCGTGGCGATGATGGTCGTGCTGATCTCCCGCGCCGGCTACTGCACCATCAGCACCCGCTACGACCGCGCGTCGGTCGACGACGCCGACCTGTGGGCGCGCTGTCTGCTGGCCGGGTTCGACGAGGTGCTCGCGCTCGGCGGCGACGGAAGGGCCGCGCCTGCGACGTTCACCGTCGACGCCCCAGAACCCACCCCAGTGTCACCCAACGGAAGTGCGGCGCAATGACTTCGGCCAACGGTCAGCCCAACCCAAGGACCATGCGGCTGCCTGGCTCAGTCGCCGAGATCGAAGGCAGCCCGCCTGGGCCCGAGGTCGGCGCGTTCTTCGATCTGGACGGCACACTGGTGGCCGGGTTCACCGGTGTCATCATGACCCAGGACCGGCTGCGCAGGCGGCAGATGTCCGTCGGCGAGTTCATCGGCATGGTGCAGGCCGGCCTCAACCATCAGCTCGGCCGCTCCGAGTTCGAGGACCTCATCGGCAAGGGTGCCCGGATGCTGCGCGGCAACTCCCTCGGCGACATCGACGAACTCGCCGAGCGGCTGTTCGAGCAGAAGATCGTCGGCCGCATCTATCCCGAGATGCGCGAACTCGTCCGCGCGCACATGGCCCGCGGTCACACTGTGGTGCTCAGCTCGTCGGCGCTGACGGTGCAGGTCGAACCCGTCGCACGGTTCCTCGGCATCAAGAACGTGTTGAGCAACAAGTTCGAGACCGACGAAGACGGCCTGCTCACGGGTGAGGTGCAGACGCCGATCATCTGGGGCCCGGGCAAAGCCCGTGCGGTGCAGGCGTTTTCCGCGAAGAACGGCGTCGATCTTGCCAAGAGCTACTTTTACGCCGACGGCGACGAAGATGTCGCGCTGATGTACCTCGTCGGCAACCCGCGGCCGACGAACCCGGCGGGCAAGCTCGCTGCGGTCGCCGCCAAACGTGGCTGGCCAGTGCTGCGCTTCACCAGTCGCAGTGGCAGCAACCCGGTTTCGCAGTTGCGCACCGCTGCCGGTATCGCGTCGATGGTGCCGATCGCCGCAGGCGCGCTGGGGCTGGGGCTGTTGACGCGCAACAGGCGCACCGGTGTCAACTTCTTCACGTCGACCTTTGGCAGGACACTGCTGACGACCATCGGTGTCAACCTCAACGTGTTGGGTGAGGAGAACCTGACCGCCCAGCGCCCGGCGGTGTTCATCTTCAACCACCGCAACCAGGCCGACCCGCTGATAGCGGGGCGACTGGTCAGCGACAACTTCACCTCGGTCGGCAAGAAGGAACTCGAGAACGACCCCATCGTCGGCACGATGGGCAAGATCATGGACGCCGCATTCATCGACCGCGATGATCCCAAGAAGGCCGTCGAAGGGCTGAAGAAGGTCGAAGAGCTTGCACGCAAGGGGCTTTCGATCCTGATCGCGCCCGAAGGCACCCGGCTGGACACCACGGAAGTCGGTGAGTTCAAGAAGGGACCGTTCCGGATAGCGATGTCGGCCAAGATCCCGATCGTGCCGATCGTGATTCGAAATGCCGAGGTGATCGCCGCCCGCGATTCGAGCACCTTCAACCCGGGCACCGTCGATGTGGTGGTCTATCCGCCGATCCCGACCGACGACTGGACCCACGACAACCTTCCCGAGCGCATCGCCGAGGTTCGACAGCTGTATCTGGACACGCTCGATCACTGGCCGCACGGCGAGGTGCCGAAACCGGATCTCTACAAGCGGAAGACGGCGCCGGCCAAGAAGGCGTCCAACAAGGCTGCGGCCAAGAAGGCTCCTGCCAAGAAGGCGCCCGCCAAGGCTGCAACGAAGACCGCAGCGAAAGCGGCCGCGAAGCAGCCGGCGAAAAAGGCGGCGGCCAAGAAGGCCACCAAAAGGGCTGCCGCGAAAGGTCGGCCGTGAAAATCTCCGCCGACCAGTTCGCGCCGTTCACCGCGACCGACGATGCGTTGGTACTGGCATCGGTGTCCTCGCCCGCAGAAGAGGAGCTGTTGAACGACTGGCTGGCACGCCAGCGGCGCGAGCACCCCGATTCGAAGGTGGACGTGCTGCGGCTGCCCGCCGATGACGACCCGCCGCCGGGAACACTGGCGAGGCTCGTCGAGGAGTTGGAAGCCGACGAGGACCGGTCAGTTGTGCCGGTGCGCGTGTTCTGGGTGCCCGGCGGCCTGCCCACCCGCTCCAAGGTGGTCGCATTCCTTTCCGGCCGCGATACCTACCGCCCTCCGGAGCTGCTGCAGAAGCGGATTCTGCGAAAGGACCCGTCGCGTGCGCGGGTGGTGGCCGGTGAGCCCGCGAAGGTATCGGAGCTACGTCAGCAGTGGCATGAGACAACGGTCGCCGAAAACCCCAGGGAATTCGCACGATTCGTCATCCGGCGCGCGATCCTGGCCATCGAGCGCGTCGAGCTGCGCCTGCTGGGGCCCGAATACAAGTCGCCACGGCTGATCAAGCCCGAGCTGCTGGCCTCGGCACGATTCCGCGATGGCCTGGAAAAGATTCCCGGCGCGACGGTGGACAAGGCGGGGGAGATGCTCGATGAGCTCTCCACCGGCTGGTCGCGGTTTTCGGTCGACCTGATTCCTTCGCTGGGCCGGGCAATCTTCAGCCGCGGCTTCGACCCCAACGTCGACTACGACCGCGCCGAAGTCGAGACGATGCGGCGCGGGTTGGAGCATCACCCCGCCGTGCTGTTGTTCTCGCACCGGTCTTACCTCGACGGCGTGATTGTGCCGGTGGCGATGCAGGAGAACCGATTACCGCCGGTTCACACGTTCGCGGGCATCAATTTGTCGTTCGGTTTCATGGGCCCGCTGATGCGCCACTCCGGCGTCATCTTCCTTCGGCGCAAGCTGGATGATCCGCTGTACAAGTACGTGCTGCGGCAGTTCGTCGGATACATCGTCGAGAAGCGGTTCAACCTCAGCTGGTCGATCGAAGGCACTCGGTCACGCACCGGAAAGATGTTGCCGCCCAAGCTCGGTCTGCTTGCCTACGTCGCCGACGCCTACCTCGACGGCCGCAGCGACGACATTCTGCTGCAGCCGGTGTCCATCAGCTTCGACCAGTTGCATGAGACCGCCGAATACGCCGCATATGCGCGCGGCGGCGAAAAGACGCCCGAAAGCATCTCCTGGATGTACAACTTCATCAAGGCGCAGGGCGAACGCAACTACGGCAAGATCTACGTCCGCTTCCCCGAAGCGGTGTCGATGCGCGAATATCTCGGCGAACCGCACGGTCCGATGACCACCGACGACGCCGCCAAACGCCTTGCGCTGCAGAAGATGGCGTTCGAGGTGTCCTGGCGGATTCTGCGGGCCACGCCCGTCAATGCGACGGCGCTGGTGTCGGCGCTGCTGCTGACCACCCGCGGGGTGGCCCTGACACTCGACCAACTGCACCACACCTTGCAGGACTCGCTGGATTACCTGGAACGCAAGCAGACCCCGATGACCAACAGCGCGTTGCGGCTTCGGACAGCCGACGGCGTGCGCGCGGCGCTGGATGCGTTGTCCAACGGCCATCCCGTCACATGCGTGGACGGTGGCAGGGAACCGGTCTGGCGGATCGCGCCCGAAAACGAACACGAGGCGGCGTTCTATCGCAACACGCTCATCGATGCGTTCCTGGAGACGTCGATCGTCGAGCTGTCACTGGCATATGCGCAGCGGGCGGAATCCGATCGGCTGGAGGCGTTTTGGTCGCAGGCGATGCGATTGCGCGATCTGCTGAAGTTCGACTTCTACTTCGCGGACTCGGCGGCGTTCCGCGAACATGTCGCCGAGGAGATGTCCTGGCACGAGGACTGGGAGTCTCACGTCGCTGCGGGCGGTGCTGAAATCGATGCGATGCTGCGCGCCAAGAAGCCGCTGATCGCGGGAGCCATGCTGCGTCCATTCATCGAGGCGTACGAGATCGTGGCCGACGTGGTGCGTGACGCCCCCGCCGAGATCAGTGAGAAGGAACTGACCAAGAAGGCGTTGGGCGTCGGCCGCCAGTACGTCGCGCAAGACCGGGTACGCAGCAACGAGGCGGTGTCGGCGCTGCTGTTCGCGACCGCGCGGCAGGTGGTGGCCGATCAGCATCTGTTGGAACCGGCCGCCGATCTCGCCGAGCGCCGCGCCGCGTTCCGCGATGAACTGCGCGGCATCCTCGGTGACATGGCCAAGGTCGAGCAACTGTCCCGCGAACAGTTCTACGTGCGTGAGATGCAGCTGCGCGCCCTGCGGAGCGAGCCCGCCTAGTTCGACGCCATACGCTGGGCACATGACTACCCCCGGCCGCCCGGCGGTGCGCACCAGCGCCGTGTGGCCCGTGCTGCTCGGCGTCGCCGTGCTGGCAGGTGCCGTGGCCGCGGGCATCGGCGCGCTCTCGCTGGCCGACGCGCTCACCGCCACCGGATTGCCCAACCCGGGACCGGCGACCACCTACGGGCTGCCGTTCGTACGCGCGGCCGGTGAGATCGCCGCGGTACTGGCGGCCGGATCGTTCCTGTTCGCGGCGTTTCTGGTGCCGCCGCAGGCCAGCGGCGTGCTCGATGCCGCGGGCTACCGCGCATTGCGGCTCGGCACTGCCGCATCAGCGGTGTGGACGGTGTGTGCGGTGCTGCTCGTGCCGCTGACCGTGTCGGATGTCTCGGGCCACCCGCTGGCAGAAAACCTCAATCCCGTCACCGTTTGGTCGGCGGCCAGCGTCGTCGACACCGCGACCGCCTGGCGCTGGACGGCGTTCCTCGCGGCCGCGGTGACGTTGGCGAGCCTTCCGGTGCTGCGCTGGTCGTGGACGCCGGTGCTGACCGCGGGCGCGCTGATCACACTGGTTCCGCTGGGTCTGACGGGTCACTCATCGGCAGGCGGCGCGCACGATTTGGCCACCAACAGCCTCCTCATCCACTTGATCGCGGGCGCGCTGTGGGCGGGCGGCCTGCTGGCGCTGCTGGCGCACGCTATGCGGTCGGGCCAGCATGCGGACCTCGCGGCCAGGCGCTTCTCGGCGCTGGCGCTGTGGTGTTTCGTCGCGATGGCCTTCAGCGGTGTCATCAACGCGCTGGTGCGGATCCACCTGCCCGACCTGTTTCGCACCGACTACGGCTGGTTGGTGATCGGCAAGGTCGTCGCGCTGTGCGTGCTCGGTTTCATCGGGTGGCGTCAGCGTCGCAGCGGGCTTGCGGCGCTTCGGGCCGATCCGGCAGCCCGCGGGCCGCTGCTGCGGCTGGCGCTGGTCGAGGCCGCGGTGTTCGGCGCGACCTTCGGCATCGCGGTTGGGCTGGGTCGCACACCGCCACCGCCGGAGCTGACCGAGCCGAGTCCGGTCGAGGTCGCGATCGGCTACGGCTTCGACGGGCCGCCGACGGTGGCGAGGGTGTTGTTCGATTGGCGGTTCGACCTCATTTTCGGCACCGCGGCGATCGTCATGGCGGCGCGGTATCTGCTTGGCGTGCGCCGGCTGCGACGCCGCGGCGATGCATGGCCAGTCGGCCGGACCGCGGCGTGGCTGTGCGGCTGTGCGGCGCTG
Source organism: Mycobacterium sp. (assembly GCA_035492865.1). Taxonomy (GTDB): domain Bacteria; phylum Actinomycetota; class Actinomycetes; order Mycobacteriales; family Mycobacteriaceae; genus Mycobacterium. The sequence goes on along the minus strand of DATJIX010000352.1, from coordinate 581 downwards.
CTGTTCACCACGTCGTCGGGACTGGGCCGCTACATGCCCGCGATGTTCTCGATGCACATGGTGGCGCACATGATGCTGTCGATGCTGGTGCCGATCCTGCTGGTGTTGGGCGCACCCGTGACCATGGCGCTGCGCGCGCTGCCTGCCGCCGGGCGGGACGATCCGCCGGGACCGCGGGAATGGCTGCTGGCGGCGCTGCATTCGCGGGTGTCGCGCTTCCTCACCCACCCGATCGTGGCCACCGTGATCTTCGTCGCAGGTTTCTACGGCCTGTACCTCGGTGGCTTGTTCGATGCGGCAGTGAGCAACCATGCCGCGCACATGCTGATGAACGTTCACTTCCTGCTGAGCGGTTACCTCTTCTATTGGGTGGTGATCGGCATCGACCCGACTCCCCGGCAGATTCCGCAGCTCGGCAAGGTTGCGATGGTGTTCGCCTCGCTGCCGCTGCACGCGTTCTTCGGTGTCGTGTTGATGGGGATGGACACGGTTCTGGGCGCAACGTTCTACCGATCGCTTGCGCTCAGTTGGCACACCGACTTGATTGGCGATCAGCGGCTTGGCGGTGGAATCGCTTGGGC
>DATJIX010000351.1:0-11711 GCA_035492865.1 Mycobacterium sp. | reverse complement strand
ACGCAGAGGCCGCGCTCACGAGGGCGGCAGTTGTCGCCGAAGCTGTCAAACAGATTGCACCGCAGCGCGCGACGCGAAGCACAACGATCGACGTCGAGCATGCGACCGCCGCCGCGAGCAAGACGTTGGCGGTTGACGGGCGGGCGGGCACCGCTAGGAATCCCGCGACAGCGCCGAAGGCGACGGCGACGACGCTCAGGGTGACGCAGAAGATCTGGTCCGAATGCATCCGTCGCGCGACAACCGCTCCGATCGCGCCCGTGGCTGCAGTCGCACTCGCCGTAAGGACATGGCCGATCGCGTGGGTGACGATGCCGGACCACAACAGCCCCGCCGCACCGAGAAGCGTCGCGGAAAGGCACGCGGCGCTCGCCGTAACTCGGTTGGGCGCACTGCGGACGTCAGCCGCACCAACGACCGCCTGCCACGGATCATCCGGCACCCGCGCGGGCGCGGGGACGACAGTTGTCGTGAGCATCAATAGCTCCCCGTCGCGAACGGCACAGTCGCGCAAGCTCATCGACTCGTCGAGACATCCTCCACCTATTCGCGACAGATGCCACTGGTGCCCCTTGTTGTGGGGAGTCATGTCCGGGCAGACAAGGTCGACGACCGAAGGCATGATCAGCCCGAGAGGAGTGTCCTTCGGCAGTGCGAGATCCACGGCGTGTGATTCGTGCTCAACCACCAACCGGCACAGCGCATTAGGCATTGCATCTTCCCCCGTCGGATACCCTGCGCTTTCACCGTAGCGCGAAATCCGCGATCCTCGGCGCGGCAATTCCTGGCTTGTGGATGGAACGAAACAGGCGACCGTGACGTCCTTCAGGCGATGGATTTCTCCCGCGAATCACGAATTCCCGCGCCGCCGATGGCAAGCGGTGACATCAAACTGGACCCGCCGCCCGATGTGCCGAAGGCCGTGCCATCGAATGCTCTTGCTCGCCTGCTGCCGGTAGCAATGCTCGTTGCGGCAGGCGGCATGATGGCCCTCTACTTGACAACCGGTGGTGCGTCGACAGGCCGTGGCCCGATGTTCATGTTCTTTCCGGTCATGATGGTGGCGTCGGTTCTTGGTTCACTCGCATACAGCACGCGCGGTGCCGGCCACACCTCTCAGCTGAACGACGAGCGTCGTGACTACCTCGGCTACCTCGAGGCGGTGGATCAGGCCCTCGCGAAGACCGCTGCCGACCAGCACCACTCGCTGTATTGGACCCACCCCGACCCGACGGCCTTGTGGACTTTGATCGGTGGTCGGCGGATGTGGGAACGCGCGGTCGACGATGCTGATTTCTGTCGCATCCGTGTTGGGTGTGGTGACGAGCCGCTGTGCATCACACTCGTGGCGCCCGAGCTCGGCCCCTTCGATGGGTTGGATCCGGTGACGTCGTCAGCGCTGCGTCGGCTGATCAGACGCCGATCGGTCGTCGCCGACGTGCCCGTCGCAGTGTCGCTGCGCTCGGTGTCGGCCCTCACCATCGATGGTGAGTCAACCGACGCGCGGGCGCTGGCGCGCGCGATCGCCTGTCAGCTGGCGGTCCTGCACAGCCCCGCCGAAGTCCGGATCGCCGCCGTGCTCGGCCCGACGTCGGATGTCGAGTGGGACTGGCTGAAATGGCTTCCCCACCATCAGCATCCGTACCGCAGCCTGAGCGAGGCGGCCGCATGCGGGCCGTCCGGCGATAGCGAAGTACCGCACGTCGTGATCGTCGTCGATGACGGCTCGACTGTCGTGCTTGAGCAACCCTTCATTGACGGGCCGCGCTTGACGCTCGACCTGAAAAGCGCCACCCGTCCGGACGGCTTGACGTTGGAGCAGGCGGCGGTGTGCGCGCGGCGTCTGGCGCCCTATCGCGATGTCTCAAACCGTGCAGCCACTCAATCGGCGACGATGGGTTGGCTCGAACTGATGGGCATCGACGACTGCGAGAGCATCACCCCTGCGCGGCAATGGAGTGTGCGGCAGGGCCGGCAGCGGTTGCGAGTGCCCATCGGAGTGTCCGACGGCGATGACCCAGTGGTTCTCGACATCAAGGAGGCGGCCCAAAACGGTATGGGACCGCATGGCTTGTGCGTTGGCGCGACCGGTTCCGGAAAGTCCGAGTTCTTACGCACCTTGATTCTCGGGATGATCGCATCACATCCGCCGGAGGTCCTCAATCTGGTACTGGTCGACTTCAAAGGTGGGGCAACATTTTTGGGTTTGGACCGAGCACGCCATGTGTCGGCGATCATCACCAACCTGTCCGATGAGGCGCACCTCGTCGCACGCATGCAGGACGCACTGGCTGGTGAGATGAACCGTCGACAAGGACTGTTGCGGGCGGCTGGCCACTTTGCGAACGTGTCCGACTATGAGCACGCACGCCGCCAAGGGCTCTCCGTCCCATCGATGCCGGCGTTGTTCATCGTGGTCGATGAATTCTCCGAATTGCTCAGTCAGCACCCCGAGTTCGCGGAACTGTTCGTCGCAGTCGGGCGGCTGGGACGCTCGCTGGGTATGCATCTGCTGTTGGCCAGCCAACGTCTCGATGAGGGGCGACTCCGCGGTCTGGAGACCCATCTGTCGTATCGCGTCTGCTTGAAGACGTTCTCCGCCAGTGAATCCCGAGCGGTGCTCGGCGTGCCCGATGCGTATCACCTGCCCAGTTCGCCGGGCGCCGCGTACTTGAAGACCTCAGACGGACGGTTGGTGCGATTCCAGACTGCCTTTGTGTCCGCGCCGCACCTGCGTCCGCATTCGGTGCCGCGTCCCGATGCGCCGATCATCCCCCGGGTGTTCACCGCAACGACCAGCCTTCTGCCGACGGAGCGTGGGGAACAAGTGGCGGGTGAACGCTCCGCGGTGACACTGATCGATACCGTCCTGGATCGGCTGGCCGGCTGCGGAACCCCGGCGCACCGGGTCTGGATACCCCCGTTGAGGGAATCGCCGACGCTCGGGAGTCTCATCTCGAACGCCTCGGCAAAAAACCCGCTTTCGGTTCCGATTGGGCTCGTCGATTCCCCATACGATCAGCGGCGCGACCCGTTGATGGTCGACTTGTCCGGGGCGGGGGGCAATGTCGCGATTGTCGGCGCACCGCAAGCAGGGAAGTCAACGGCGGTGTGCACGTTGGTGACCGCCGTCGCCGCTACCCACGACCCGGCGGCGGCCCAGTTCTATTGCCTCGATTTCGGCGGGGGTGGGGTGTCATCGTTGCGCGATCTACCGCATGTGGGGTCGGTCGCGGGACGGTCAGATGCCGACCTGTGCAGACGCATGGTCGCGGAGATGGAGTCGATCATGCGGAGCCGCGAGGCCGGACTGCCCACCGACGTCGGCGATGTGTTCCTGGTCATCGACGGGTGGGCCACCTTGCGTCAGGAGTTCGATTCACTCGAGCCACGCGTGATCGCCATAGCTGCCCAGGGACTTTCGTTTGGCGTGCACGTCATCGTGACCGCATCCCGATGGGCGGAGATCCGACCGGCGTTGAAGGATCAGATCGGAACTCGTATCGAGTTGCGGCTCGGCGATCCCGCGGATTCCGAGATGGACCGCAGGCGTGCCCGCCAGCTGTGCCACATGCCGCCGGGCCGGGGCATTACCCGCGACGGGAAGGAGATGGTGATCGCGTTGCCGCAACTCGACAGGGACGCGATCGGGCGATGGGCAGGGCGACGGGCACGTCCGATCGAACTTCTGCCGCTGCACGTCCCGTGTGACGCGACTGCCATGGAAGTGGTCGTCGGCACCGGTGAGCACGAATTGCAGCCAGTAGCACTGGATTTTGCCGAGCAGCAGCATCTCGTCGTGCTGGGTGAGACGGAATGCGGCAAGACATCGACCTTGCGCCTGCTGTGTCGAGAGATCATCCGTACCCACAGCTCGGACTTGGCACAGATCGAAATCGTCGACTTTCGTCGGGCGCTGCTTGGCGTCGTCGAATCCGCCCATCTCGGCGGCTACTCGATGTCGAGCGCCACGCTTACTGCGCGCATCCCTGTCCTGCTCGAGCGGTTGCAGGCGCGGATGCCCGGCGAGAATGTGACCCAGCAAGAGCTGCGTGATCGCTCGTGGTGGTGCGGTCCTGAGATGTACGTCGTCATCGACGACTACGACTTGGTCGCAAGCGCGACGGGAAACCCGTTGACGCCGCTGGTCGATTTCCTGCCGCACGCCAAAGACATTGGGCTGCATGTCATCGTGGCACGACGCTCGGGTGGTGCGGCGCGCGCGATGTTCGATCCGGTTCTGGCGCGGCTGCGGGACATGGGGTGTATGGGCTTGGTGATGAGTGCCAGCCCCGATGAGGGTGTTCTGTTGGGCTCGGTCCGGCCGTCGGCGCAACCGCCTGGCCGTGGCACGCTCATCAGACGCGGCCATCCCGATCAACTGGTTCAGGTGGCCTGGACTGAGCCGCCGTGACCGGCACCGTCGTCGAAGCGGGGCCGATAACCGTTCGTGGCACTAATCACGCTGATTCGGAATGGGTTTCGGCGGCTATCGACGGCATTGACGACGAGCTGACGCTGGTCGGCGACCGTCCTGTTGACGTCGACGAGGTGTGGCGAACGGTCATACGCGACGTCGCCGATGGCCACGGCGACACCCTTGTCGTCGTGTGCCCGACCTGGTGGTCGCCGGCGCGGGTGGCGCGGGTGCGCGACGCAGCGAGCGCGGTGGCGAACGACGTCGTCGCGCTGAGGCGGGCAGAGGTGCCGCGCGGTGGGCGGACGGCGTTGGTGGAGATCGGGCCGGACTTCGTCGTGCTTGCATCCCCCACAGGCAGGGTAGAGGTGTTCAGACGCGGCGATATCGGCGCGCTAGTGGCGAGCATTCCGACGTCGACGGCCGTCGTGGTGGACGGCCATGAGGGCGTCGAGGGAGCCGGTCTGCTCGCTGATCGGCTGCGGGCGAACGGTGTTGGCGTCACCCTTGCCGATCCCGAATGGGTACGACGCAGCATCGAGGAAGCTCCGACGCGCGACGAGGCCGAGGTTCCCGATGCACGCCAGTCGACCAAGTGCGGCGCACGCGTCGCTATATTGGCCGGAACGCTGCTGTCAGCGGCCGCGCTGTGTGGCGGATTCGTCGCGAGCCACGATGCGCAACCGTCTGCGCCGGACACTCCGATGACGCTTCTGGTCGAGGGCCGAGTCGGTGTGATGGTGCCGGTGCGGTGGGCGATCCGGCGCGTTACTTCGGGCCCCGGATCCGCGCGGGTGCAGATCGTCTCGCCGGACGACGAGAACGTCGCTGTGCACGTCACGCAGTCCTCGCTGGCTCCGCTGCAGTCGCGCGAGCAGGTGGCGGAGGCATTGCGTCGGGCGCTGCGCCAGGAGCCTGACGGGGTGTTCGTCGAGTTCAATCCATCCGACAGTCGTGCGGACCAACCGGTGATGACGTATCGCGAGATACGCGCGGATCACCAGATCCAGTGGGCTGTGCTGATCGATGGTCGGCTGCGGATTGCTGTCGGATGCCAGAGTGCGCCCGGTCACGAGCAGGCGATACGCGAGGTGTGCGACCGCGCGATTCGGTCCGCGCATGCCGTGTTCTGAAGAACTTGGCCGTCGGCGGAACCGAAACTGCCCGATCCGCGTCCAATCTTCATATCGCGCACAACGAGACGGAGGGATGCAGATGACCACACCCGGGAGCGGTCCGCTCACCACCGACTTCGAGCTCATGACGGCCGTCGCGGGCAAGACGGACGGCCGAAATGAGGAGATCCGCGCGATGCTGCAGTCGTTCATCGGCCGGATGAGCGGTGTGCCGCCGTCGGTGTGGGGAGGTGTCGCCGCGGTGCGCTTCCGCGATGTCGTTGAACGGTGGAACACGGAGTCGATGAAACTCCACGCGGCCCTGCAGCAGATAGCCGAGACCATTCGCTACAACGAGCGAACCCTGCGGGAGGCCGGCGAAAGCCACTCGCATCAAATCGGTTCCGTCGCAACCAATCTGTAAGGAGCTGGGTCATGGATCATGTGTTGTCGTACAACTTCGGAGAGATCGAGTACACGGTGCGCCAGGACATTCACGCGACGTCCGCGCGTCTGAATGCGGCACTCGATGACCTGCGTGCGCAGATCGCGCCACTGCAGCAGGTCTGGACGCGGGAGGCGGCGGAGGCGTATCGCGTAGAGCAGACGCGGTGGGAGCAGGCGACCGCCGCGCTCAACGAGATCTTGTTCAACCTGGGCAACGCCGTGCGCGACGGTTCGGATGAGGTCGCGGCCACCGATCGCAGCGCGGCCAACGCGTGGGGCTATTGACGCCTCGCGATCAGGACCCTGTGCGATCCCGTTTCGGAGGGGAGCCGAGCGGGATCGCACAGTCCTATGTCAGCACTCGCAGGCGATACCGTCTCCATCGCGATCGAGTTTCGCCAAGTACCAGGGTGAGTCTTGGGTGATGTTGCAGACGCCGTCCGACTTGGCTTGGCTGCAGTTGTTATACGGACCCGAGGCGCTGGCAATGGGAGCTAACCCAATGGCGGCAGCGACGACGAGGAACGCGGCAGAGGTAAGGATGCGAAACATGGCCACTCCGTTGTGATCTTGAACTGTGGGGAGACGGTCCAGGAAACTCCAGAGTCCGTCACAGCGAAGATAGGTTAGTTCCTTCAGCAATGAATCAGGTGTTTCCCTACGTTTGCTGAGGCCGATTTCTGCGTCAGGGTCGTGATTCCGCGGCGCCAACGACCGTCATGCAGAAGTCGGCGCGCGAAGGGTCAAAAGCCCCTGCCCAGGGCCGGCGAGATTGGGCTATCGTGGCGGCCACGCGTGCGAGGAGCGTGATCGCGGTGGGAATTTCGAAGACTTCGGGCGGCCGGGCAGCGGCCCGGCTGTCGTCTTCCTCGCTGCGCGCAGTCCATGAACTCTTCGTCGCGGGCCAGGTCGATCTGGACTCCACGCCATTGCGTCGCGTCGTGGCCGAGAGCTGGCGACGCAGCCTCGCAACCGGTGTCGATCCGGATCTGAGCGGCGCCAGGCCCGCAGCCGAAATCGCACTCGATCGGATGCGGGCCAGCCATCCGCTGGCGCCCGCGCTACCCGTCATCCGCCGTCTGCTGGTCAACGATGCCACGGACGCCGGCGTCGTCGTCGCCGTCACTGCGGCTGACGGCACGCTGTTGTGGGTCGAGGGCGATCGCAACGCGTGCCGCAAGGCCGAACGGATGAACTTCGTGCCGGGCGCCGACTGGAGTGAACGTGGCGCAGGAACAAACGCGCCAGGCACGGCGCTCGCCCTCGATGCCGAGCTGCAGATCCGCGGAACCGAGCACTTCTCCCGCATCGTCCAGCCGTGGAGCTGCACCGCGGTGCCGGTGCACGACCCCGCGACCGGGGTGCTGATCGGTGCCATCGACCTCACCGGCGGATCGCAGGTCGCATCGCCGCAGACCCTCGCCCTGGTCCGCGCGACCGCCGTCGCCGTCGAGAACCACCTCGCCCTGTTGCAGCTCAATCAGCCGACGGTCGAAGCACCGACGACCACCCGGCTGTCGGTACTCGGCGCCGACCGCCCGCGTTGGCAATCCGAGCGTGAGACCACCACGCTGACCGGCCGGCACGCCGACATCCTCGTCCTGCTCGGCCGCCATCCCGAAGGCTTGAGTGCCGACCACCTCGCGACGCTGCTCGACGACAAGGACCTCGACGTCGTCACCATCCGCGCGGAAATGTCCCGGCTGCGCCGAGTCATCGGCGGTGAATACATCGACTCTCGCCCGTATCGGCTGCTCAAGCCGATCGCCAGCGACTACGACGACGTCTACGACGCCCTGCAGGCCGGCGACGTCGACCGCGTGCTGACCCACTACACCGGAGAGCTGCTTCCGCAGTCAGTTGCGCCGGGCATCGCGCGGCTGCGCACCCAGCTCAGCGCAAGTGTGCGCGGCGCGGTGCTGGCGTCGGGAAACCTTGCGCTGCTTCGCCGTTGGCTCGACCTGCCGGAGGGTCGCGACGACCGGGACTGCTGGCGGGTGCTCTACAACCACGCCGCGCCTGGCTCGGTCATGCGTGCCCAGGCCCGCGGCCACCTCGCCGGGTTGGATTTCGACCTGGCCTAGGTCCGTCGACGGTTGCAACGTCGTGCAACCGTGCTGCAACGGTCCAAAACCTACCTTCAGTGACGTCCGACACATCCACGTCGCGAGGGCAGGAGAAATGCCATGACCGTCTACGCACGACCGGGAACCGAAGGTTCAGTGATGTCCTTCAAGTCGCGGTACGGGAACTACATCGGCGGGGAGTGGGTCGCACCCGCAGCCGGCCGCTACTTCGAGAACGCCAGCCCGGTCACCGGTCAGCCGTTCTGCGAGATCCCACGATCCGACGAAACCGATATCGACAGGGCGCTCGACGCCGCGCACGCCGCCGCGCCGGGCTGGGCCAAGACCACCGCCGCCGAGCGTGCGGTGATCCTCAACAAGATCGCCGACCGCATCGAGGCGAACCTGGAATCCATCGCCGTCGCCGAATCATGGGACAACGGCAAGCCGGTGCGCGAGACGCTGAACGCCGACATCCCGTTGGCCGTAGACCATTTCCGGTATTTCGCGGGCGCGATCCGCGCGCAGGAGGGCTCGCTGTCGCAGATCGACGACGACACCGTCGCCTATCACTTCCACGAACCGCTGGGTGTCGTGGGCCAGATCATCCCCTGGAACTTCCCGATCCTGATGGCCACCTGGAAGCTGGCGCCCGCGCTGGCGGCCGGAAACGCGGTGGTGCTCAAGCCCGCCGAGCAGACACCCGCGTCGGTGCTCTACCTCTTCGAGTTGATCGGCGACCTGCTGCCGCCGGGTGTGGTGAACATCGTCAACGGGTTCGGCCTGGAGACGGGCAAGCCGCTGGCCTCCTCGAAACGTATTGCCAAGATCGCCTTTACGGGGGAGACGACCACCGGCCGACTGATCATGCAGTACGCCTCGCAGAACCTGATCCCGGTCACGCTGGAGTTGGGCGGCAAGAGCCCGAACATCTTCTTCAACGACGTGCTGGCCGCCAATGATGACTACCAGGACAAGGCGCTGGAGGGCTTCGCGATGTTCGCCCTCAACCAGGGCGAGGTGTGTACCTGCCCGTCGCGCAGCCTGATTCAGGCCGACATCTTCGACGAGTTCCTCGAATTGGCCGCGATCCGCACAAAAGCGGTCCGTCAGGGTGATCCGCTGGACACCGAGACCATGATCGGTGCCCAGGCATCCGAGGACCAACTCGAGAAGATCCTGTCCTACATCGAGATCGGCAAGAGGGACGGCGCGAAGCTCATCACCGGCGGCGAGCGCGCTGAGCTCGGCGGCGATTTGGCTGGCGGATACTACGTCGCCCCAACGGTTTTCACCGGCAACAACAAGATGCGGATCTTCCAGGAGGAGATCTTCGGGCCGGTGGTGGCGGTGACGTCATTCACCGATTACGCCGACGCGATCGACATCGCCAACGACACGCTTTACGGCCTCGGCGCCGGCGTGTGGAGTCGCGACGGCAACGTCGCCTACCGGGCAGGTCGCGACATCAAGGCCGGCCGAGTGTGGACCAACTGCTACCACGCCTATCCCGCGCACGCCGCGTTCGGCGGCTACAAGCAATCCGGCGTCGGTCGGGAAAACCACAAGATGATGCTCGACCACTACCAGCAGACCAAGAATCTGCTCGTCTCCTACAGCAACAAGGCCCAAGGCTTCTTCTGAGCCGGGACCAAAGACTCTTCAAATAACGACCTTTCACGATTGGAATGAAGACATGACCCAGACACTTGGCGCGCCCGTCGCGTCCGACACCTCCGACGCCATGCGTGCCGCCGTCGTCACCGAATTCGGTGGACCGCTACAGGTCGAAGAGCTCGAGCTGCCAACGCCGGGCTACGGCGAGGCGCTCGTCAAGCTCGAGACATCCGGCGTCTGCCACACCGATCTCCATGCCGCACACGGAGATTGGCCCGTCAAGCCCGAGCCGCCGTTCATTCCCGGACACGAGGGCTACGGCACGGTCGTCGCACTCGGCGAGGGTGTCGACGACTTGAAGCTCGGCGACAAGGTCGGCAACGCGTGGCTGTGGTCGGCATGCGGCACATGCGAATACTGCCGCACCGGCTGGGAAACGTTGTGCGAGAGCCAGAAGAACGGCGGCTACAGCGTGAACGGCAGCTTCGGCACCTACATGCTGGTCAACGCCGCCTACGCGGCCCGGATCCCGGAGAATTCCGATCCGCTGGAGGTCGCGCCGATCCTCTGCGCGGGCGTCACCGTCTACAAGGGCCTCAAGGTGACCGACACCCGGCCGGGCCAGTGGGTGGCGATCTCGGGCATCGGCGGACTCGGTCACGTCGCCGTGCAGTACGCGCGGGCGATGGGGTTGCGCGTCGTGGCCATCGACATCGACGACGCCAAACTCGCGCTGGCCACCCGCCTCGGCGCCGAGGTCGCCGTGAACGCCCGCACGTCTGACGTCGTGGCCGAGGTGCAGAAGGCCACCGGTGGCGTGCACGGTGTGCTTGTCACGGCCGTGCACCCGCAGGCGTTCGGCCAGGCGATCGGGTTGGCACGGCGAGGCGGCACGATCGTGTTCAACGGGCTTCCGCCTGGCGACTTCCCGGCGCCGATCTTCGACATCGTGCTCAAGGGTCTGACGATCCGCGGGTCGATCGTCGGAACCCGCCAGGACATGGTCGAGGCCCTCGACTTCTACGCCCGCGGGCTGATCCATCCGACGGTGGAGAGCGCGAGCCTGGACGACATCAACGAGGTGTTCGGCCGGATGGAACGCGGGCAGATCGACGGCCGCGTCGTCATCGACTACCGCTAGCTATCGGCGCACACAGGGCCCCGGCTGATGCCGGGGCCCTGTTCGCTGGTTGACGACGCAAACATGGCCTGACCAGGTCGTTCAAACGGGGTTTGGGCAGCCCCGCCTGGGCGTAATTTCAGCTGACTAATCCGTAGTCGACAGGGGGGCTCTGGGATGAACAAGCATGTGATGCGTACGGCTGCGGCAAGCCTGGCGCTTCCAACGGTCGGTCTGTTCGCGCCGACGGCGGCGGCCGACACCACGCTGGTGCTCTTCGAGCACGACAATGTCCAACACTTTGTGGATCTCGGCGGCCCCGGGCCCGGGCCGGGTGACCAGTTCATCTTCGCCGGCGATGTGTTCGACCGCCCCGGCGGCATGTTCCTCGGAACGGCCGGCGGCAGCGCCACGACGCTTACCGGCGACGACAAGTCCGGTAAGACGGCGTTCAACGCCGCGCTGAACCTCGCCGGCGGACAGATCGTCGTCCAGGGCGTCGTCGACACCGCCGCAGTGATCGTCCGCGGCGATGCGGTGCCGATTTCAATCGTCGGCGGGACCGGCATGTATCAGAACGCAAGCGGCACCGGCACCCTCCAGGTACCTCCAGATGTGCCGAACCAGACCGATGCGAACTTCGTCCTCAACCTGACCAGCGGATAGCCTCCGCGGACGCATTTTGACCTGCGAGGACGCCCGCAGGTAAGCTGCTCCGTTGGCGTGCGGTTATGCACGGGTCCTCGGGTCGATGTCGGTCGCCGAGAACCGCCCGAACCGCGAACGCCTGACCGGCACCCGGGTCACACCGGGATCCAACCCGAGAAGAGAAGGTAGACGCTGTGCCTACATACACGCCGAAGGCGGGTGACACCACGCGTTCGTGGTACGTCATCGACGCCACCGACGTGGTGCTCGGCCGGCTCGCC
>DATJIX010000350.1:0-3009 GCA_035492865.1 Mycobacterium sp. | reverse complement strand
GGGACCTGCTGCCACGAAATCAGCGGTGGTAAACAAGTCAGGTGACTTCGGCTGACCGACTCGACGGACTCGACCTGGCCGCACTGGACCGATATCTGCGTTCGCTCGGCATCGGGCGCGACGGCGAATTGCGTGGGGAGTTCATCTCCGGCGGGCGTTCCAACCTGACGTTCCGCGTTTACGACGACAAGACGAACTGGCTGGTACGGCGCCCACCGCTGCACGGTCTGACACCGTCCGCGCACGACATGGCCCGCGAGTACAAGGTGGTTGCCGCACTGCAGGACACGCCTGTTCCGGTAGCTCGCACAGTCGCGCTGTGCGAGGACGACTCGGTGCTCGGTGCGCCGTTCCAAATCGTCGAATTCGTTGCCGGACAGGTGGTCCGGCGGCGTGCCCAGCTCGAAGCGCTCGGCCGCAGGACCATCGACGGCTGCGTCGACTCGCTGATCCGGGTACTCGTCGACCTGCACAGCGTCGACCCGAACGCGGTCGGGCTCGGCGATTTCGGCAGACCCGGTGGCTACCTGGAGCGCCAGATACGCCGCTGGGGCTCGCAATGGGAGCTGGTACGCCTGCCCGACGACTACCGCGACGCCGACGTCCAGCGACTGCATTCCGGTCTGCAGCAATCGATTCCGGAGCAGAGCCGAACGTCGATCGTGCACGGTGACTACCGGATCGACAACACGATCCTGGACGCGGACGACCCGACGCGGGTACGCGCGGTGGTGGACTGGGAGCTCTCGACGCTGGGGGATCCGCTCAGCGACGCGGCCCTGATGTGCGTCTACCGCGATCCGGCACTGGATCTGATCGTCAACACGCAAGCCGCCTGGACATCGCCACTGCTGCCCACGGCCGACGAGCTCGCTGACCGCTATTCGCTGGTGTCCGGGCTTTCGCTGGCGCACTGGGAGTTCTATATGGCGTTGGCCTACTTCAAGCTGGCCATCATCGCGGCGGGTATCGATTTCCGCAGACGTATGTCGGAAAAGGCGCAGGGGAAAGACGACGCATCCGACGGACCCGAAGTCGTGTCGCCGCTGATCTCCCGCGGGATCGCGGAACTCGCCAAGCTGTAGCCGCTCATCGCACCGAGTCTGCGGCTACGGCTTCGATCCTGCGCCCAGCGCCTGTCTCGCGGCGGCAGGCTCAAGTGATCGCTGCAACACCTGATTTGTTTCAAGGGGTGGTGCTTTGTGGCGTTTCGTGGTCATGGCGTGAGGCTGGATGTCGAGTCCGCGGCATCAGTGCGAGAAGTGTTCTGGAAGGCGCTGGGGTCGGGGTTGTCGCCGACCGCCGCAGCGACGGTGGCCGGGGTCTGTGGTGCGACGGGCCGTAAGTGGGCGAAGGCCGCAGGTTATCAGCGCAATCCCAAGCATTGCGGCACCCGATACTCGCAGGTCAAGGATGAGTTTTGGGTGGCGCTGCGCTCGGGTATGACGCCGACGCAGGCCGCTGTGGCCGCCGGCGTGTCGGAAAACGCCGGGCGTGAATGGGTCGCGCAGGCTGGCTACGTGCCGAGAACACCTATTGCCGCTGGTCATGAACCCGAACCTGAAGCGACGTCGCGGCCGCAGGCGATGACATTTGTCGAACGGTGCCGACTTGAGGATTTGTTGGAGGCCGGATACTCACAGGCCAGATCGGCGCACCTGTTGAAGCGGGATGCCTCGACGATTAGCCGGGAGCGCCACCGGGGGGCGACGGACTCGGGATACCGCGCGTGGGTCGCACAAGACAAGGTGGAGGCCAACCGGGCTCGGCCCAAGCCGCGCAAGCTAGCGACCAACTCGGTGCTGCTCGTTGAGGTTGTGCAACGCTTGGAACAGCGGCACAGCCCTGAGCAGATTGCGGGCCGGCTGCGCGAGGACTTCCCCGAGGATCCGGAGATGTGGGTGTCCCACGAGACGATCTATCAGGCCATGTACGTGCAGCCCCGCGGGGAGCTCGCCCGCCAGGTCAAGACCGCGTTGCGCACCGGGCGGATACAACGAAAACATCAGGGCCGCAACACCACTGACAATCGTGGACACCTCAAGGACATGATCAACATCAGTGAGCGACCAGCTGAAGCTGACGACCGTGCCATTCCAGGGCACTGGGAAGGCGATCTGATCATCGGCAAGAACCAGGCGTCCCAGATCGCCACGCTAGTCGAGCGGACCACCGGATTCGTCGTGCTGTTGCACCTGCCCGAGGATCGCACCGCCGCCACTGTTGCCGAGGCGATGACCGCCAAGATCCCCGAGATCCCCGAGGTGCTGCGTCTGTCCTTGACCTGGGATCAAGGCAGTGAGATGGCGCTGCACACCAAGATCACCGAGGCCACCGGGTTGCCGATCTACTTCTGTGACCCGCACAGCCCCTGGCAGCGCGGCACCAACGAAAACACCAATGGCCTGCTGCGCCAGTACTTTCCCAAAGGTACTGACCTGTCCTTCCACGGGCCCGGGATCCTCGACAACGTCGCCGCCGAACTCAACGCCCGACCCCGCAAACGCTTCGGCTGGCGCACCCCCGCCGAAGAACTCAACCGACTACTCTCAGACCCGTCCGCTTTTGTTGCAGCGACCGCTTGAATCCAAGCCATGAAGGGCGTACAACTATGCACTCTCGCGCCGCAGGGGCGTCCGGTCTGAAGTGCCGAATTCGGTGGTCGCGGGAGGACGGCGACAGTAAGAATGGTCGCTATGCCGCGCTCGTTCGACATCTTGACCGAATCGCTCGCCAGCGTTGAACAAATTCATGCGGCGTTCGCCCGAGAGGACTACTGGCTGGCCCGCATCGCAGCCAGCAAGGGCGGCCCTCCCGTCACGCTGGATTCACTGATCGTCGACGACGACGGAACGGTGAACGTGCGCGCCACCCAGCACGTGGGCCGCCAGCTACTACCCGCGGCGGTTGCGAAGTTGATTCGCGGCGACCTGAAAATAGTGAGTTGCGAGACTTGGAGATTGCTTGGTAACGGCCAGGTGCGCGGGCAGTCCAATGTCTCGGTGCCCC
>DATJIX010000349.1:0-5488 GCA_035492865.1 Mycobacterium sp. | reverse complement strand
AGTGACTAGGCCGAGACTTCGGCGAGCTTGGCCGGGTCCGAGGTGATCTCGTCGATGATCGTGTGGATGAACCGCATCTTGTCCAGCACGGCGGGCGGCAGCACGAACGGGTAGAGATCCTCGCGGCCCATCGACCTGTTGATCATGTTCAGGGCCCACGACAACGGCAGCCACATGTCGATGATCGCGTCGAATCCGCTGGGCCCCAACGACCGTCGCTCAAACGTCGCGGCCGCAGGCGCGAAGCCGAATGCGGCGGCGGTGTCCAATGTGTCCCGGATGTGCAGATAATGGGCGAAGGTCTCTGCCCAGTCCTCGGCGGGATGCATCGTCGCGTACGTCGAGACGAAACCGTCCTCCCAACCGGGCGGCGCCCCCTCGTTGTAGTGCCGGTCCAGCGCCGCCTGGTAGTCGGCGTCGGGGTCTCCGTACAGTTCGCGGAACCGCTGCGCGTAGGCCGCTGACGGCTGCACCAGTCGGTAGAAGTAGTAGTGCCCGATCTCGTGGCGGAAATGTCCCAGCAGCGTGCGGTAGGGCTCGGCCATCGCGACGCGCAGCTGCTCGCGGTGCACGTCGTCACCCTCGGCGAGATCCAGTGTGATCACGCCGTTGTGGTGGCCGGTGAGCACCTTCTCGGTCTCACTGGACAACAGATCGAACGCCAGGCCGAATTGCGGGTCCTCGTCGCGGCCGACGATCGGCAGTTTCAGTTCGATCAGTTCGGCAACCAACCGGCGCTTGGCCTTCTCGGCGGCCGCGAATGCGGCCATCGCCTTGGTGTCGGCGTCGTTGGGGCGGGTCCGGGTCAGCGCGCACGACCGGCATAGAAGTCTGGTCGTTGCTCCCTTCTCGACGATCCAGTTGCATTCCGCCAGATGCAAGTTCGCACACAACTGGTAGTCGTTGGCGTCCACGGCGCCGCCGTGGCCGCTCTCCTCTCCGGGCGCGATCACCAGCAGCGCCATCTCGTCCAGCGAGAAGCCAAGGGCACTGCGGCAATTCAGGCAGACCGAATTCTCGAAGGCCAAGTGCTGGCCACAATTCGGGCAGATGAAATCACGCACGCAGCACACCGCCCTCGTAGGGCGCCACATCGACGGACACGTCGATCACGCTGCTTTCCGAGTCGGTGTAGATGATGCCCCGCAACGGCGGCACATCCGCGTAATCCCTGCCGAAGCCGACGACGATGTACCGTTCGTCAACCATCTGGTCGTTGGTGGGATCCAAACCCAGCCACTGGTTCTGGGGCGTCCACACCGACGCCCAGGCGTGCGTCGCATCGATGCCGATCATCCGTTCCTTCCCCGGCGGCGGGTCGGTCGCCAGATATCCCGACACATAACTGGCCGCCAACCCGTTGGCGCGCAGACAGGCGATCGCCAGCCGCGCGAAGTCTTGACATACCCCTTCTCGAGCCGCCAAAACCTCGCTGACCTGAGTGGACACCGTCGTCGACCCCGACTGGTAGGTGAAGTCGGTGTAGATCCGCGACGTCAGGTCGCGAAGCACGTCGATCAGCGGCCGGCCGGCCTCGAAACTCGGAGCGGCGTAGGCACGTAACTCGTCGGTGATCTCCGCCGGCTGCAGGTCGAGGGTGAACTCGGTGGCCAGCGCGCCGTCGAGGCCGACCGGCCGCGCAATCTCCCACGGCGCGCGAGCCGACCCACCGCTGTACAGCTCCGGCGGCGGCGGGTCCACCTCCACCACAGAATTGCTGGTGATCGACAACGTGTGATGCCGCTCGGTGACATGGAAATACGAGCTGATGTTGCCGTAGCCGTCGCGGCTGGTGGAACTGTCGGCCGCCTCCGGCTCGATGATCAGCTCGTGCGACAGGCACCGCTGGCGGGCGGAGTCCCGCGGAATGAGGAAACCGCGGCCGTAGGAACTTGTCACCACGTCCGAGTAGCGGTACACCGTGCCGTGCGAGATCTGGTAGCACCGGGTCGATGTCGAGGCAATTGGCCCGTCTGTCACGGAACGACTCGGAATTCGTCGGGACCCCACAGATGCTGCATGCCACCCGGCAGCGACAGGTGGGTCGCAGTGATCACCCCGGACAGCTCACGCAGATCGCGATGCACCCCGTCGAGCAGATCACCCAGCGTGGCGCGGTCGCCATCGGCGGTGACCTCTTCCAGATCGGCAGGGTCGAGCCTGCGCAGCCGCGTGACGATCTCGTCGACCAGCCGTTCGGGACGCGACGAACCCGACGACCCCGGCAGTGCCTTGAGATCCACCCTGAGCCGCTCGAGTTGGTACACCAGCGACCGCGGGTTCTCGGCGTCAAACAACACCAACTCGGCCACGGCAGCCACACTAACCGTGCCCGGGTTGCGTCGCCGGTAGATGACCGACGACTCGCAAGCCATCAGAGTGGACTCAGTAATGGTTTGCTCAGCCCCGGCGCTTCGAACCCTTGTCATGGTGGCACGCAGCAGTGCTGTCAGGCCAAGGCCGCGCTCGATTCGTTTGCCGATGTCCATCATCGTCCAGCCGACGTCCTGCACCATCGATTCGGCGGCCACGCCGGACAGCGCGAGCATGCCCGCCAGCGTCAGGTTGTTGGTCGTCGCCAGGAAGGCATCGCCCTCGGCCTGCGATTCGGGTAGCACCGCCGGTCGATGCAGCACCGCGCGCTCGACCGCCGCGAGCACCATCCAGGTGTCGTTGGACATCTGGTCGCGCACCGCGCGCGCGGCCAGGCTCAAGCGCTCCACCGACTGCGCCAATGAACCGGAACGGTGCCGGTCCGCGGTCAGCGACCACAGCGTCGTCTGGGCAGTCGCGACCATCTCCGCGTAGTCGCCGCCCGCGCCGGTGTTCGTCCCTGTGATCTGACCGAGCGCCGTCAGCAGCACCGGCACGCACTCGCTGCCGTCCATCTCGCGTCGGTAGCGGTATTCGTGGTAGCGCTCACGAGTGACGGTCAGCAGCCGGGCCATGCTCTCGGCCCGTTCGGCGTAGCGGCCCATCCAGAACAGGTCGGACAACACACGCGGCGAGCTGACGGCCCGCGTCGGGCTCGGCGTCATCGCCGGCAACTCGACCGCGCTCGGAATCCGCTCGGCGGTGACGCGTGTGGGCGTGCGCACCCAAATATCTTTGGCGGCAACGGTATTCAGTCGATACGCGGCGTTGCCCGGCGCAAGCAGGTACCCCAGCCCGCCGATCATCGGCGCATAGCCGCTGCGCTGCGACACGGTGAACAACCGCATGCCGACGCTGGCCGACGACAGTCCGCCCGGCGAGTAGTCAGAAGGCGCCGACGAGAACTGCGGCAGCTCCTGGCCCACGAACTGCCACGGCGCGGCTTCGATGCGCACGCCGAGTTCCTTGCGCTGCGCCGACGACAAGCCGGGCCCGACGATCGTCTGCCCGCCCGTCACCGACTTGATCAGCAGCGACGACAGTTTGGTGAGCAGGTGCGACCGCTCGGTGTTGATGCCGCCCCAGTACATCGGCGCCGTCTGCAGCAGCGGCGTCTCCCCCAGCAACCGCTCGGCCAACTTGGGCAGAAAACGAAGCAGCCCAGGGCTTTCCAGAATCCCGCTGCCAAGGGTGTTGACCACCGTCACCGCGCCGCGGCGCAACACCTCCACCAGGCCCACCACGCCCAGCCGCGAATCTGCCCGCAGGTCAAGCGGATCGGCATATTCGGCGTCGACGCGGCGCAGCACCACATCGACACGTTTCAGCGTGCCCATCGACCGCATCCACAGCTTGCCGTCGCGCACCACAAGGTCGGCGCTCTCCACCAACGGGAAGCCCAACACGCTGGCCAGGTAGGCCTGGTCGAACGCGGTCTCGGAGTGGATGCCGGGGCTGTGCACCACCACCACCGGTTCCTCGGCCGACTCCGGGGCCGCGTCGATCAGCGCCAGCCGAAGCGCCTGCGCCCATGGCGAAGCGGGCCGCGGCCCGATCCGCTCGTACAGGTCTGGGATGGCATGCGCGACCACCCGCCGGTCGGCCAGCGCGTAGCCCGCCCCCGACGGCGCCTGAGTCCAGTCGGCGTTGACCAGGAAGGTGCCGTCGGCCCCCCGGCTGATATCGCACCCGTGCAGAAACAACTGATGCCGGCCCGGCACCTCGATGCCGCGGGCGGCCCTGACGTAGCCAGGATGCGCGAACAGCAACTGCGGCGGCAGCACCCCGCTGGTCACCGCGTGGCGCGGCCCGTAAAGGTCGGTCAGCACCGCGTCGAGCAACCGCGACCGTTGCACCAGACCGGCTTCAAGGATGTCCCAATCAGCCGACGACACCACCAGCGGCAGCGCGTCCAGATGCCACGGCCCTGGCTCGACGGTGCCGTCACCGTTGGTTTGTGCTTCGCCGATGACCGAGCCGTGCCGGTCGACCTCGATATAGGTGATGCCGTCGTTGTCGACAAGGCCGCGGACGGTCGACCGCAACTGGTCCAGTCCGCCCCGTCCCCGCTCCCCGACGCATTCGGCGAGTTCCTGCCAGGCGGGACGGACATTGCCTGCCGCGTCGACGAATTCGTCGTATCCCGATCCCGCACGAACGCCGCGGACATCGAACAGCGCCTGCTGAGAGCGCGCGGCGCGGTACCGGGCGAGCAGGTTGTCGATGTCGTGCGTGTTCGGTGCGGGAAGTGCCATCACTGCAGAACGGTACGCACCCGCCGCAGATCCAAGATCCCCGGCGCGCCTACATCGGTGGATTGTCGGGCCTGCTTCTCGCGGATGTCCGACATGTCCACCTTTCCAGGGGTGAAGCCCGTCGCCTCGAACCGGCGCCCCCGCCGGGACTCGGCCTCCACCGCGTTGACCGGCGGCGTGTCATAGGAGCGGCCGCCCGGGTGTGCGACGTGGTAGGTACAGCCGCCCCGCGACATTCCCGTCACGGTGTCGACCAACTCGAAACGCAACGGCCCGTCGACCGTGATGGTCGGGTGCAGAGCGCTTGGCGGCTGCCATGCGCGGAACCGCACTCCGCCGACCTGCACGTCGGGGTTGTCGGTGGCCACCAGCGGGATCGGGTAGCCGTTCGCGGTCACGACGTAGCGTTGCCGGTCCGCGCCGATCAGCCGAACCTGGATGCGCTCCACCGACGAGTCGACATACCGGGCGGTGCCGCCCGCGGTGGATTCCTCACCGAGCACATTCCATGGTTCGATCGCGCCGCGCAGTTCGATCTCCACACCGTCGAAGACCGCGGTGCCGATGCGCGGGAACCGGAACTCGGTGAACGGGTCGAGCCAGCTGGTGTCGAAGTTGATGTCGTGTGCGCGCAGATCGGCGGCGACGTCGGCGATGTCGTGAATCAGGAAGTGCGGCAACAAGTATCGGCCGTGAAGGTTTGCGCCGTGGCGGATCAACGGCGCCCGCAGCGGCTCGTCCCAGAACCACGCCACCAACGAGCGCACGAGCAGCGACTGCACCATCGCCATCTGATAGTGCGGTGGCATCTCGAAGCCGCGCAGCTCCAGCAGGCCCAGCCTGCCGCGTGCGCTGTCGGG
>DATJIX010000348.1:0-3842 GCA_035492865.1 Mycobacterium sp. | reverse complement strand
GGAGACCGCGTCCTCGTCGATGACGGAAACGTGGGCCTGCTCGTCGAGAGCATCGACGGAAACGACGTCGTGTGCACTGTCACCGAGGGCGGACCGGTCAGCAACAACAAAGGCATGTCGTTGCCGGGTATGAACGTCTCAGCACCCGCGCTTTCGGGGAAAGACATCGAGGACCTGGAGTTCGCACTGCGGGTCGGCGTCGACCTGATCGCGCTGTCGTTCGTCCGCTCGCCCGCCGATATCGAGCTGGTGCACGAGATCATGGACCGCGTCGGCAGGCGGGTGCCCGTCATCGCCAAGCTCGAAAAGCCGGAAGCCATCGACAATCTCGAGGCGATCGTGCTGGCATTCGACGCGATCATGGTGGCCCGCGGTGACCTTGGTGTCGAGCTGCCGCTCGAGGAAGTGCCGCTGGTGCAGAAGCGCGCTATCCAAATGGCAAGGGAGAACGCCAAACCCGTCATCGTCGCCACCCAGATGCTGGAGTCGATGATCGAGAACTCGCGACCCACGCGGGCCGAGGCGTCCGACGTCGCCAACGCCGTGCTCGACGGCGCCGACGCGGTGATGCTGTCGGGTGAGACATCGGTTGGCAAGTTCCCGCTCGAAGCGGTCAGGACGATGGCGCGCATCATCCATGCGGTCGAGGAGAATTCGGTCGCCGCGCCGCCGCTGGCGCATGTGCCGCGCACCAAACGCGGCGTGATTTCCTACGCGGCCCGCGACATCGGTGAACGACTGGACGCCAAGGCGCTTGTCGCGTTCACCCAGTCCGGCGACACCGTGCGCAGGCTGGCGCGGCTGCACACCCCGCTGCCGGTGCTTGCGTTCACGTCGCTGCCCGAGGTGCGCAGCCAGCTGGCGCTGACCTGGGGTACCGAGACGTTCATCGTGCCGCATATCGCCAGCACCGACGGCATGATCCGGCAGGTCGACAAGTCGCTGCTGGAGCTCGGCCGCTACAAGCGCGGCGAGCTGGTGGTCATCGTCGCGGGCGCGCCGCCCGGCACAGTAGGCTCCACCAATCTGATCCACGTGCACAGGATCGGCGAGGAAGACGTCTAGCACCGATTAGGAGGGCCAGTGGCTGTCAGCGACTTCGAGGAGCTGCTGGCGGTACTGGACCTCAACCCAATAGCCGACGACACGTTCGTCGGCTCGCATCCCAGCAAGAACCCGGTGCGCACGTTCGGCGGCCAGATGGTGGCACAGTCGTTCGTGGCGGGCAGCCGCACGGTGTCGGAAAAGCTGCCGCCGGCCAGTATCTCGGCGCACTTCATCGCGGGCGGCGACCCCGAGAAGGACCTCGAGTTCCATGTGGTGCGGCTGCGCGACGAACGCCGCTTCGCCAACCGCCGTGTCGACGTGATGCAGGACGGCCAGCTGCTGACCACCTCGATGATCTCGTACCTGGCGGGCGGTCGCGGTATCGAGCACGGGGTGCAACCGCCCGAGCTGCCCGATCCCGAGTCGGTGCCGCCCGTCGACGAGTTGCTGCGTGGATACGAGGATGTCGTGCCGCACTTCGCGAACGCGCTGCGGCCGATCGACTGGCGCTACACCAACGACCCGACCTGGGTGATGCGCGACAAGGGGGAGAAGCTCACCCACAACAGGGTCTGGATGAAGGCCGAAGGCGCCATGCCGGACGACCCGGTGCTGAATTGCGCGGCGCTGCTGTATTCATCGGACACCACCGTGCTCGACTCGATCATCACCACGCACGGGCTGTCGTGGGGCTACGACCGCATCTTCGCTGTCACCACCAACCATTCCGTGTGGTTTCACCGGCCGGTGCGCTTCGACGAGTGGGTGTTGTATTCGACGTCGTCGCCGGTGGCTGCGGACTCTCGCGGCCTCGGCACTGGGCATTTCTTCAACCGGTCGGGGGAGTTGTTGGCGACCGTCGTGCAGGAGGGCATCGTCAAGTATTTCCCGGGTAAAGCAAGGTAGCGGGCGTAACCTTTTTGCTGTGAGCCAACCGCGCGTCAATTTCGCGTCGAGGGTGCCCGCCCGCGAGCGGGTGGTCGTCCATGTGGATTCGCCCGCCGCGCGTTGGATCGGCGCGCTGGCGGTGCTGTCCCTGTTCTGTTGGCTGATCCTGTTGCTGGCCCGCGACCACGACAGGGACTGGCAGGCGGCAGGCAGGCTGGCGTGGTCGCTGACGCTTCTTTCGGCAATCGCATTGATCGCCCGCGGCATCTTTCTCGGCAGGCCGGTGACCGCCGCACACGCTTGGCTGGCGCTGGCGGCGACGCTCGCCGGCCTCGGCGCGCACGTGCTGGTGTTCGACCTGCTCGGCAACCTGCTCATCGTGGCGGCGGGCGGGCTGCTGATGTGGCCGACCTCCGCACGGCCGAATCCGACTGATATGCACAGGATTTGGGCGCTGGTGGACATGACCACGGGCGACCCGCTCGCGCCGTTCGCGATGCAGGACCTCAAGTGCTACCACTTCAACGCCGACGCCACTGCGGCCATCGCCTACCGCACCCGGATGGGCTACGCGGTGATCAGTGGTGATCCGATCGGCGACGAGTCGCGCTTCGCCGAGCTTGTGCTGGACTTCGCCGCGATGTGTCACAGCCGCGGCTGGCGCATGGTCGTGCTCGGCTGCAGCCAGCGACGGCTTGACCTGTGGGCCGATGCGACCGTGCTCGGCCAGTCGCTGCGGGCGGTGCCGATCGGGCGTGACGTGGTCATCGACGTCGCGACGTTCGACATGGTCGGGCGCAAGTACCGCAACCTGCGTCAGGCGGTGCAGCGCACGCAGAACGCCGGCATCACCACCGAGGTGGTGTCCGAGCAGGGCCTCGACGGCCGGGTGTTGGCCGAGCTGACCGAGGTGCTGCTGGCGTCGCCGAGCGGTGCGCGCACCGAACGCGGGTTTTCGATGTGCCTCGACGGCGCGCTCGAGGGCTCCTATCCCGGCGTGCAGCTGATCATCGCCCGCGATAAGGACGGGCAGGTGCAGGGCTTTCACCGGTATGCGACGGCCGGGCACGGCAGCGAGGTATCGCTCGACGTACCGTGGCGGCGCCGCGGCGCACCCAACGGCATCGACGAGCGACTGTCGGTGGACATGATCGCCTGGGCCCGCGACAACGGTGGGCAACGGCTGTCGTTGGCGTTCGCCGCATTCCCGGAGATCTTCAACGACAAGAATCGCGGCAAGGTCGCCAGCCTGATCTACACCGCGATCCACCTGGGCGACGCGCTCATCGCGCTCGAATCGCTGTACCGCTACCTACGCAAATTCCACGCGCTCGGCGATCATCGCTACGTGATGGCGTCGCTGACGCAGATTCTGCCGCTGCTGATCGTGCTGCTGTCACTGGAATTCATGCCGCGGCGGCGCCGACTGGGTTAGGGCGTCGGGGTGATCGTGACCGAGAACTGGGTCTCCACCCGGTCGCGGAACTGGTCGACGCACTTCTGAACGGCCTGCGTATCTTGCCCGGCCTTGGCTACGCAGTCGACGTAGTCCGTCCCGCCGACGTCCTGGAAGACCGAGTACCAGATCGGGATGAAGACGAGCGCCACGATGATCGCCAAGAATCCCAACACGATTCCGGCGATCGCAACGCCGGCGTTGGTGGCCTGCCCGCGCTTCACCCGGCCCCGCGCGACGAACCCGATGATGACCGCGGCGAGGCCGAGGATCACGCCACCGGCGACCGTCCAGCAGAACACCAGCCCGATGATCGCGAGCACCAACGCGGTGATGCCGAGCCCGTTCTTCGGGGCCGCCGGGGGCGGTGCGTACCCGGCGTAGGGCTGCGGTGGCGGCGGCGGATAGCTGCCGGGATACGCACCCCACTGCGGTGGTGGAGGAGGTGGTG
>DATJIX010000347.1:0-29947 GCA_035492865.1 Mycobacterium sp. | reverse complement strand
GAGGTCGACCTCGACCTGGTAGGCGCCGATGTGCTGGGTGATGCCGCCTGCCTCTTCCTCGCGGACGTTGGCCTGGCGGATGGTGTCCAGCAGTCGGGTCTTGCCGTGGTCGACGTGACCCATGACGGTGACCACCGGCGGCCGGGTCTCGAGGTCTTCCTCGCCGCCCTCGTCCTCGCCGTAGGTGAGGTCGAAGGACTCCAGCAGCTCGCGGTCCTCATCCTCAGGGGAGACGACCTGCACGACGTAGTTCATCTCGCCGCCGAGCAGCTCGAGCGTCTCGTCGCCGACGGACTGCGTGGCGGTCACCATCTCGCCGAGATTGAACAGCGCCTGGACCAGCGAGGCCGGGTTGGCGTTGATCTTGTCGGCGAAATCGGACAGCGAAGCGCCGCGGGCCAGCCGGATCGTCTCGCCGTTGCCGTGCGGCAACCGCACGCCACCGACGACCGGAGCCTGCATGTTCTCGTATTCGGCGCGTTTCGCCCGCTTCGACTTGCGGCCACGCTTCGGGGCGCCGCCTGGGCGACCGAACGCACCTGCCGCGCCGCCGCGCTGACCCGGCCGTCCGCCACCGCCGCCACCTGGGCGACCGCGGTATCCGCCGCCGCCTGCCGGCGCGCCGCCACCACCGGCGGGGCCACCAGCGCCACCACCGCGGTAGTTACCGCCACCGCCACCGCCGCCGGGGCGACCGCCGGTGCCTGCACCGGGACCACGACCACCGGGTCCGGGACGGGCGCCGCCGGGTCCTGGCCGCGGACCACCGGGACGGCCAGCGGCCGCCGGACGGGATCCACCGGGACGCGGGGGCATGTTGCCCGGCGACATCCCTGGCCGCGGCGCACCCGGACGGGGTGCCTGCGGACGCGGAATCGGCCGGTCAACCGGCTGCGCCGAGGAGAACGGGTTGTTGCCGACGCGCGGGGTACGCGCTGCGGGCTTGGGCGCCGGGCCGGGCCGTGGCCCTGGGGTTGCGCCCGGTGTGGGTGCCGGCGGGGCCGGAGCAGCCGCGGCTGGCGGCGCGACCTCGACGGGTGCCGCCACGGGTTCCACCGGAGCCGCCGCAGGCGGCGGCGCGGGTGCCGCGGGCTTGGGGGCCGCCGGCTTCTCGGGGGCCTTCGGCGCGGCGGCCTTGGCGGGCGAGCCGTTGCCGCCGGACTTCGCCTTCTCCGCGGCGGGCTTGGAGCCGCCGAAGGCTTCGCGCAACCTGCGCGCGACTGGCGCCTCCACAGTGGAGGACGCGGATTTGACGAATTCGCCCTGTTCGCTCAGTCGGGCGAGCACTTCCTTGCTGGTAACACCGAGTTCCTTGGCCAACTCGTGTACACGGGCCTTACCTGCCACTACATCTCCTGTCTAAGAGGCGACAGCGGTGGTAGGCGCCGCGCCTCGGGTTAGCTATGACACATGGTCATCGGGACTTCACGGTGTGCTCATGTTCTTCGCTGCCTGTTCTCTTGCCGGGTGGATCAAGCCCTTCACCTGCTTTGAAGTGCTCCATCACCGCGGTTACGTCCGGTGAACCGGTGATCCGCAACGCTCGGGCGAATGCTCGCCGCCGAATTGCTGTCTCCAGGCACTTGGGATCGGGATGCAACCACGCACCCCGGCCCGGCAGTGTTCTCGCTGGGTCAACGGTCACGGCGTGTTCGCCATTCCCGTCGACGGCGACTACCCGAAGCAGTCCGACGGCCAGCTCTCGTTTCCGGCAGCCGACGCACGTCCGCACCGGTCCCCGGAGGTCGTCGGTAGCGGAGCGGGCCTCAGTAGCCGAAGTCTCGCGCTGGATCACGGCTGAGTCTACCGCCCCACTGGTCGCGAACAACAAACGGCAGTGCTGGTCTTGGCGCTTTACCGGTCGCGCACCGCCCCGTGCGCCGCCGGCGGGTCCCGCGGGGAATCGGCCGTCGGCGCCGCGTCGCTTCGGATGTCGATCCGCCAGCCGGTCAACCGGGCCGCCAGGCGCGCATTCTGGCCCTCCTTGCCGATCGCCAGCGACAGCTGGAAATCGGGCACCACAACCCTGGCCGCGCGCGCCGACTCATCGATGACACTCACCGACACCACCTTGGCCGGTGACAGCGCGTTGGCGACAAAACGAGCCGGGTCCTCGTCGTAGTCGATGATGTCGATTTTCTCGCCGGACAACTCGCTCATCACGTTGCGCACCCGCTGGCCCATCGGGCCGATGCAGGCGCCCTTGGCGTTCAGGCCGGGCACCCGTGAGGTGACCGCGATCTTGGAGCGGTGGCCCGCTTCCCGCGCCACTGCGACGATCTCGACGGATCCGTCGGCGATCTCGGGGACTTCGAGTGAGAACAGCTTGCGCACCAGGTTGGGATGGGTGCGCGACAACGTGATCAGCGGTTCGCGAGCACCGCGGGTGACGCCGACGACGTAGCAGCGCAACCGGTCACCGTGTTCGTAGCGCTCACCGGGGACCTGCTCCGCGGCCGGGATGACGCCCTCGGATCCCTTGGTCTCGCTGCCCATTCGGACGACGACGAGACCGCGGGCGTTCGCGCGCGCATCGCGCTGGATGACGCCTGCGGCGATGTCACCTTCACGCGCCGAGAACTCGCCGTAGTTCTTCTCGTTCTCTGCGTCGCGCAACCTCTGCAGAATCACCTGGCGTGCCGTGGTCGCGGCGATGCGACCGAATCCCTCTGGGGTGTCGTCCCATTCGGAGATGACGTTGCCATCCTCGTCGGTTTCGCGCGCCATCACCTGGACCATGCCGGTCTTGCGGTCGATCTCGATGCGCGCGTCGGCCTCGTGGCCCTCGGTATGGCGATAGGCGGTCAACAGCGCCGACTTGATGGTCTCGACGACGACGTCGACCGAGATGCCCTTGTCGGCCTCGATGGCGTGCAATGCCGCCATGTCGATATTCACGCTGAAGTCTCCTTCCCGCGTTGGCCTGCCAGCTCCAGCTCGCGCTGGTTCGGCGGCGAAAACTCAACCTGGACAACAGCTTTGGTGATGCCGTCGACAGGCAGTTCACGGACCGAGAAATTCGCCGTGGCCCCCTCGCGCACCACGAGTCGTACAGTGCCGTCACGCATTTCGCCGAGCCGACCGGTCAACTGCGAGCCGTCGGACAAGGTGAGTTCGACCTTGCGGCCGCGCGCACGGCGGTAGTGCTTTTCGGTGGTGAGCGGGCGGTCGACACCAGGCGAGGTGACCTCGAGCACGTACGGCGGTGCGTCGATGCGGTCCAGCGCCTCAGACGCCGACCGCGACAGCTCTGCGATCGAATCGAGGTCGAGGGGATGGTCGCCGTCGGCGACCACGGTGATGCGTGGTGGACGCGCTGCGGCGTCGATCACCACGTCTTCGATTTCGTAACCTGCGCGCGCGAAGTCATCGTCGAGTAGCTCGATCACCTGTTTCTGCGACGGTAATCCCGCAAACCGCTCCGTCACGGCGAGCTCCTCATCTTGAGTTGTCCTGACACGATTCCACGCGGCGCAACTTGGAACCGACCATCAACGATACGCCAGGGCAGCCGTGACAAGCCGCAAACGCGCGGCGGCGTCCAGCGAATACACAGTGCGCAGGCAATGGCAGGATGTTGCACGTGCCGAGCCCGCCGCCGACCGTCACCAGACGACAAATCCTGCTCGGCGCGGCGGCGCTGGCGCTGCTGAGCGGCACCGCCGCCGCGTGCGGAGAAGCGCCACCACCGGCCGAGGTCGACGAGCTGGCCGCACAACTCGACCGTGCCCGTTCCGACAGCCAGCTAGCGACCGATGCCGCGGCCGCAACGCCCCCGCCCCCGACGGCGCAGGCGCTCACTGCCGTGGCATCCGAGCGTGCCGCGCATGCCCAGGCACTGTCTGACGAGCTGGTCCGGATGGTCGGCGCGAAGGCGCCGACGGCGACGCCGACCAGCACCTCCGCTCCCGCGGCGAAGGCGCCGACCACCGACGAGGTGATCGCGGCGCTGCGTCAGTCTGCCGATGCCGCTGCACAATTGGCCGCCTCGCAGTCCGGCTACCGCGCGGGCCTGCTGGGGTCCATCGCCGCCTCCTGCACGGCGGCCTACACCGTCGCGCTGGTCGTGCCGAAGGCGGCGCAATGACGTCTCCGCAGCCCACGCCCACCACGACGCCGCCGACCACAACGACAACCACCACCACCTCGTCGCGGGCTGCCGATCCCACCGCACCGGGCCGGCCGTCGGACCCGGCCAACGGCGCGCTGTTCGACGCGATTGCCACCGAGCACGCGACCATCTACGGCTACGGGTTGGTGTCGGCCCATTCGACGCCCGACCTCAACGACCTGGTGTCGAGTGCGATGGCCGAGCACCGGGACCGGCGCGAAGGCGCCATCGCCCTGCTCAAGGCGCGATCCATCGACCCGCCGCTGCCCGCGGCCGGCTACCAGCTGCCGATCGAGGTCGACAATCCGACCGCCGCCGCGAATCTGGCCGTGCGAATGGAGGAAGACGCGGCCGTGGCGTGGCGGGCCGTGCTCGAGCAGGCGACCGACGAGCAGGACCGGAAGTTCGCGGTGACCGCGTTGACCCAGTGCGCGGTGGCGGCGGCCCGATGGAGCCGGGTGCTCGGCGTCTCCCCGATCACCGTCGCCTTCCCCGGCGGTTCCGAGTAACTGAGGAAGGACGCGACGATGACACGACTCGCAAACAAGGTCGCGTTGGTGGTCGGCGGCGCCAGTGGAATCGGACTGGCCATCGCGCAGCGCTTCACCGCAGAGGGCGCCACCGTCTTCATCACCGGCCGGCGCCAGGGTGATCTCGATCAAGCGTTGGCGCAGATCGGTCCTGGAGCCAAGGCCCAGGTGGCCGATCCGAGTCGGCAGGCAGACCTGGAGGCCGTCGTCGAAACGATGGATCGCGAAGCGGGCCATATCGACGTACTCGTCGTCAATGCCGCGACGTCGGAGTCAGCTCGGCTCGAACAAACGACCGAGGAGCAGTTCGACCGCCAGATGGGGGTCAATGTGCGGGCGCTGTTCTTCGCGGTCCAGCGATCGTTGCCCCTGATGGGACAGGGATCGACGATTGTTCTCGTCGGATCGATCGGTGGCCGAATCGGCACCGAGGGCTACAGCGTCTACAACGCCAGCAAGGCGGCCGTGCGATCGCTGACCCGAACGTGGACCGTTGAGCTGGCGCCACGCGGCATCCGCGTCAACGTGGTGAGTCCAGGGCCCACCGACACCGCGATGTTCGACTCCGTGCCCGAAGACATGCGTGCCTCGCTCGCCGCCGAGATTCCCATCGGTCGACTTGGTCGCCCGGACGAAATCGCAGCGGCCGCACTGTTTCTCGCCAGTGACGACAGTAGCTTCGTGACCGGTGTCGAACTCTGCGTCGACGGTGGCATGGCTCAGGTGTAGCCGCTAGCCCGCCAGCGCCGCAGAGATGTCGGCAGCCGCGTTGCCGACGGGAACCTCACGCGTCTCGCCGGTGAACCGGTTGCGCAGCTCGACGACGCCGTCGGCCCAGCCGCGGCCCACCACGACGATCCATGGCACGCCGAGCAACTCGGCATCCTTGAACTTCACGCCGGGTGAGGCCTGCCTGTCGTCGAGCAGCACCTCGACGCCCAGCCGGTCCAACGCCTCGGCCAACTCCGCTGCACCCGCCCGCGCGACCTCGTCCTTGTTGGCGATCACCACGTGGGCGTCGAACGGCGACACCGACGACGGCCACCGCAGGCCCAGCTCGTCGTGGTGCTGTTCGGCGATGACGGCGACCAGCCGGGACACCCCGATGCCGTAGGAACCCATGGTCAACCGAACCGGCTTGCCGTTCTCACCGAGGACGTCGGCGGTGAACGCATCGGTGTACTTGCGGCCGAGCTGGAAGATGTGGCCGATCTCGATGCCGCGCGCGGACACCAGTTGGCCTGCGCCGTCGGGCGACGGGTCGCCGTCGCGCACCTCGGCCGCTTCGATCGTGCCGTCGGCGACGAAGTCGCGCCCTGCGACCAGGCCCACCACGTGCTTGCCCGGCTCGTCGGCACCGGTGATCCACGACGTGCCGTCCACCACCCGGGGATCGACAAGATAGCGAACACCGTTGGCCAACAAGCCTTTTGGTCCGATATACCCCTTCGCCAGGAACGGGTACTTCGGCCAGTCGGCATCCTCGAGCAGCGCGTATTCTGCCGGATCCAGGGCGGCGCCCAGCCGCTTCTCGTCGACCTCACGGTCACCGGGCACACCCACCGCGAGCAGTTCCCATTCGCCCCCGGGCTGGCGGGTCTTGAGCACCACATTCTTCAGCGTGTCGGCCGCGGTGACCTCGCGGTCCAGAGCCGTGCCTGCCCATTCGACGAGCGTGGCGATCGTCGGGGTGCCCGGTGTGTCGTACACCTTGGCCTCGGGCTGGCCCTCGATCGGCAACGGCTCGGGGACCGCGGTGAGGACCGCCTCGACGTTGGCGGCATATCCCGATTCCAGGCATCGCACGAACGTGTCCTCGCCGATGTCGCTTTCGGCGAGGAATTCCTCCGACGCGCTACCGCCCATCGCCCCGGACACCGCGGACACAATGACGTAGCGAACGCCGAGCGTCGAGAAGATCCGCTGGTAGGCGTCCCGGTGCCGGTGGTAGACGGCCGCAAGCCCCTCGTCGTCGACGTCGAACGAATACGAGTCCTTCATCAGGAACTCACGGCCCCGCAGGATGCCCGCGCGCGGCCGGGCCTCGTCGCGGTATTTCGTCTGGATCTGGTACAGCAGCACCGGGAAGTCCTTGTAGCTGCTGTACTCCCCCTTGACCGTGAGCGTGAACAGCTCTTCGTGCGTCGGTCCGAGCAGGTAGTCGTTCTTGCGCCGGTCCTGGAGCCGGAACACCCCTTCGCCGTATTCCGTCCAGCGGTTGGTCACCTCGTACGGCCCCTTGGGCAGCAGCGCTGGGAACAGAATCTCTTGTCCGCCAATGGCATTCATTTCATCGCGGACGATGTTCTCGATCTTGCGCAGCACGCGCAGCCCGAGTGGCAGCCAGCTGTAGAGCCCAGGGCCGATCGGACGGACGTAGCCGGCCCTGATCAGCAGCTTGTGGCTGGGCACCTCGGCGTCGGCCGGGTCGTCACGCAGGGTGCGCAGGAACAGCTCGGACATGCGGGTGATCACAGCCGATTACCTTACTGACGGGCCCGCTTCGTGATTGCCGAGGCCACCAGGGTCAGCGCCACCCCGCCGACGATCCATGCCGCGAGCACGACGATCGGATGGGTCAGCCCATGCGACTCGAAGTACACGATCCGCCGGATGGCGTCGGTGCCCGCGCTGTTGGGCAGGTACCCGCTGATCGCCCGCCAGAACGTCGGCAGCATCGGCGCCTGGTACGCACCACCCGCCGACGGATTGCCAAGGATCACGACGATCACCATGGCCAACCCGATGCCGATGACCCCGAACAGCGTCTGCAGCGCGATCGTCACGGTCGCCACCGAAAGCGTCACAAGCGCGCCGATTCCCGCGACCGACCAGAAGGGACCGTCCACGGCGCCGAGCACCGGCCCGGCGATCACGGCGCCGCCGAGCCCGGACGCCAGCGCGTACAGCACCGCCGCGCCGAGCCCCCACACCCCACGCCGGACCGCGGCCGCGAACAGAAGGCCACCCACCGCCCAGCCGAGGACGAGGTAGAAGCCGGACATTCCTCGCTCATCGCCGTCGTCCAGAGGGACCGCGTCGTTCACCGACACCGTCCGGTTGTACTTTTCCGCCGCCTCGTTGAACAGATCCGAGACGGCCATGGCCAATGCCTTTCCGCCGCCGGAAGCCACCACCGCGAAGTCATGGCTGTCGGCGGCGCTCACGACGTATATCCCCGAGGTCTCACCGCTGCGCAGCGCGGCCAGCGCGACCCTCACGTCGTCCGAGGCGCTGGCCTTCAGTGGCTGTCCCGGGATCGCGTTGAGGTGGTCGACAACCGACCCTGCCAATTGATCCGGTGCGACGACGATGACCGGAATCTGGTGCGGCGACGGGGAGTGAAAGGCGCCGAGGTAGGACAGGATGAACCCGAACTGCAGCAGCAGCACGCCAACGCCGAGCAGCAGTGTGCGCGGGGCGATGGCATCGCGGAACCGGTGCCGCACGGCGTCGTCCGGCGCTTCGTGTTCCGGCGCTTCGTGTTTGGACAGCGTCACGTCAGTCCCGTCCCTGCCATGTGCAGATGCATGCCTCGTTGCCCTCCGGGTCGGCCAGCACCCAGAACGCGGGTGCCGCCGCGTCAGACAGCAGCCGGCCGCCCGCCGCGAGCGCCGCGTCGATGCGCGCCTTGGCCGCCCCGTGCGGCACGTCGACGTCGATGTGGATCCGATTGCGTTGCGGCCGTGGCGCATCCATCTGCTGGAACCAGATCGCGGGAGCGCGGCCGTGCGGGTCGATCAGCGCCGCGTTCAGCTCGGACCCGGGTTCGTCGGCGTATCCGGTGACCGCCTTCCAGAACGGTCGGACCAACGGAATGTCGAGCGCGTCGATGGCGATCTCGAATGCCTGGACGGCCCCTGCCTCGACCCGATACCCCTCGGCCGTCAGCGCCGCCGACACCGTATGCGCGAGCCGGACATCATGTCCGGTGACCGCACCGGCGTCGGCGGACTGCAACCGCAGCACCGCGCGGTCGGCCCGGATGTCGACGGTCAGATGTCCCTGCCCGTCATCGCCGGCCGCCGAAACCGCAAGCGCCGCAGCCTCGGCCGCCGCGTTCAGGGTCGGTGCGGGCACTTCCGCGTAGATGGCCCCGAGAATCAAACACCACCCAGCGGGGTCGATCGCATCGGAGATCTGCTGCCTCGTCGGTCTGGTGTCGTCGTCCACCGCGTCAGCGTATCTAGAGCTCGCCGGCCTCGACGGCCTCGCGGGTGTGCTGCGCGGCGGCGATCTGGCGTGCGGAGAAGCCGATCCAGAACGCGGCGATGCCGACGATCACCGCGATCCCTGCGACCCACAGCAGCGAGTAGGTGTAGCCGTAACCCAGTGCGTCCAGTTGGGCGGGCGTCATGTTCTTCACGGGCCCCGTCGTCCCGCCAAGGAACAGTGTGCGCGAGGTCTGCACCGCCTGAATCACCACGAGCACCACGGGGCCGCCGAGGTTTTGCACCATCAACGTGATGGCCGATACCGGTCCGATCTCCTTCGGCCCCACCTCGGCGACCGCACACAGCGGCAGGATCACGGCGATCATCCCGATCCCGAAGCCGCCGACGACGATCGCCATGAAAAGGTCCGGGAAATATGGGATATGACGGGTCAGCGTCGAGCCGTAGAGCATGGCGCCGAGCACGAAAACACCGCCGCCGATGATCAGCCAACGCGGCGCGATACGGGGCGCCAGCCTGGCGGCGAGCGCACTTCCGAGCGCGAACGCGATGGCGAAGGGGATGAAGCTGATGCCTGCCTTCAGCGCGGAGTAGCCGAGCACATCCTGCACCAGCAGGCCGATCATCACCGTCAGCGTCAGCATCACACCGCCTGCCAGGAACAGCGACACGAAGGTCATCACCCGGTTGCGGTTGTCGAATACCTCGAACGGCACCAACGGGTTCGCGGCGCCGCGCTCGACGACGAGGAACGCGGCGAAGAACACCACCGCGGCGATGCCCGCGCCGATCACCCATGGGTCGACCCAGGCGCGCGGTGGCCCCTGGGTGAACACCAGCACCGCCGCCGTGCAGCCGAGCGTGGCCAGCAGCGCACCGGTGATGTCGAGCTTGAGCCGCTCGTGATGCGTCTCGGAGATCTGGTAGACGGCGATCACGATGATGACGATGCCGATCGGCACGTTGATGAGGAATGCCAGCCGCCAGGAGATCACTGTCAGCGCACCGCCGAGCACCAGTCCCAGCACGGAGCCGATGCCCTGCATGGCGGCCGACACCGCCATCGCCTGATTGCGGGCGTGGCCGACGGCGTAGGTCGTCGCGATGAGCGCAAGCCCGGTCGGGGCGGCGACGGCGGCACCGGTGCCCTGGACGGCGCGCGCGACGATCAGCGTGACCCCGTCGGTCGCCAGCCCGCATACCAGCGACGCGATCGTGAACACCCCGACGCCGGAGAGAAACGCCCGCTTGTGGCCGATCGCGTCGCCGACGCGGCCGCCGAGCAGCAGCAGGCCGCCGAACGCGAGCACATAGGCGGTGATGACCCAGCTCTTGCCCGCATCCGAGAGGTCCAGCTCGGCCTGCATCCGCGGCAGCGCGACGATGACGATGGTGCCGTCGAGCGTCGACATCAGCTGCATGCCGGTGATCGCGATGATCGCGATGCCCAGCACCGACGACGACAACGGTGCCGTGGAGCGCTCCGTTGACTCCCCCGCAGACATGGCTTGCCAGCCTACCGAGAGGCGGACTGGCAAGAGCTCACCCTGGAACTAAAGCTCTCCGCTGTCGATCGCGTCCTTGACTTCCTGCGCGTGCGCCACCTGCTCAGAGGTGTAACCGATGAACAGCGCCACGGCGCCGACGATCACCGCGACACCGGCCACCCACAGCAGGCCGTAGGTGTAGCCCTGGTCCAGTGCGTGCAGCTGCGCGCTGTCCATGTTCTTCACCGGGCCGGTGGTGCCGCCCAGATACAGGGTGCGCGACGTGATCACGGCCTGGACCACGGCCAGCACGACCGGGCCGCCGAGGTTCTGCAGCATCAGCGCGATCGCCGACACCGGGCCGATCTGATCGAAGCCGACACCGGCGATGGCCGACACGGTCAACGGGACGACGATCATGCCGATGCCGAAGCCGCCGACGGTGATCGGCAGCACCAGGTTCGGGAAGTACGGGATGCCGCCGTTGAGCGTCGAGCCGTAGATCATCGCCCCGAGCACCAGCACCCCACCGGCGATCACCAGTACGCGCGGCGGGAACAGCGACACCAGGTGCGACGAAAGGCCGAGGCCGATGCCGAGCGCGATGACGAACGGGATGAAGCCGACGCCCGCGCGTAATGCGCTGTAGCCCATGATGTCCTGCACGTACAGGCCGATCAGCACGGTCAGCGTGAACATCACGCCGCCGGCGAGGAAGACGGCGGCGAACGTCGCAACCCGGTTGCGGTCCTTGAACAACTCGAACGGCACGACGGGGTTGTCGGCGCTGCGCTCGACGTAGAGGAACGCGACGAAGAAGGCCAGTGCGGCCACGCCGGAGCCGATCGTCAGCGGCTTTAGCCAGCCGTGCTCCGGGCCCATCGAGAAACCGAACACCGCGAACGTGCACGCCAGCGTCGCCAGGATCGCGCCCGTAGCGTCCAGCTTCAGCCGCTCGCGGTGCGTCTCCCGCAGGGTCTTGCGGGCCAGGTGGATCATCAGCAGCCCGATCGGGATGTTGATCAGGAACGCCCACCGCCACGACACCTCGGTCAGCGCACCGCCGACGATCAGGCCCATCACCGAGCCGATGCCGGTCATGGCGGCGAAGATCGCGGTGGCCGCGTTGCGAGCGGGCCCCTTCGGGAATGTGGTCGCGATCAGCGCCAGAGCGGTCGGAGACGCGATGGCCGAACCGACGCCCTGCAACAGCCGGGCGGTGACCAGCGTCGTCTCGTTCCACGCCAGCCCGCACAGGATCGACGCGATGGTGAACAGCGCGACGCCGACGATGAAGGTGCGCTTGCGGCCGATGGTGTCGCCGAGGCGGCCACCCAGCAGCATCAGCCCGCCGAACGTCAGCACATAGGCGGTGATCACCCAGCTACGGCCGGCATCTGACAGGCTCAGCTCGTCTTGAATCTTAGGAAGCGCGACGATGGCGACAGTGCTGTCCATGGTGGCGAGCAGCTGCATGCCGCCAATAGCGACAACGGCGGCGACGAACCGTCGCGACGGCAGCCAAGCCGGGGACCTGCCGGTTTGCTCCAGTGAGGGGTTGGCCTCACGTGCTTGGTACATCGGAACAGCCCGGTTAGCCCCGCCTTCGGCGTCGCGGCGCATAGCAGCGCGCTCTGCATCATTGAGAGCGGTCATAGCGGGTTACCTTACAGTAATCTTAAGAATCCTTTAACCGCCGAATGCCGCGACGGAGCCGATCACGATGATCGCGGGAGGCCGAATCCCCTCCTCGCGGATGCGCTCCGGGGCATCGGAAAGCGTGGCACGCAAAGTTCGCTGAGCGGTCGTGGTGCCGTGCTGCACCACGAGTACCGGCGTATCCGCAGGTCGACCGCCTTCCAGCAGCGCCTTGGCGAACAGCTCGATGCGCTCGACGCCCATCAGCAACACGATCGTGCCCGACATCGCGGCCAGCGCATTCCAATTCACTAACGATTCCGGATGGTCGGGCGCAACATGGCCGCTGACCACCACAAACTCGTGCGTGATGGCCCGATGGGTGACCGGAACCCCGGCCAGCGCGGGCACAGCTATGGCACTCGTCACACCAGGCACAACTGTGACAGGAATCCCAGCATCCGTGCACGCGATCACCTCTTCGTAGCCGCGCGCGAACACGAATGGATCGCCACCCTTGAGCCGGACCACGAACTTGCCCTCCCTGGCCCGCTCGATCAGCACCTCGTTGATCGCGTCCTGGGCCATCGCGCGCCCGTACGGGATCTTGGCCGCGTCGATGACCTCGACATGCGGCGCCAGCTCCGCCAGCAGTTCCTGCGGGGCCAGCCGGTCTGCCACCACGACGTCGGCGTGGGCCAGCAGTCGCCTGCCGCGCACGGTGATCAGCTCCGGATCGCCCGGTCCGCCGCCGACCAGCGCGACACCGCCGTGCACGGCGCCGGGTGTCTCGGCCGTGATGACGCCTTGTTGCAACGCCTCGTGGATGGCCGACCGGATGGCCGCGGACCTGCGGTGCTCTCCGCCCGCCAGCACCCCGACGGACAGCCCTTCGTACTCGAACGAGGCGGGGGTGACGGCGGTGCCGTCGCGGGCGACGTCGGCGCGCACACAGAAGATGCGGCGGCGTTCGGCCTCCGCGACGACGGCGGCGTTGACGTCGGGATCGTCGGTGGCCGCGATCACATACCAGGCGCCGTCCAGGTCGCCGTCCCGGAACTCCCTGAGCGTCAACGTGATTCCCGAAAAGCCTTCGACGGCCGGGGTGGCGCTGCGTGTGATGACGTGCACGTCGGCGCCGTTGGCAACGAGTAGAGGCAGGCGGCGCTGCGCGACGGTACCCCCGCCGACAACGACGACCTTCTTGCCGGTCAGGCGCAGGCCGACGAGGTAGGCGTTCTCGGTCACCCGGCGAGCTTAGAGGTTGCGGCCGCGGTGACGAAGCGGGTCACCGCATGCGGATGGGCGGCCGGGTGGGTGTGCAGATAGGACGCGTGCACGCCGCGGTCGACGGCACCGTCGCGGACCTTGGCCCCCTCCCGCCCCGCGAAGACCCACGCGGGCTGATAGCTGTCGGCGAACGTGGCTGCGGTGCGGTGGAATTCATGGCCCATGGTGCGCTCGCCGACGGTGTGCAGCGTCGAGTCGGCCACCGCGACGGCCTCCCGATAACCGAG
Source organism: Mycobacterium sp. (assembly GCA_035492865.1). GTDB lineage: Bacteria > Actinomycetota > Actinomycetes > Mycobacteriales > Mycobacteriaceae > Mycobacterium. The sequence continues at coordinate 16,489 of DATJIX010000347.1, read as the reverse complement.
GGTGAGCCGGTCGGTGAACCGTGCCGAGCCGGACAGCACCCCGCACATCGGATGCCCGTCGAGGTCGTCGAGCAGATACGTCAGGCCTGCGCATTCGGCGTGTATCGGGGCGCCGCCCGCGGCCAGATCGTGGATCTGTTGACGCACAACGTCGTTGGTCGACAGTTCGGCGGTGAACTGCTCGGGGAAGCCGCCGGGCAGCACCAGCGCGGCGGTCTGCGCAGGCAGCGGTTCGGTCAACGGGTCGAATTCGACGACCTCGGCGCCGGCGGCGCGCAGCAGTTCGCCATGTTCGGTGTAGCCGAACGTGAACGCCTTTCCCGCCGCCAGCGCAACCGTGACGTTGCGGGCGGCGGGTTCGGCCACCGCGGGGTCCCACGGCTCGTCGGTCACTCGACTCGACGCCACCGCCGCGATCCCGGCAAGGTCGGTGTGGCGGCCCACCAGTTCGGTCATCGCGGCGACCGCGGCGCGCGCCTGCGCACCGTGCTCGACGGCGGTGACCAGGCCGAGGTGCCGCGACGGCACGGCCAGTTCGTCGGCGCGCGGGATCGCGCCGAACACCGGCACACCCGCATGCTCACACGCCTGCCGCAACACCTGCTCGTGCCGGGGGCCGCCGACCCGGTTGAGAATCACTCCCGCAAGACGCACCGCTCGATCGAACGTCGAAAAGCCTTGCAGCAGAGCGGCAATGCTGTGACTCTGACCGCGGGCATCGACGACCAGGATCACCGGCGCGCCAAGCAGCGCGGCCACCTCGGCCGTGGATCCCTGTGCGGTTCCCGCGAAGTCGTCGGTGATGCGGCCGTCGAACAAGCCCATCACGCCCTCGACGACCGCGATGTCCGCGCCCGCGCTGCCATGGCGGTACAGCGGACCGATCAGTCGCTCCCCCACCAGCACCGGATCCAGATTGCGGCCGGGGCGCTGCGCCGCAAGCGCGTGGTAGCCCGGGTCGATGAAGTCGGGGCCGACCTTGAACGGCGCCACCTGTCGCCCTGCCCGCCGCAATGCACCGATCAAACCCGTTGCGACGGTGGTCTTTCCGCTGCCCGATGACGGTGCGGCGATGACCACTGCCTGGGTGCTCACCACTCGATGCCCTTCTGACCCTTGCGGCCCACGTCCATCGGGTGTTTGACCTTCGTCATCTCGGTGACCAGATCGGCGGCGTCGAGCAGTGCCTGCGGCGCATCGCGGCCGGTGATCACGACGTGCTGGGTGCCGGGCCGGGTCGCAAGCGTCGCGATCACTTCGTCGACGTCGACCCAACCCCACTTCAGCGGATAGGTGAACTCGTCGAGCACATAGAAGTCATGGCGCTCTTCACCGAGCCGACGCTTGATCTCCGCCCAGCCGTCGGCGGCGGCCGCCGCGTGGTCGACCTCGCTGCCGTGCTTGCGCGACCACGACCAGCCCGAGCCCATCTTGTGCCACTCCACGGGCCCGCCGACCCCGCGCTCGTCATGCAGCCTGCCGAGTTCACGAAACGCCGCTTCCTCGCCCACTTTCCACTTGGCGCTCTTGACGAACTGAAACACCGCGATGTTGAAACCCTGATTCCATGCCCGCAGCGCCATCCCGAACGCCGCGGTCGACTTACCCTTGCCCGCGCCGGTGTGCACGGCGAGCAGCGGCGCATTTCTCCTCGCGCGTGTCGTCAGGCCGTCCTCGGGGACGGCGAGCGGCTGACCCTGCGGCATTCGAGTCTCCTTAGGCGGCGGTGCGCACGACGGCGGTGAGGGCGTCGGCGCGCAACTGTGCCAACCGCACCGCCTGCGCACCGAGATGGCGGGCCAACTCCTCGGCCAGACCCAGTCGCACATGCGAGGTTTCGCAGTCGACCACGACGGCGGCGGCACCCTCGGCAACGAGCATCGCGGCGGCGGCCCGCGTCCGGCCCAGCGGATCCGGCCCGCCCGTCGCGCGTCCGTCGGTCAGCACCACAACGAGGCTGCGCCGGGCCCGATCGCGCACCTTCTCCCGCACCACGACGTCGCGGGCCGCCAGTAAGCCCTGCGCCAGTGGCGTTTTGCCACCGGTGTCGAACCGGGCCAGGCGGCGGCTCGCGATGTGGACCGACGACGTCGGCGGCAACAACAGCTGGGCGTCTTGCTGGCGGAACGTGATCACTGCCACCTTGTCGCGGCGCTGATACGCATCGCGCAACAACGACAGCGTCGCACCGCCGACGGCCGACATCCGATCGCGCGCGGCCATCGATCCCGAGGCGTCGACGACGAAGATGACCAGATTGCCTTCGCGGCCTTCCCTGATCGCCCTGCGTACGTCCTGCGGTTCGGGACGCGGGCTGCCCGGCCTGCGCTGCCGTCCGGCCGCGGCCAACAGCGTGCCGAACACGTGCACGCCGTGGCCTGCGTTCCAGTCACCGGTCGCCGAGATCGACTTTCCTGTGCGGTTGCGGGCTCGCGATCGGCGGCCCGGCGCACCCTCGCCGACGCCGGGTACCACCAGCGCCCGGGTGCGGAACACCGCCGACGGCGCGGCATTCGGCCGGCTGGCGGAGTTGGAATTACGTTGTGGCACAGACTCTTCAGAACCCGTCGACTCACCACCGCCCGATGGATCCGGGTCCGGCTCCGGCTCGTCGGCGGATTCGCCCGCCTGCGCCATCGCCTCGTCCAGCTGATCCTGGTCCAGCCCAGGGTCGTCGAACGGGTCGCGGCGGCGCCGATGCGGAAGGGCGAGTTCGGCGGCGATCCGGATGTCGTCCTCCGCCACGGTGTCCGCGCCTCGCCATGCGGCATGCGCGACGGCGGTGCGCGCCACCACCAGATCGGCACGCATCCCGTCCACGTCGAACGCCGCGCACAACGCCGCGATGCGCCGTAACTCGTTGTCCGGCAGGTCAACTGAGGCCACCTTCAGCCGTGCCGCGGCAACCCGGCGAGCCAGTTCCGCGTCAGCATCGGCGTATCGGGCGGCGAACCCCACCGGATCGGCCTCGAACGCCATCCGCTGCCGGATCACGTCGACGCGCACGTCGACGTCGCGGGACGCCCGCACGTCGACGGTCAGCCCGAACCGGTCGAGCAACTGCGGACGCAGTTCGCCCTCTTCGGGATTCATCGTGCCGATCAGCACGAAGCGCGCCTCGTGGCTGTGCGACACCCCGTCGCGCTCGACGTGCACCCGGCCCATCGCGGCGGCATCCAGGATCACATCGACCAGGTGGTCGTGCAGCAGGTTGACCTCGTCGACGTACAGCACGCCGCCATGCGCGCGGGCCAGCAGCCCCGGCGAGAACGCGTGCTCGCCGTCGCGCAACACCTTCTGCAGGTCCAGCGACCCGACCACCCGGTCTTCGGTCGCACCGATGGGCAATTCGACCAGTGCCGCACCGTCCACGTCGGCAAGCACATGGGCCAACGCCCGCACCGCCGTCGACTTCGCGGTGCCCTTCTCGCCGCGGATCAGCACGCCGCCGATCTCAGGGCGGACCGCGCACAGCAGCAACGCCAACCGAAGCCTGTCGTGGCCGACGATCGCGCTGAACGGGTAGATGGGGGTCACGACGGCCCGGCTCCTGCCTTGATCATCGGGACGTGAGGGATGCCGTCGTCGAGGAATTCGTCGCCGTCGCGGACGAATCCGTGCCTGCTGTACATCTCTGCCAGATACGTCTGCGAGTTGATCCGGCACGGATAGTCACCGACCTCGGCAAGGGCCGCCTGCAGCAGCCGGCTGGTGTGGCCATGGCCGCGGGCGCTGCGCTTGGTGCAGACCCGGCCGATCCGAAAGCCCTTGTGCCCACCGGGATGTTCCTCCATCAGACGCAGCGTCGAGATCACCTCGCCGTCCGGGCCCTCGAGCCAGAAGTGCCGCGTCTCGGCGGACAGGTCGCGGCCGTCCAGCTCGGGGTACGGGGTGGCCTGCTCGACCACGAACACCTCGACCCGCAACTTGAGCAGTTCGTAAAGCGTCGCGGCATCGAGATCCTTGGCCCAGCTGCGGCGCAGCGCGACCGTCATTCGGCAGCCACCTCTACGCGCTCATTCAATTTCAATACCCTTGTGCCCCATGACCAGACCTCCTCGAACAGCGCCGGTTCGCTCGACAGTGCCGTACCCAGTGACGGCACCATTTCCTTCAGCTTGGGCAGCCATGACGCGTAGCGGTCGGAAAAGCAGCGCTCCATCACGTCGAGCATCGCAGGCACGGCTGTCGACGCTCCCGGCGAGGCACCCAACAGGCCGGCGATGGTGCCGTCGGCGGCGGACAACACGATCGTGCCGAAGTCCAGCACACCGCCCTTGCCCTTGGCCCGCCGAATCACCTGCACCCGCTGCCCCGCGACCTTGAGCTCCCAGTCGGAATCGGCTGCGCCGGGAGCGAATTCGCGCAATGTCTGCACCCGATCGGAGTCGGACTGCATCAATTGGCCGATCAGATACTTCACGAACCCCGCGTTGGTGGCCCCGACCTTGATCATCGGCGCCAGGTTGTTGGCCCGCACCGACAACGGCAGGTCGGTCAGGTTGCCGTGCTTCAAGAACTTGGGCGACCAAGCGGTGAACGGCCCGAACACCAGCCACGGCTTACCGTTGATCACGCGGGTGTCGAGGTGCGAACCCGCCATCGGCGGCGCGCCGGGCGGCGGCATGGCGTACACCTTCGCCAGGTGCGCTGCGGACAGCTTCGGATTGTCGCTACGCAGGAACGCCCCGCCGACCGGAAACCCGCCGAACCCGTTGGCCTCTCGGATCCCCGACTTCTGCAACAGCGGCACGGTGCCGCCGCCCGCACCGACGAACACGAACTTGGCGTTCAGCTTTCGCTTCTCCGTGGTGCGTCGATTCACCACGGACAGTGTCCAGCTGCCATCGGATTGCTGGCTCAGGTTTCGTACCTCGTGCCCGAACAGGGTGGCCGTGCCGTGCGCTGCGGCATATCCGATCAGCTGACGCGACAGTGCGCCGAAGTCGACGTCGGTGCCGTGCTGCGCCCAGGCCAGCGCCACCGGCTCCGCGGGGTCGCGCCCCTCTGCCATCAACGGAAGCCGACGCGCGAACTCGTCGGAGTCCTCGATGAGTTCCATCGATGCGAACAGCGGATTGCCGACCAGCGCGTCGTGACGGCGTTTCAAATAGCCGACCTGTCCCGCGCCGTGCGCAAAGCCGACGTGCGGTATCGGGTTGAGGAAGCTGCGGACATCGGGCAGCAGCCCGTTTTCAACCGCGTACGCCCAGAACTGCCGCGTCACCTGGAACTGCTCGTTGACCTGGACCGCCTTGCTGATCTCGATCGAGCCGTCGGGCCGCTGCGGCGTGTAGTTCAGCTCGCACAGCCCGGCGTGACCGGTGCCCGCGTTGTGCCATGCGTAGCTGCTCTCGGCGGCCGCTCCGTCGAGGCGCTCGATCAGCGTGATCGACCAGTCCGGTTCCACCTGACGCAGCAGCGCACCCAGCGTGGCGCTCATGATCCCGGCGCCCACCAGCACGACGTCGGTCGGTGCGGCGTTGGGGTCAGACATCGCTGTTCAGGCTATCCCGCCGCGGTTGGATCCTCATCGGCACGGGTCGGCCGCCGCGCGCCGTTAAGGTAGCTGTTGTGCCTGGATGGGAGCCCGATGTGCTGCCGGGTTACTGGCAGCAGACGTTCGGCCTTGGCCCGGATCCCGACGGCGAAGGCGACCTCGTCGCGACGCTGGTGCGAAGGGGTGAGCCCGATCCGACGGCGACTCGGGCGGTGCTGCTGGTGCACGGGTTCACCGACTATTTCTTCAACACCGAGCAGGCCGACCACTTCGCCGCCCACGGCTTCGCCGTCTACGCCCTTGACCTGCACAAGTGCGGACGATCGTGGCGCGAGGGACAGACCCCCCACTTCACCACCGATCTGGCCCGCTACGACGCCGAACTGGAGCGGGCGCTCGATCTCGTCACCGCATCGGCGCCACAGGTCGACGTGCTCGTCTGCGGGCACTCCACCGGCGGGCTGATCGTCGCGCTGTGGCTGGACCGGGTGAGGCGCCGCGGCGACACCGCGCGGCGTCGCATCGCAGGGCTGGTGCTCAACAGCCCGTGGCTGGATCTGCAGGGACCGGCGATCCTGCGCACCGCCCCGACGGGCGCGGCCATCGGTGCGATCTCACGCGTTCGCAAGAAGCGGGTGGTGCGTCCGCCGACCGAGGGCGGATACGGGGCCACCCTGCACAAGGAGTACGGCGGCGAGTTCGAGTACAACCTCGCGTGGAAGCCGATCGGCGGCTTCCCCGTCACGTTCGGCTGGCTGCACGCCATCCGACGCGCGCAGGTCAGGCTGCACCGGGGCCTCGACGTCGGGGTGCCCAACCTGATCATGCGGTCGGATCGCAGCGTGCGAGAGGCAGCCGACCCGGACAAGATTCAGCGTGGCGACGCGGTGCTCGACGTCAAGCAGATCGCGCGCTGGGCAGGCTGCATCGGCAACCGTTCGACCATCGCACCGATCGCCGACGCCAAGCACGACGTGTTCCTGTCTGTGCCCGAGTCGCGGCAAGCGGCCTATCGCGCACTGGACCAGTGGCTGGAGTCGTATCTGGCCGAAACTTCCAATGCGCCAATTCAATCCGAACGGAATTACTGACATGACGCACTTCGATCTCGCGATCATCGGTACCGGCTCAGGAAATTCGATACTCGATGAGCGATACGCAGACAAGCGCGTCGCGATCTGCGAACAGAGTGTGTTCGGCGGCACCTGCCTCAACGTCGGCTGCATCCCGACCAAGATGTTCGTCTACGCCGCCGAAGTCGCCCAAAATGTGCGTGAGTCAGCACAATACGGGGTCGATGCGCACGTCGACGGGGTGCGGTGGGCCGACATCGTTTCCCGGGTGTTCGGCCGCATCGACCCGATCGCCGCGGGCGGCGAGAACTACCGGCGCTCGTCGCCGAATGTCGAGGTCTTCGCCAGCCACACGCGGTTCCGGCCGACGAAGGCCGACGGCCGCTACGCGCTTCACACCGACGACGGTGAGGAGTTCACCGCCGATCAGGTTGTCATCGCGGCGGGCTCACGCGCCGTCGTGCCCGACGCGGTCACCGAATGCGGTGTGCCGTACCACACCAGCGACACCATCATGCGCATCGCCGACGTGCCGGAGCGGCTGATCATCATCGGCGGCGGGTTCATCGCGTGCGAGTTCGCACACGTGTTTTCGGCGCTGGGCAGTCACGTCACACTGATGGTCCGCGGCAGCACGCTGTTGCGCGGCCACGACGACGACATCTCGATGCGCTTCACCGACATCGCCTCCAGGAAGTGGGAGATCCGCAACCACCACGAGCTGGCCGACGCACGGAAGGTCGGCGACGGTGTCGAGATCCGTTGCACGGACGGCTCGACGGTGCGCGGCGACGTGTTGCTGGTTGCGACGGGGCGGGTGCCCAACGGCGACCTGCTCGACGCCGAAAACGCCGGGGTCAAGGTGAACGCCAACGGCCAGGTGGTGGTCGACGAATACCAACGCACCTCGGCGCGCGGCATTTTCGCGCTAGGCGACGTGTCGTCGGACTTCCAGCTCAAGCACGTCGCCAACCACGAGGCCCGTGTCGTCAAGCACAACCTCTTGCAGGACTGGGATGACACCGACGCGCTGATGCCGTCCAACCACAGGTACGTGCCTTCGGCGGTGTTCACCGATCCGCAGATCGCGAGCGTGGGCCTGACCGAGAACGAAGCTCGGGCAAAGGGATTGAACATCAAGGTGAAGATCCAGGACTTCGGCGACGTCGCCTACGGATGGGCGATGGAGGACACCACCGGGATCGCCAAGCTGATCGTCGACGACGACTCCGGCCTGCTGGTCGGTGCCCACATCATGGGGCATCAGGCGTCGTCGCTGATTCAGCCGCTGATTCAGGCGATGGCGTTCGATCTACCGGCGCAGGACATGGCGCGCGGCCAGTATTGGATCCATCCCGCGCTGCCAGAGGTAATCGAGAACGCGCTGCTGGCGCTCTGCGGCGAGCCGCCGTGGCCGCCGTCCAAGCGGCACTAGGGAGCGTCCAGCGCTGGGGCCCAGCGCTTTTCGACCTGCCCGAAGCGCCACACCGCCAGCGCGATCAACCACGCCGCGAAGAACAGCCCCACGATCATGAAGCCGACGAACTGCAGGTTCGCCGATCCGATCGCGGCCAGCGGTCCGGACTGGATGCCGAGCCGGTCGGCCACCAGTCCGGCGAGCACGATCACGCCGATGACCAGAGCGACGATCACCGACAGCACAGTCACGGTCAGGTTGTAGTACACCTTGCGGACCGGCTGCAGGAACGCCCAGCCGTAGGCCCGCGACATCAGAATGCCGTCGAGAGCATCGAACAGGCTCATCCCGGCCGCGAACAGCACGGGCAGCACCAGGATCGCGTACCACGGCAGCGTGAACGCGGCCGTGCCCGCGGCCAGCACCAGCAGTGCCACCTGAGTCGCAGTATCGAAACCGAGACCCATCAGCAGCCCGACCGGGTACAGGTGCCACGGCTTGCTCACTCGACGCATGAACCTACCGAGGAACCGTGCCAGGAAGCCGCGGTTCTCCAGCTGCCGCTGCAGTTCGGCCTCGTCGAAGTCACCGCTGCGCATCTGGCGGAACACCTTGGCGATGCCCACCGCCGCGAACAGGTTCGAAAGCCCGATCAGGATCAGGAACGTCCCTGCGACAAGCGAACCCACCAACCCGAGCGTCTGCAGCATCGGCGAACCCTGGTCCTGCACCGGTCCGACGACCGCACGCACGCCGATCGCCAACAGGAACGCCAACCCGAACACCACACTGGAATGGCCAAGTGAGAACCAGAACCCCGCCGACAGCGACCGGGTGTTCTCCCCGACCAGCTTCCGGGTGGTGTTGTCGATGACGGCGATGTGGTCGGCGTCGAACGCGTGCCGCACCCCGAGCAGGTAAGCGGTCACACCGAGTCCGACGCCGAACACGCCTGCCGATCCCAGCGTGATGTGCTGCGGCGCCACGCCGAACACCAGCACGCCCCAGCCGAACAGGTGAAGCGCAAGGACAAATCCGCCCATCGCGGCGATCGTCGTCCAGTCGGTACGGTCGAATCGGGTCGAAACGGTCGCTTCGGGCTGTTCGACGACGGTCACGGACCGAGCCTATGCCGGTACCCGGTCATCTGTCTAGATGTTCAGATGAGCGGGCCATTTCGCTAGCGCTTGGTCGCGGTGAACAACAGATACTCGGCATCCCACGCGCCGCCCTTGTGCCATTCGGTGAGGAACGCCAGGAAGTCTCGGTCCAGTGCTTCGACGCGTTCGGGCTGGTCCTGGTTGAACCGGTAGGCCGCGATGGTCGGGCCGTAGTTGCGCTTCCAGTACTCGCGGAACTGCACCGGTTCGGCGCAGTGGTCGATCCGGACGGTCTGACGCCGGGCCGTGACATCGGTGACGCGATCGCCGAACAACGACCGCACATGGTCCTCGTTTCCCCAGAGCGGCGCCGGGCTGGCACCGGGCGGTGGCGGCGGCGCGTAGGGCTTCATCGTGGCGAACAGGTTGCCGATGAGGCCTTCTGGCGTCCAGTTGATAAGGGCGATGGTGCCGCCCGGCCGGCATACCCGGACCAGTTCGTCGGCAGCGGCCTGATGGTGCGGCGCGAACATCACCCCGACGGTGGACAGCACCACATCGAAGCTGTTGTCCGCGAACGGCATCGCCTCGGCATCGGCCTCGACCCACTCGAGCTCGACGCCGCGCTGCGCGGCGATCTCCCGCCCGGCGTCGAACAGTTCGGGCGTGAGGTCACTCGCGGTGACGATCGCGCCTGCCTCTGCCGCCGGAATCGCCGCGTTGCCCGAACCGGCGGCGACATCGAGCACGCGATCACCGGCCTTGACCCCGCCGGCCCGAACGAGTTCGGGACCGAGTTCGGGGATCAGCTCCGCGGCCACCGCGGGGTAATCGCCCGACGCCCACAGGGCGCGGTGCTTGGCTTTCAGGGCACGGTCGGCATCGTGTGCGGACGCCTGCTCGGTAGTACTCATTTCGTCCTCCTTGGTTTTGCTGATGGGTCCACGCCACCAACGATGGATTCAGCTCATTCGGCGAGCCTTCGACAGTTGTGAAATCTCCTGATCACGCCCGGTTGGGGCTATCCGTCAGCGCCGTCGCTGCCGCTGCCGCGGTTCAGCCCGGTTTTCTAGCTGATCCGGCGCAGTGCGGAGCGGGCGTGCACCACGGCATCGACGCCACTGAGCGCGCCGCTCTTGCCGACCGGCACGCCCACCATGGGTGACGGCTTCCCTGCCGCGACGAGCGCGCCGTGCAGGATGGCGGCATCCTCGTCGGCTCCCAGCCGGGCCAGCAGCCGGGTCACGTATCGCAGGTTGAGCCACTGCTGGCTCCAGTCGCCCACCCTGTCCCAATGGTCGAGTACGACGATGAAATCACTTGCCGCTCTTGATGGGTCGCCGTGCACACCACGGGTTGACGCCGCCTCCATCAACGCGATGCCGTGCCACCAGAAGTTTTGCACCGACGCGGCCAGTTCGGCCGCCTCGTCGAACAACGCAAGCGCGCGGTCCGGGTCGGACTTCTTGAGCACAAGACCGAGCGCGTAGCGGCCCATCGACTGCGCCGTCGGATTGGCGGTGGTGTCGGCGACTTCGAGCGCTTCCTGCGCTGCGGCCAGGCCCGCTTCCGGCGTGCGCAGCGCAGCCTGGCAGATCGCCACATAAAACAGCGTCCACACCAGACGAATCGGGTCGTCGTCGCGACGGGCGCGCGCCATCTCTTGCTCATAGTGCCGAAGCGCGAACGCCGCATCGCCCTCGTACAGGGCCACGTCGGCGAGCACGTCACCCGGGTACGCCACTCGGCCGTTGCCCCGGGCGGGCAGCAGACCTTGGGCACGGGTGGCAAGCTCGCGCGCGCACGCCTGGTCGGCGCGGTTCCATGCCCCTCTGGCGGCGAAACCCGTTGCGGCGGCGAACAAGGGATGGTCTGGCTCGACGATGTGCAGCGCGCGCTCCGCCCAGCCGGACGCCTCGAATCCGATCCGCAGATGGACGAACTCCGACAGCGACGTCACCAGTCGTAGCGCGAGATCGATGTCGCCGGCATCCATGGCCTGTTCGAACGCGGCGCGCAGGTTGTCGTAGTCGGGCAGCATGCGCTCGACCCAGTGCCGTTCGTCTTCGGTGTGCATGCCCGCAGCCGCCTGTTGCGCGAGTTCGGTGAAGTAGCTCGCGTGTGCCATCGCCAACTGATCGCCAATCCCCTTCTCCAACAGGCGGTCCCGGCCGTATGCGCGCAGTGTCTCCAGCACGCCGTAACGCGTCCTTTCGGCACCGCCCCGCACGGAGACCATGGACTTGTCGACCAGGCTGGTGAGTAGGTCAAGCGTGTCGTCCTCGGTGGAGGCGTCCACGCCGCACACTCCGTGCGCCGCTTCGAGGTCGAACCCGCCCGCGAAAACCGAAAGCCGCGTGAACAACTCCTGCTCCGGCTCGGACAGCAGGTGGTAGGACCAGTCGATCGTGGCGGCGAGGCTCTGTTGCCGCGGATGCGCGCCGCGCGCGCCGCCGCTCAGCAGCCGCAACCCGTCAAGTCGTCGCGCCACGTCCAGACTGCTCATCGCGCGCATCCTTGCCGCCGCCAACTCGATCGCCAATGGGAGACCGTCGAGGCGCCTGCAGATCTCGGCCACCGCTCCGACGGGCTCGTGAGCGAGGTCGAAATCCGGTCGGCCCGCCCTGGCACGGTCGGCGAACAATGCCGTGGACTCCTCATCGGTCAGCGGGGGGACGGAGACCAGCCGTTCGCCCTCGACACCCAGCGCTTCCCTACTGGTCGCCAGCACGGTCACCTTCGGGCAGTGCCGAGCGATCTGGTCGAGGATCCGCGCGGCGGCGTCGAGCACGTGTTCGCAGTTGTCCACCACCAACATCAGCTCGCGTGAACGGAGATATTCGATCAGCGTGTCCTCGATGCCGAGACCCTGCTGTTGTTGTAACCGCAGTGCCGCAGCCAGCGCGTGGCTCACGGCGCCGCCGTCGACAGGGGCGAGTTCACACAGCCAGACCCCGTCATCGAATCGTCTCTGGGAGGTGCTGACAACCTCGAGCGCCAGCCGGGTTTTGCCGACGCCACCGACGCCGGTCAATGTCACCAGTGGCGCGTCCTCGAGTGCGGCCGCGACACGACGAACCTCTTGCTCACGCCCGATGAAGCGGGTCGCACGGCGTGGCAGGTCGGCATGCGGCCTTGTCGCCGCGGGCGGTTGCGCTGGCGGCTTGGCGGGTATCGGGGCCGATTCGCCGTCGAGGATCGTCTGATGGACCTCGCGAAGCGCCGGACTTGGATCGACACCGAGCTCTTCGACCAGCCGCTCCCTCATCTGCCCGTAGGTCTCCAGGGCATCGGCCTGGCGGCCGCTTCGGTACTGCGCCAGCATCAATTGCCCTGCGATGCGCTCGTCGAGCGGATGAGCCTGTAACGCGGCAGTCAGCGGTCCGAGGAGTTCGGCGTGCCTGCCCGCGCGTAGCGCGACGTCATTGCGATCGAGTTCGGCCGAAAGCCGTTCGGTCTCAAGGCCTGACCGGACATCGTTGACCCAGGGTGTGTCGATGGACGGAAACGGCTCACCGCGCCAGAGGTCCAGCGCCGCGTCGAACAACGCCGCGGCCTCGACCGGATCGGCGGTTGCGCGAGCCCGCGCTGACAGCTGACGAAAGCGGTACAGGTCGATCGACATCGGGTCGACGGCCAGCTTGTAGCCGCCCGGTTCACGGACGAAGTTCACATCGTCGGCTCCGCCGAACTGCTGGCGCAGCCGCGAGATATAGGCGGCGAGCGCGTTGCGACCCTTGTGCGGAGGCTCATCGGCCCACACCCGATCGATGAGTTGGTCAGCGGGCACCGGGTGGTTGGCGTCGACCAGCAGCGCGACCAGAACACACCGCTGACGGACATGCCCGATTTCGAGACGCTGGCCGTCGAGTCGCGCCTCGACGTCGCCGAGCAATCGGAATTCCACCGCCACGGCTTCAGCTTTCCCTAGGAGATGGCTGTGAACTGCAGATTTCACGAATGCGACACCGTCGCCGCTGCTACGACGACGGGCGGATTCTCGCGTTGGTCGGATCGTAGAGCGGCTTGGTTGACACCGAGATCGGATGCAACCGGCCGCCGACGTTCACCTCGTAGCTGCCTGCGTTGACCCAGTCGGCGTTGATGACGGCGTTGTCGGAGGCACGCACATACGCGAGTCCGACGCATGCGCCGGTCGTCGCGCCCCAGGCCGCCGACGTCACCTGGCCTGCGACTGCACCGTCACGCAGAATCAGCTCACCGCCCCACAGCATCGCCTCGGGCGACTCCACCTGGAATCCGACGAGTTTCTTGTGCGGCCCTTCCGCTTTCGCCTTCTCGACCGCTTCGCGGCCGAGGAACGCGATATCTGTCTTCAGCTTGCACGCGAAAAGCAGACCGGCTTCGACCGGATTCTCACTCGGGGTCAGCTCCCTGCCGAAGGCGCGATAGCCCTTTTCCAGCCGCAGCGAGTCGATGGTGTAGTAGCCGCCGCGGCCGACGCCGAACTGTGCGCCTGTCTCCATCAGGTCCTCATAGACTCCGACCGCGAACTCGGCGGGAACATACAGTTCCCAACCCAATTCGCCGACGTACGTGATCCGGGTTGCGCGCACAGTGGCGTAGCCCAGCGAGATCTGCTGGCTGGTGGCGAACGGGAATGCGTCGTCGGACAGGTCCGCTGAGGTCAGGGCGGACAACAGGTCGCGCGATTTCGGGCCCATCACCCCGAACACCGCGTACGCCGACGTCACGTCCACCAGTGCCGCACTGGCACCGTCGGGCAGGTTCTTGCGGATGTGGTCCTTGTCCCGTTCGGTGGTGGCGGCGCTGCTGATGATCAGGAATTCCTCGGGCCCGGTGCGGGTGACCGTGACGTCGGACTCGTAGGTGCCGCGCTCGTTGAGCATTCCGGTGTAGACCGACGTGCCGACGTCGACGCCGACGTCTGCTGTGCACAGCCACTGCAGCGCGGCTTCCGCGTCACGCCCGACGAGCAGGTACTTCGAGAACGATGTCTGGTCGAATACGGTGACGCCTGCGCGCGTGTTGGTCTGCTCGGCAGCAGACCACCCGAGCCAATTCGGCTTGCCCCAGGTGTATTCGATCGTCGGTTCGGCACCGTCGGGCGCGAAGAAGTTGGCCCGCTCCCAGCCCATCTTGCTGCCGAAGTTGGCGCCGGCAGCCTGAAGCAGATGGTGCACGGGTGAACGCCGGAACGGCCGCGCGGTGGTCATTTCGCGGTTGGGCCAAGGGATTTCGTAGTGGATGCCGAGCACTTCGGCCACCCGGTCGCGCAGCCACCGGTTGTTGCCGTTGAACGGCGCGAACCGGCGGATGTCGACGCCCGTCAGGTCGCTGGTCGCCGCACCGTTGACGATCCACTCGGCGAGTGCGCGGCCCGCACCGCCCGCGGTGGCGATCCCTACCGAGTTGAAACCGGCGCCGACGAAGAAGTTGGCGACCTCGGGCGCCTCGCCGAGAATGAACTGGTTGTCCGGGGTGAAGCTCTCGGGCCCGTTGTAGAACTTCTTGATTCCCGTCACGTCGAGTGCGGGAATCCGCAGCAGCGCGTTGTCCATCAGGATTTCGAAGTGGTCCCAATCCTCGTCCAACAGCTGGAATTCGAACGGATAGGGAATCGCGTCGGGCGCAACCCACGGTTTGGCCTCTGGCTCGAAGCCGCCGATGACCAGGCCGCCGACCTCCTCCTTGAAGTATGTGTAGCCGTCGGGGTCGCGCAGGATCGGCAGATCGGGATGTACGCCGTCGATGTGCTCGCTGACCACGTAGAAGTGCTCCGCTGAGTGCAGTGGCACGTTGACGCCCGCCATCGCACCGACGTGTTTGGCCCACTGGCCCGCGCAGTTGACGACGATCTCGGCCTCGATGTCGCCGGCGTCGGTGCGGACACCGCTGACCCGTCCGTCGCTGACGAGAACATCTGTGACCCTGACCTTTTCGACAACGCGCGCACCGCGCATCCTGGCCCCCTTGGCCAGCGCGTACGTCAGGTCGGTCGGGTTCGCCTTGCCGTCGCCGGGCAGCCAGATCGCGCCGACCAGATCATCGACGCGCATCACCGGGTAGTGCTCGAGGGCCTGCTCGCCGGTGAGCAGTTCGCATTCCATGTCGAACGCGGCGGCGTTGGCGGCGGTGCGACGCAGCTGGATCATCCGGTCCTCGGTGCGCGCGACGGTCACTCCACCGCACTGCTTGTAGCCGGCCGACAGCCCGGTCTCGGCCTCGAGCTCGGCGTACAGCTGCGTCGAGTACTGCACCAGGCGGGTCGCGCTCTCCGAGGCTCGCAGCTGGCCCACCAGGCCTGCGGCGTGCCACGTTGTGCCACAGGACAGTTGGCCCTGCTCGAGCAAGACGATGTCGGCGAAGCCGAGCTTGGTCAGGTGATAGGCCACGCTGGTACCGATGACTCCGCCGCCGATGATGACGACGTGGGCGCGGTCGGGAAGCGATGTGTCAGCCATGTGATCCTCAGTCTTCTGCGTGAGCGTCTTCGAGCAGGCGGGCGATGAGTGGACTCTTGAGGTCGGCGACGGCGGCTTCGTAGCGCATCATCCCCCAGTTCCAGAAGTCGAAGTCAATTGCGCTGGTGGCGCTTTGGATGCAGCCCCACAGTGTCCAGCCGTACCTTCCGACGATGCCCTGCAGGTGCGCCCTCGCGGTCTTGTGCCGCAGCCTGCGGCCGTAGTAGGCAGTCACGAGCTCGTCGAGTTGATCGGTGGACAGCCCACACTCGGCCCAGGTGTTGCCGAGCTCGAAACACGGATCGTTGTTTCCGGCGTACTCGTAGTCGATGATCCAGACCCGATCGCCGTCTTCGATGAAGTTCTCCGCAAGCAGATCGTTGTTGCACGGCACGGTGGTCTGATCGAGGGCCCGCAGCGCGTCCCGGATCCGGCAGAAGGTATCGGTGTACTCCGGATAGTCGGCTGGGAGCTTGAAGCCGTTGTCCAGCACGGTTTTCAGATATTGCGGCTGGCGTTCGAACATGTCGAAGGTCCCGCGAAACCGTGGCCCGGAGTGCAGTGCCCGGCATCCCGCCGCGACCTTGGCCAGCACCCCCGGGCGCTGGAAATCGTCGTTGGACAGCGTCTTTCCGTTGAGGTAGCCCAATAGGAGGATGCCGAGATCGGGACGGTAATCGATGACCGGTGCACCGACGCCTGCCCGCTCGGCGGCGACGGAGTTGTGGTACTCCGCATCGCGGTCGATGGCCAGAAAGTTACGGGACGTGTCGGTGCAGCGGGCGACATAGACGGCGTCCTGGGTGGTGATCTTGACGTTGCGGTTGGTCAGCCCGCCGGAGAGTTCCTGCAGTTGCCGCGGCCGACCGGTCAGCGCCGGAATTTCGTCCAGCAGCTCGTTGAGCTGGGCGTCGGTCGGTGGAAACGGCATCGGTTCACTGTAACGTCCACCC
>DATJIX010000346.1:0-5050 GCA_035492865.1 Mycobacterium sp. | reverse complement strand
CTGCCGTGCGCCATCGAGGAGATGCTGCGCTACACCAGCCCCGTCACCGTCTTCACTCGCACAGCCACCACGGACACGGAGCTGCGCGGCATACCCCTTCGCAAGGGCGACCGGGTGGCGTTGTACTACCCGTCGGCCAATCGCGATGAGGCCCACTTCGCCGATCCCGACGAATTCGACATCTGCCGCGCGCCGAACCATCACCTGGCCTTCGGCGGCGGGGGCACCCATTTCTGCCTCGGTGCGAATCTGGCGCGGGTGGAGGCGGCCGCGATCGTGCCCGAGGTGATGTCCCGGATGACCGATCTGGAACTCGCGGGCCCGGTCGAGCGGGTGCGATCGACGCTCATCAACGGCATCCACTCGATGCCGGTGCGCTTCACCGCTCAGCGGTAGTAGGTTTCCCCGCCGGTCGGATAGCCGCCACCCGTCGTCGTGATGTGCACATGGTCGAAGTGGCCGTAGCCGCCGCTGCGCGCCCCGCTGGGCGTGTAGTAGACGCCGCGCCAGATCGCATCCTGGATTCCGAACCGGGCGGCGTTCGCGAGCACGTAGGACACGATCTGGTTGCCGAGAGCGATGCCCTCGGCGCTGCTGGGGTTGGGGATCATCACGTCGAGCGCCAGGCCGTTGGGATGCCACCGCAGCGCGTCCGGTCGGACGCCACCGATGGTATGGATCTCGGGGAAGTCGGCGCTGATGTTGCGCGCCACCAAAATGGTTCTGACCTGCAGGCCCTTCTCGGGCGCCACCCCGGCGGGCAGCGCGCGATCGACGACCCGGTATCTCGAGGCCGAAACGAGCTGTGCGGGAACAGAACCCGTGCCGGACGGAGCGATTGCGGGGAGGCCAGGCGCCGCCGCGACGATCTCGACGCAGCACGGTTCGGGGGTGTTGGCGACGGGCGCGGGATTTGGCGCGACCGGCTTGGGGGCGCTTTGGGCGGCGAACGGATGAACGTCCGCTCCCACCGCGAAGAACATGGCGGCCGGGGCAATGAGCGCAGCCAGCGCAACAGGCGGCTTGCGCCGCTCCTTGGCTAATGAATGCCGGCCCACGGCAAGCACCATACGAAAAAAGTGGGGCAAATGTCACGAAGTTGTCACGACGGGATCACGGAACGGGGTGGCATACGCCGGGTTGACACCCCGTTTCCGCAGGTCACCGCCGATAGAGCGGCGCTATGTGATCAATCACGGAATCGGCGCCGCACCTCCGCCCTGGGACTCCTGAAGACCGATGCATTGCCCGGTGTTGGCACCGGTGCAGGGAATGCCGTCGACCTGCGGGAGGGCCGGATTGCCCGGGATGGCCGACGGCGCGGCCTGGCCCTCGCCTGGGACACATCCCTCGCCGGTCGCCTCCATGACGTAGCCGGGTGGGCACTCAGCGATCAGAGTTGACGAATCCGTAAGTGGCACAACGGCGACGGCCGCCGGGGCCGCCGCAACCGCCAGCGCGAATGCGCCGAGAAGGATTGATCGCCGCGACGAAAGCTGCATTGTCATCGTCGCACTCCTTTCTGGGGCTCCGCTTATTTACGGAGACGTCATTAACTGTAGGCATCGCTTTGGCTGGTTGGAGGCGAAATGGCTGTTTGACGGAGTAGGCGCTGAGTAAGGTCGGGACGGGGGTGAGCCGCCATGAGCGACACTCACGAACTGGCCATCGAACTGCGCGAGGTGGTGCGCGAGTACACGGTCGGCGGCCAGACGGTGCGCGCACTCGACGGGATCAGCCTGCGCCTCGCCGGCGGTCAGTTCGTATCCGTCGTCGGTCCGTCGGGGGCGGGCAAGAGCACCCTGCTGCATCTGCTCGGCGCATTGGACTCCCCTGACTCCGGGTCCATCACTTTCGGCGGCGAGGAGATCGGCCGCCTGACCGATGAGCAGCAGTCGGCGTTCCGGCATCGGCGGGTGGGGTTCATCTTCCAGTTCTTCAACCTGTTGCCGACCTTGTCCGCGTGGGAGAACGTCGCCGTCCCCAAGCTCCTCGACGGCGTCCGGCTCGGCAAGGTCAAGCCGGATGCGGTCCGACTCCTGGACAGGGTCGGGCTCGGCGATCGGACCCAGCATCGACCGTCGGAACTGTCCGGCGGTCAGATGCAGCGGGTCGCGGTGGCCCGCGCCCTGATGATGGACCCGCCGCTGATCCTGGCCGACGAACCGACCGGAAACCTCGACACCGCGACGGGCGCATCGATCTTGGCGCTGTTGGCCGAGGTGGCGCATGAGGAGGACCGTCGCAGGCTGGTCGTGATGGTGACGCACAACTCCGAAGCCGCGGCGGCCACCGACCGGGTGATCACCCTGCAGGACGGGCGGCTCGGGTCCGACGAGATGTCGGCCGTGCCGTGAGACCTGGCGCGACGATCGCTGCCGCGGCGAGCCGGCTGCGCCTGTTCAGCCTGAGGGAGCTGGCGGTGCATCGCAGGCGCACGATCGCTTCGATCGCCGTAATGACGGTGTCCGCAATGTATCTGGTCGCGGTGTTCGGCATCTTCGGGTCGATCACCGGATCGGTGGACCGGCTGTCCGACGGGATCGCAGGCATCGCCGCGCTCGAGGTGTCGGGCATCACCGACGCCGGCTTTCCCGACACGGTCACGGCCGACGTGGCCGCGGTTCCCGGCGTCGCAACCGCGGCGCCGATGATTCGGATGTCCGCGTCGACGTCGACCGGGCAGGTGCTGCTGTTCGGCGCGGACAAGAACAGCGCCGAGTTGGGCGGCGCGCTGAAAGACGCTGTCGCGCAACCGGTGGAACAACTGTCGCAGACTCCCGACGGCGTCCAGGTCGGACCGGGCGTCGGCCGTGGCAAGGGCGATATGCTCCAGTTGGGTTCTGGCAAGGTGACGGTCACCGACGTCCTGCAGGGCAAGCAGCTCACCGACCTCAACGGCGGACACTATGTCCTCGCGCCACTTGCGTTGGCACAGCAGGTCACAGGTCGACAGGGGCAGCTTGACTCGATCCTGATCACCACGAAGCCTGGCACCGATCTTGCAGCGGTCCGCACCTCCGTCACCAACGCCGTCAACGGCAGGGCGATCGTCGCGCCGCCGAGCATGCGGGCGGCCAGGGCAGGCGACGCCGTCAAGATGATGAACTACATGGCGCTGATGGGCGCGGTGGTGGCGCTCGTCGTCGGCGCCTTCCTGGTCTACACCACGATGACCATGGCGATCACCCAGCGCCGGCCGGTCATCTCGATGCTGCGGGCGATCGGCGGCCGCCGCGCCACCATCGTTCGCGACATGCTCGGCGAGGCCGCGGTGCTAGGAATCATCGGCGGCGCCATCGGATCAGCTATCGGAATACTGTTGGGCCGCATCGCGATTGGTCGCCTGCCTCCCGCTCTGACCCAGGGACTCGAGGCTCGCATCGAGTACTGGCTGCCCGGCTACGCGATACCAGCGGCCATTGCGACGACGGTGCTCACCAGCGTGGTGGCCGCCGCGATGGCCGCCCGCCAGGTGTACAAGGTGTCGCCGATCGAGGCGCTGGCACCCGTCGGTGTCTCCGCGGCGGACTTCGTGCCACGGTGGCTGCGGATCGTATGCGGCGTCGGCGCCGTCGCCATATTTGCGGTGTCGATCCTGATCGTCCTCGGCCGCACCGGCACCATCGCCGTCGGCGCAATGTCTGCGGTCTTCATCGCCCAGATCGCTCTCGGCTTCGCGCTCACCGTGCCCATCGTCAAGGCGACGGCTGTCACCGCTCGCCTGTTCGGCTCCGCGGGGGCACTCGCGGCCGCCACCATCGAGCGTTCGCCGCGTCGCGTGTGGGCCACGGTGATGACCGTGCTCATCGCGGTGGTCACCACCGTGGTGATCACCGGGACGAACTCGGACATGATCCGGTCGGCGCGCGGCATCTTCGCGCCCGTCGCAGATGTCGATGTCTGGGTGAGCGCCGATTCACCCGACCGATTCGCCACCGACCTTCTGCCGCAAGGCCTTTCCGAGAAAGTCGCCGCGGTTCCCGGCGTGGCGGGTGTGGTCGAGGGCGCGTTCGCTTTCGCAGACGTCGGCGGCACCCGGGTGATGCTGGACGGTTTCTCCACGGGTACGGCCGATGGGCTCTACCGCGCGCTGGACGCGCGGACCCGCGAAGACGTCCTCGCGGGCCGGGGCATCGTGCTCACCAAGAACCTTGGCAAGACGCTCCACGTCAAGGTCGGTGACCAACTGTCGATGCAGACGCCACACGGTCCACAAGAAACGACTGTGCTCGCGTTGGTGCCCTACTTCTCGACCGTCATCGGCACCGTCGGCGTGGACCTCCACCAGCTGCGGGCCTGGTTCGACCGTCCGGCAGCGACGACGCTGCAAATCACCTCTGCCCCAGGCGTTGACGCGAAACGTCTCTTGCGCGACGTGCGGACCGTCGTGCCCGCACCCGACTACGTCTACGACGGAGCCAGTGCGCTCGCGGGCATCGAGGCACCCATGCGGCAGAGCATGTTCATTGCCAACGCGGTGTGGATCATCGTCGCGTTCGTCGCAGCGGTCGCGCTCCTGAACACGCTGACACTGTCGGTGCTCGAACGCCGACGCGAGATCGGCGTGCTGCGGGCGATGGGCTCCAGCCGTCGGTTCACGCTCGGCATGGTGCTTGCGGAGGCGGCAGGCATCGGCGTCGTCGGCGGACTGTCGGGCCTTGCGTTCGGCCTGACGAACCAGTGGCTCTACAGCCTTGTCAGCGGCGACATCATGAACTTCAACGTCACGTTCCGGCCGAGCGTGATGGCGCTCGTGTTCACCGTCGGCGCGATCGCGATCAGCCTGCTCGGCTCGTTGCCACCGGCGCGACGGGCGGCGCGGCTGAACATCATCGAGGCCGTCAGCGTCGAGTGATCAGAAGCCTGCCGCGACGAGAGCGGTGAACAGTGGGGCGAACGGATCCGTGATCGGAATGCCGATCGAGAAATTCAGGAACGGACTCATGAACGTGTTCACGGTATGCCCGGCCACCCCGATGCTCGCGGCCCCGAAGCCGAGGTTGTCCTCCGGGTCGGTCCCCGACGTCAGGACATTCGTGAAGAACGG
>DATJIX010000345.1:0-14027 GCA_035492865.1 Mycobacterium sp. | reverse complement strand
CTCGGCAACCCCACCTGGTATGCCCGGTTCGCCGCGCAGGCGCTGACCGACCCCGAGTATCACAAGATCGTCATCAAGGATGCGCTCGCATCGCCATCGCTGGTTCAGGTCGTCGACGGCATCACGCGCTGCCTGCCGGATCTGCCGATGGCGGTCGTGACCGAGCGCAACATCATGGCGCGCAATCTGATGATGCATACCTGCGCCGACTTCGAGCGTGCCTTCGCCGAAGGCGCCGACGTGCCGCGAACCAGTTGGAGCGCGGTCGGCACCGGTCTGATCGATGCGATCGTTGGACTGTGGCGGGCGCCCGTGACGGAGCATCCCTGACGTGAAAGTGACTGTCGATCAAGACAAGTGCGTCTCCTCCGGCCAATGTGTGCTGAACGCGAGCGACGTATTCGACCAGCGCGACGACGACGGCGTGGTCGTGCTACTCAACGACAATCCAGGACCTGGACAGGCCCAGAACGTCCGCAATGCCGCGGCGGCCTGCCCCGCGGTGGCCATCGACATCAAGGAATGACATGTCGGAAACCCTGACGCAGCTTGACATCCCCGAGTATCCGATGGACCGTGACGTCCGCTGCCCGTTCGCGCCACCTCCGCAGGTGCTCGAGATGGGAAGTGTGAAACCACTTTCACGGGTACGGATCTGGGACGGCAGCACGCCGTGGCTGATCACGGGACACGAGGTGGCGCGGGCATTGTTCGCCGACTCGCGGGTCAGCGTCGACGACCGCATCGAGGGCTTCCCGCACTGGAACGAGCACATGCTCTCCACGGTGCACAAGCGGCCGCGGTCGGTGTTCACCTCCGACGCCGAGGAACACACCCGGTTCCGCCGGATGCTGTCAAAGCCCTTCACTTTCAAGCGCGTCGAGGGACTGCGGCCGGTGATTCAACAGGTCACCGACGAGTGCATCGACGCGATCCTGGCGGGGCCGCAGCCCGCCGACATCGTCAGCAAGCTCGCGCTCCCGGTGCCGACCCGGGTGATCAGCGACATGCTCGGTGTCCCCTACGAAGACCACGAATTCTTCCAGCATCACGCCAATGTCGGGCTCGCCCGCTACGCCACCGCGCAGGACGGCCAGAAGGGCGCGATGAGCCTGGCCGGGTACCTGATCGACCTCGTCAAGAAGAAGATGGAGCACCCGTCCGAGGATGCCGTTTCGGATCTTGCCGAGCGCGTCAACGCCGGTGAGATCGACGTCAAGGAAGCCGCGCAGCTGGGCACCGGACTGTTGATCGCCGGGCACGAGACCACCGCCAACATGATCGGCATCGGTGTGCTGGCGCTGCTCGAGAACCCGGAACAGGCTGCGCTGCTGCGTGATTCCGACGATCCGAAGTTCATCGCCAACGCCACCGAAGAACTGATGCGATATCTGTCGATCATCCAGAACGGGCAGCGCCGGGTGGCCACCGAGGACATCGAAATCGGTGGCGAGACGATCCGCGCCGGCGAGGGCATCATCCTCGACCTCGCCCCGGCGAACTGGGACGCGAGCGCCTACCCGGCGCCCGACCAGCTGGACCTCAGCCGCGACGCGAGCCAGCAGCTCGGCTTCGGCTACGGCCGCCATCAGTGCGTCGGGCAGCAGCTCGCGCGCGCCGAACTGCAGATCGTCTTTCACACGCTGCTGCGTCGCATCCCGACGCTGCGCCTTGCCGTGCCGCTGGACGAAGTCCCGTTCAAACACGACCGACTCGCCTACGGCGTCTACGAACTTCCCGTTACCTGGTGATTGGAGAACCAACGATGTCCAGTCCAACAACGACCCTCTATCCCGCCGAAGGGTGGGGCGCGCCGAAGAACCGCAAGGGCCACGCCATGGAGGGCGGCCTGACCGGACTCCCCAAGGGCACCGAGATCTTCTCCGCCGACAACCACATCTCGGTGGCCGACGACATCTTTTTCGAACGCTTCCCCGACGACCTCAAGGGCCAGGCGCCGCGCATCTGGTACGAGGACGGCGCATACATGGTCGGCATGAAGGGCAAGTCCTGGGTGGGCGGTGACTTCGGCCGTGTGCTGATGCAGTACGACGACCTGGCCGGCGCCGCGTCGAACAACATCGACGCGCGCATCCAGGAACTCGCCGAGGACGGTATCGACAAGGAGTTGGCCTTCCCGAACGCTGTGCTGGCGCTGTTCCACTATCCGGACAAGGCGCTGCGCGAACGCGTGTTCCGGATCTACAACGAGTACATGGCCGATCTGCAGGAGCGGTCGAACGGCCACTTCTACGGTGTTGGGCTGATCAACTGGTGGGATCCCAAGGGCACCAGGAGCACGCTCGAGGAACTGAAGGCATTGGGGCTCAAGACGTTTCTGCTGCCGCTGAATCCCGGCAAGGATGACGAGGGCAACGTCTACGACTACGGCGGCGCAGCGATGGATGCGGTGTGGGATGAGATCGAGGCGGCCGGCCTGCCGGTGACCCATCACATCGGTGAGACGCCGCCGAAGACGCCGTGCGAGAACAACAGCGTCGTCGTCGGCATGATGATCAACGTCGACTCGTTCCGCGAGCAGTTCGCCAAATACGTCTTCTCCGGAATTCTGGACCGGCACCCGACACTGAAGATCGGCTGGTTCGAGGGCGGAATCGCCTGGGTGCCAACGGCACTGCAGGATGCCGAGCACATGCTGGCTTCCTATCGGCACATGTTCAACCATGAGCTGGCGCACGACGTGCAGTACTACTGGGACAACCACATGGCGGCCTCGTTCATGGTGGATCCGCTGGGACTGCGGTTGATCGACCGGATCGGTGTCGACAACGTGTTCTGGTCGTCCGATTACCCGCACAACGAGAGCACATTCGGCTACTCGGAGAAGTCGCTGGCCACCGTCGTGGACGCGGTCGGCCCCGAGAACGCCGTCAAGATCGTCAGCACGAACATCAAGAAGTTCCTGGGAATCGACGGATGACGGCATCTTTGACGGCGGTCAGGTCCGCCCTCGACATTCCCGATCTGCCCGACCGGGCCCGGATGTACCGCGAGAGCGGAGCCCGATTGCGGGCAGCCATGGCGGACAACGATGTTGACGCGCTGATCCTGCTTGGCAACGGCAACGTGGTCTACGCGACCGGAGCCAGCTGGCCGCTGCTGGACGCGGGGCTGTCCCACGTCGAGCGGCCCGTTGCGGTGGTGCTGGCCGACGACGAGCACCCGCACCTGTTCATGCCGTTCCGCGAGGGCGCGGTATCGGAGTCCGAGATACCACCCGGTCATCTGCACCCGCCGCTCTACCTCGAGTTCGACGAGGGCGTCGAACATTTCGCCCGTGTCGTCGCCGATCTCATTCCTTCGGGTGCGACGGTCGCCGTCGACGAGCTCACCGGTTCGATGCGCCGGATGGCCGACCGGCTGTTTCCCAACGGCACTCCGGTGGACGCCGCGCCCGTCGTCGGCGCCGCGAAGCTGGTGAAGACGGCCGACCAGATTTCGTGCATTCGGCGGGCGTGCCGAATCACCGACGAGGCGGCAGTTGACGTCCAGAAGGCGTTGGCGCCTGGCGTCCGGCAGATCGATCTGTCGGCGCAATTTGTCCGCAGCGCTTTCGAACTCGGCGCCACCGCGAGCATGCTCGAGCCCATCTGGCAGGTCATGCCTGCGACGAAGGCGGAAGGCACGTGGACCACCCACGGGGACCTCGCGCTGCCGCTGCTGACCACGGAGCGCGAGTTGGCCAAGGGCGACGTGCTGTGGACGGACGTCAGCATCACCTACTCCGGGTTCTGCTCGGACTTCGGCCGGACCTGGTTGGTCGGCGAAACGCCGACGTCGCGCCAACAGGATCAGTTCCGCCAATGGCGGCACATCCTCGACGCTGTGCTGAAGGTGACCAAGGCCGGCGCGTCCGCCGGTGACCTGGCGCGCGCGGCCATCGCCGCCAACGGCGGCCAGAAGCCGTGGCTGCCGCACTTCTATCTGGGCCATGGCATCGGCACGAACGCCGCCGAAATGCCGATGATCGGAACGGATCTCGGCGAGGAGTTCGACGACAACTTCGTGTTCCCGGCGGGAATGGTGCTGGTGCTCGAGCCGGTGGTCTGGGAGGACGGCACCGGAGGCTATCGAAGCGAGGAGATTGTGGTTATCACCGAGGACGGCCACGTGCCGTTGACCAACTACCCCTATGCCCCCTATGGCGACTGAAATCCTGCCCGACGAACGGGCATTGCGAATCGGCAGGCGCGAACGCGCGCTGGCACAGATGGAAGCCCACGACCTCGATGTGCTCGTGCTCGGACGACAGGCCAACGTCCGGTACGTGACGGGTGCGCCCCAGCTGTGGGTTGCGGGCACGCGGCCGTTCGGCCCCATCTGCATGGTCGTGAGGTCGACGGGCGACATCCATTTGAACAGTACGTGGGATGAGGGGATGCCCGACGACATCCCCCACGATCATCTCTACGGACTGGCGTGGAACCCGATGACGCTGATCGAGGTCCTGAAGCGCATCGACGGCGCCTCGTCGGCGAAACGAGTCGGGACAGACGCCCTCACACCGACATTCGCGAAATTGTTGCCGATGGCATTTCCGAACGCCGAGCTCGTCGATGCCGAGCCGGCGATGCGTGCGGCGCGGCGCGTCAAGACAGCGGATGAGGTGGCCGCCCTGCGCGGGTCACTGCGGGTCGCTGAGAAGTCGCTGGCCACCGCGGTCGGTGCACTGCGAGCGGGAACCACAGAAGAGGAGCTGACGGGCATCCTGCTGGAGGCCGAGGCCGCAGGCGGCGTGAGCACCCCTGCGACGCAAGACGGTGCGTGGGTGACCTCTCGAGAGCATCCGTGGCGGCGGGCCCGCAGCGGCGGACGGATCGAGAACGGCGATCTGGTCGCGTTCTCCGCTGGCGTTCTGGCCGATGGCTACGTCGGTGAGGTGGGCCGCACGTGGCCGGTGGGAGACGTGGAGCCATCCGCGTTGTTCGACCGCTGGAATGCTTTGTGGGACAGGCTCGTCGCGGCCTGCCAATCAGGCCAACCGGCCAGTGGGCTGCTTGCGGCGTACGAGGCCGCAGGCGAGCCGCTGCCACCGATGCCCGTTGCTCACGGCCTCGGGCTGGGATTCGACCCACCCGTGGTGACGCCGCAACTGCAGGCCACCGCGGCGGCGGAAGTACTTGAGCCGGGAATGGTGCTGTCGGTCACCGGTTACGTGTGGCAGGAAGGCGTCGGCGCGGTCTTCGGCAGGGAGGCCGTGCATGTGACCGCTGATGGTCCCGAGGTACTGACTTCAAGTCCGTCGTGGAGTGCACGCGCCGGCGTCGGAATCGGCTAGAGGAGTTTGTATGGCGGACAACGTAAGTCGGCCCAAGCCCGAGGAGATCATTCTCTACGAGAAGGATCCGAAGACCAAGATCGCCACCATCACTTTCAATCGTCCGGAGTACCTCAACGCGCCGACGTCGGCTGCGCGGCTGCGGTATGCCGACCTGCTGCGCGCGGCCACCGTCGACAATGACGTCAAGGTAGTGATCATCCGCGGGGTCGGTGACAATCTTGGCAGTGGCGCCGATCTGCCCGAATTCATGGAGGGTTACGACAACACCGACCTGCGGCTGGCCGAACTCCGGTTGGAAGACGAAGGCGTCGGAGAGGTCACCTATCCACCGGCCGGCACGTTCCGCAGCGGCGCGACCATCAGTGCCTGGTACGCCAACGTGCAGGCGGGCAACCGGCCACTGCAGGAACTGAAGAAGATCAGCATCGTGGAGGCGAAGGGCTACTGCTACGGCTGGCACTTCTACCAGTGTGCCGACGCGGACCTGGTGATCTCGTCCGATGACGCCCTTTTCGGCCATCCGTCGTTCCGCTACTACGGCTGGGGTCCGCGGATGTGGACCTGGGTGCAAATGATGGGATTGCGCAAGTTCCAGGAGATGGTCTTTACAGGACGGCCGTTCACCGCTGCTGAGATGTATGACTGCAACTTCCTCAACAAAGTGGTGTCCCGTGATCAACTCGAGGCTGAGGTGGACAAGTACGCGAGAGCCTGTGCGCGGAACCGCCCGGTCGACACCGTGTTTCAACAGAAGATGTTCTTCGAGATCTTCAAGCAGCACCAGGGCGAGTACATGGGCAGCCTGCTGTCCGCGTTCTTCGAGTCGATGGGCAGCGGCGTGGTCAACGACGACACCGACGACCTCGACATGATGGAGGCGATCGACAGCGGCCTCGCCGATGCGGTCAACGACAACGACAGCAAGTTCCCGCCGGACTTCCGGCTGAGCAAGTCGAACCGCAAGAAGAAGGACTAGTGCAGCCGCTGGACGGGTACGTCGTCGTCGACTTGTCCACGGGTATCGCCGGGGCGTACTGCACCAAGCTGCTTGCCGACGGCGGTGCCCAGGTAGTCAAAGTCGAAGCGCCGGAAGGGGATCCGCTGCGGCGGTGGTCGGCCTCGGGCGCTGAGATCCGCCCCGGCGACGACGGCGCGTTGTTCAGCTTCCTGGCATGCTCGAAACACAGCGTCGTCGCCGACCCAGGCACCGACTCGGACTTGGTCAATGGGCTCCTTGCCGATGCCGACGCGGTGGTGTGGTCGCGGGGTTCGGCGGTCGCGGAAGCCTTCGCGCCGGCCGCGATCCACCGCGACCATCCGCATTTGACCGTAACCGCCGTCACACCGTTCGGTCTCGACGGCCCGTGGGCGGATCGGCCGGCGACCGAGTTCACCCTGCAGGCGTGGTCCGGTGGGATCGTCGGCCTCGGACGTGGATCGGCGGACCGCGCACCGGTATTCGTCGGCGGCCAGGTCGGCGAGTATCTCGCAGGCGCCTACGCCAGCGCGGCGACGATGGCGTCCCGGATGCGGGGCGCCGGCGAACTGATCGACGTCTCGATGCTCGAGACGCAGATCCTCGGCCTCACCTACTACCCGGTCAGCTACTTCGAGATGCTCGGCAGGCCATGGCGCGACGCCCGCAGGCTGACGGTCCCTGGTATCGCGCGGGCCAAGGACGGGCTGATCGACATCGGCTGTGGCACAGCGCAGCAGTGGTTCGACCTGTGCGCGATGACCGGTCATCAGGACTGGATCGACGAGGAGTCACCGCTGTCGATCACCGAGCAGGCCAACGAGAGATCCGGCGAGCTGTACGCCTGGGTCGAAAGCCAGACCGTCGACGAGATCCGCGACCTCGCGACGGCGTTCCGGATTCCCAATGCCCCGGTCGCAAACGGGGCAAACATCGAATCTCTTGACCATTTTCAGGCCCGGCGGTCGTTCCTGGCCAATCCGCGCGACGGCTTCACCCAGCCGGGCCCGCCGTACCGGACGGAGCCCGGGCTGCTTCGCCAGCCGGAACCGGCACCCCGGCTCGGCGAGCACACCGCGCACTATCGCCGAAATAGGATTCCTGGTCGTAATTCGGCCGAAATCACAGCCCGGAATCCTATTTCGGCGCTGGCGCTGCCGTTCGAGGGGCTGCGCGTCGTCGACATGACGACCTTCTGGGCCGGACCGTCCTGCACGCACATGCTGGCCATGCTCGGCGCCGAGGTCATCCATGTGGAGTCGACGCGACGCCCCGACGGCACAAGGCTGATCGCGGGCATCCCGATCGCAGAAGACCAGTGGTGGGAGAAGTCGCCGATCTTCTCCGGGCTCAACACCAACAAGAAGGGTCTCACCCTCGATCTGCAGAGCGCCGCGGGACGTGAGCTTCTCATGCGGTTGATCGCGACCTGCGACGTCATCGTCGAGAACTTCACCCCGCGCGTGCTGGACCAGATCGGGCTCGACTTCGCCGCGGTGCAAGCGGTTCGCCCCGATGCGATCATGCTGCGGATGCCCGGTTTCGGCCTGGACGGGCCATGGCGTGACAACCCCGCGTTCGCCTACGTGATCGAGGCGGCGTCGGGCATCAGCTGGCTGACCGGTTACCCCGATCGCAACCCGTACGAACCGTATTCGGTCGGTGACCCCAATGCCGGTGTGCATGCGCTGAACGCGCTGCTGCTCGCGCTGGAGCATCGACGCCGCACCGGCCAGGGCGTGCACATCGAGGCGGCGATGGTCGACGCGGCGCTCAACGTCGCCGCCGAGCAGGTGATCGAGTACTCCGCCTACGGCGCGCTGTTGCAGCGCGACGGCAACCGCGGGCCGACGGCAGCGCCGCAAAACCTGTATCGCACCAACGAAGTCGACGAGTTCGGCAGACGCGACTGCTGGGTCGCCGTTGCCGTCGCATCCGATGAACAGTGGGCCGGGCTGTGTGCGGCGCTCGGCGACCCGGATTGGATCACCGACCCCGTGCTTGCGACGGCCGACGGCCGACGCCAACAGCACGACCGCATCGACGAGTACCTCGACGCATGGTGCGACACCCGCACCGGCGACGAGATCGTCGAGGCGTTGTGGCGCCATGGTGTCCCGGTGGCGAAGGTGATGCAGCCCCACCGACAATCCGAGCTGCCGCAGTTGGCCGCCCGCGGCTTCTTCGAGGCGGTCGACCATCCGGTGAACGTGCGAACGCCGCACAGCACCCTGCCGTTCAGATCGACGCGTGGCCCCGAGCGTGTTCATGTTCAGCCTGCGCCGCTACTCGGACAGCACAACCGGCAGGTGCTGTCCGGACTGGGGCTGACCGACAAGGACATCGACGATCTCGAGGCGCAGGGCGTGATCGGCACCGCACCGGCCATGCGCGGCGCGAAGGTCTGATAGCTTCCGGCGAATGGCCATCGATCCGTCCGACATCCTGCTCACCGGCCGCGTCGCGGTCGTCACCGGCGGGGGAGAAGGCATCGGCCGTGGCATCGCAGAAGGCCTGACTGCGTTCGGCGCGCGCGTCGCGATCTGGGAGCAGAATGCCGAAACGTGCGCGTCGGCCGCGGAAGCCGTCGGCGCCCTTGGCATCGTCACCGATGTCAGGGACAGCGGGCAGGTCGATGCGGCGTTGCAGCGCACCGAAACTGAACTCGGCGTGCCGTCGATCCTTGTCAACAACGCGGGTGGCGTTTTCCGCGCGTCACTCCTCGACACCAGCGAGAACGGCTGGGATGCCTTGTACAGGAGCAACCTTCGCCATGTGCTGCTGTGTACCCAGCGCGTCGCACGCCGTCTCGTCGACGTAGGACGACCCGGCAGCGTCATCAACGTGACGTCGATCGAGGGCGTCAGGGCCGCCCCCGGCTACGCGGCGTACGCAGCGGCCAAGGCGGGGGTGATCAACTACACCAAAACGGCCGCCCTCGAGCTGGCCCTGAACAACATTCGAGTCAACGCCCTGGCTCCGGACCTGACCCTGACGGAAGGCCTGCTGCGGGTGGCGCCGAACGGCCTTTCAGAGAGCGCTGGCCAGATGATCCCGATGGGCCGCCCGGGGCATGTCGACGAGATGGCCAGCGCCGCAGTATTTCTGGCGTCTGACATGTCGAGCTATATCACCGGGCAGACGATCCATGTCGACGGCGGTACACAGGCCGCCAGCGGCTGGTACCACAACCCGCAGACCGGCGACTACCAGCTCGGACCTGGCTAGTGAGTCCACCCTTCGGCGGCCTGATCGTCGAAGGTGCGGTCGATGCGCTCGAACCGTCGCCGGATCGAATCCCTGGCGGCGCGGTGCGGTAGCACGTAGAGACGGTTGGCCAGAATCGCGTCGGCCAATAGGCGCGCGACATCTTCGACGTTGAGCACCGAGTCATCGGTCGGGTCGGAGGCCAGCTGCTGTACGGTCTCGG
Organism: Mycobacterium sp.; assembly: GCA_035492865.1. Taxonomy (GTDB): domain Bacteria; phylum Actinomycetota; class Actinomycetes; order Mycobacteriales; family Mycobacteriaceae; genus Mycobacterium. Next base: position 4,319 of record DATJIX010000345.1, on the reverse strand, counting down.
CCGCCGACGGTGTGGCGGGGCCGTAATCCGCGCTCCTGACTCGTTCGGTGTTCGCCAGCAGGTTGGTCTCGACGATCATCGGGCACAGCACCGTCACCCCGATGCCGTTGGGCCGCACCTCGCGGGCCAACGTCTCGGCCAGCGCGACGACACCGTACTTCGCCACGCAGTACGGTCCGAGGCCGACGTTGGGGATCAGACCCGCGAACGACGACGTGAACACAATGTGGCTGTCGCCGCCCTGCGCGATCAACCGCGGCAGAAACGCCTCCACACCATGAATCGGGCCCCAGAGGTCGACGTCGATAACGAAGCGCCAGTCGTCGTGGCTGGTTTGTTCGATCGGGCCCGCGTAGGCGATGCCGGCGTTGTTGAACACCACGTGCACATCGCCGAAGACCCGAAACGCCTCGTCGGCAAGGTGGCTGACGTCGTCCAGCTTGCGCACGTCGCAGACGACGCCGTGTGCGTCGACGCCGTCTGCACGCAGCGTTGCGACCGCGTCGTCCAGCGCCGATGGATCGATATCGGCGAGCATCACCCGCGCGCCGCGGCTGGCGAACTCCCTAGCTGTCGCGAAGCCGATGCCGTTCGCACCGCCGGTGATGACTGTTGCGCGCCCTTCGAAATTCTCCACGGCGCGAACACTATGCGGTCAGGTCCTGTCGTATAGCTTGTCTGGGTCGGGTTCGCCCAACTTCGCGCGAATGGCGCCCCAGGGATCGGCGTACTGCCCCGGTGCGTTCCAGTAGGCCGACCGGCGTTTCATCAGCTGACGAACGATCGGCGCGAGCAGCCGTCCCCAGTACCGCATGAACCAGAACTTCGCCGACAACTCGGCCATCATGTCGGGCCAGGAATAGTGCTGGAACTGCAACGCTTCTTGCGCGCGAGTGGCGTCCATCCAGTCGGTGACGAACCAGTCCTTGTCGCTGTTGGGGACGCCCGGCCGTCCTGGTGGGATCGCGCCCGGTATTCCCAGCGCTGCCACAAGAGCCGGTGCGAGGTCGCCATAGCAGTGTCGGTGTGAGTGGTCGCCCGCGATCAACAGGATCTCGCCTGCGACGTCCGCCGTCGTGGCAGCGGCGCATGCCCACGCAACGTCGCGGACGTCGACGGTCTGCACCCGATTGTCGCTGGGCAGTGCGCTCTCGAAGAGCATGGCGTCACCACTCATCGGCAGCGCCGACAGTTCGGTGCTGAGCACACCGCCGAACCGGAGGACCACCCACTCCAACTTCGAGGACTGCACGATTTCTTCGGCTTCTGCCTTGGTGCCGCTGTAGATGTCGCACGGCCGCATCGGGTCGTCCGCGGTCAGCTGCTCAGGAGTGCGGTGTGGATTCCGTGGCCCGAACACCGCATTGCTCGACGCATGGACGAAGCGTGGCGGAGTCGGCTGTGATTCAGCGACGCGGACCAGGGTCGCCGTCGCATCCACGTTGACCCGTCGGGCCAGCTTCTGCAGGCGGTAGATCGCCGGCGCGATGATCGCGGCGAGGTGGATGATCGCAGTGGGTGCGACGTCGGCAACAAGGCGTTGCACTCCGTCCGGATCCGTCAGATCGGCCCACCGAACTTCCACGCCCCTGGGCAGCGTCTTCGCCTTCTTGACGTTGGCAGGCGTTTCCAGGTCGGCTATCACCACGCGCCTGCCCAGTTCCGACAGCCGCTTCACGGTCGCGGACCCGACCAGGCCGAAGCCGCCCGTGACCAGTACCGTGTCTGTCATTCGGACTCCTACCTGCGGATATGACATTCTCTTTTTTCGAGAGTAGCATACTCTGATTTCGGGGGGATCAGGGAGGGAACACGTCAGCATGAGCAACGGCGCGGATAAACCCGAGGTCGCCAAGTGGGACCCCGGCTTCACCAGGCAGATCGCGAACGTGGTCGGGCCGGTCATCAAGCGGTACTTCCGTGCCGAGGTGCGCGGCCTCGAGTCGATGCCGAAGGCAGGCGGCGCGCTCGTCGTGTCGAACCATTCCGGCGGCATGTTCACACCCGACGTGCTCGTGTTCGCGCCCGCGTTCTACGACAAGTTCGGCTTCGACCGACCGTTGTACACACTCGCGCATTACGGCGTGTTCATCGCCAACATCGGTGACTGGCTGCGCCGCGCAGGCGTCATCGAGGCCAGCCGCGAAAACGCCGCCAAGGCACTGCGAGACGGCGCGGTGGTGCTCGTCTTTCCCGGCGGCGACTACGACTCGTACCGGCCGACGTTCACGGAGAACGTCATCGACTTCGCAGGCCGCACCGGCTACGTGCGGACCGCCATCGAGACCGGCGTGCCGATCGTTCCGATGGTCTCGATCGGTGCGCAGGAGACCCAATTGTTCCTTGCCCGCGGCGATTCGATCGCCCGACTGCTCGGTCTCAAACGGGCTCGCGTGGAGATCCTGCCGATAAGCTTCGGCTTCCCGTTCGGGCTGACCGCGATCTTGCCGCCGAACATCCCGTTGCCGTCCAAGATCGTCACGCGTGTTCTCGACCCGATCGATATCGCTGCCGAATTCGGGGATGACCCCGACGTCGACGAGGTCGACCTCCACGTGCGCGCGGTCATGCAGAAGGCACTCGACGAACTGGCGAGCGAGCGCCGGTTTCCGGTGCTGGGTTAGCCGCCCCTGCTCGCAGGCGCCATCGCGGTCTCGACGGTCGTCGCCTCGGCAAGCCCGCATGCCCGCCGGATCTCGTCGAAGGCGTGGACCATCGCGTCCGTCGCTTCGTGTGGGTCTTTGAACGTGCGATCGTCGGACAGCACCGCGATGTCGAGCTGGTCGACATAACTCCAGACGGTCATGTTGAACGCACTGCCCGCGGAAAGCACTCCGACGGAATAGATTTCACTGACCGGCGCGCCGCCGATGTGGCCTCGCTGCCGCGGTCCAGGCACGTTCGAGATCGCGACGTTCATGATCTTGTTGCGCGCGGTCCGCCTCGACTGCCACCGGAACAATGCGGGCGACAGCGGGGGAGGCAGGTACTCCATCATCCGGCCGTGCAGCTGCGGGCCGAACAGTTCGTTGTCCTCCTTGGCGCGGGTCGCGGCAAGCGCCGTCAACCGCACCCGTTCCAGCGGATCGTCGATGTGCACGGGCAGCGACACGGCCAGGCCGCTGATCTCGTTGCCGGTGATCCGGTCCGCGGACCTATCAGTGCTGACGGGCACGGATGCGAGGATCGGCCGATCTGCCCGCCCGTCGTAGCGCAGCAGTAACTCACGCAGACCGCCCGCCGCCATCGACAACACGACGTCGTTGAATGTCACGCCGAGGTGCTTGGCAGTCTCCTTGACTTCCGCAAGGGACAGCGACGCGGTCGCGAATGTCCTTACGGGAGAGACGATGTGGTTGAGAAACGTCGGCGGCGTCTTGAACATCTTGGCCATGCTGTCGTCGTCATCGCGCTCGCGTGTCCTCCGCCGGACTCGGTTCGCGCCGCGCAGTGCGTCGCGCAACAGTGCGGGTATCGCGGCGACGTGCTGAACGTGATCGCGACCCGCCTCCCGCAACAGCTCGACACGGGTGGGCGGCTCGCAGACCGGGTAGTCGTCGCGCTCCTCTCGCGCCGTACCCGCAAGGTCCATCAGCCTCGCGAGCAAGTTGGCCGAGGCGACCCCGTCGGCCAGGGTGTGGTGCACCTTGCCGATCAGCGCGAACCGGTCATCGGCCATCCCTTCGGCGAAATGGAATTCCCAGAGTGGCCGGTCGCGGTCCAGCGGCGTGCTCGCGATCTCGCCGATCAGACGGTCGAGTTCGCGACGGCCGCCGGGAGCGGGCACCAGGACGCGCCGCAGGTGGTAGTCGAGGTCGACGGGGCAGTCCTCGAGCCACATCGGGTGGTGCAGCTTGGCCGGGATGTCGACGAGGCGGTAGCGCAGCGGGTCGAGCAGGTGCAGTCGCCGGGCGATGGTCCGCCGGAACACATCGAAGGTGAACTCGCCTTCGAAATCGGCGGCGTGCACGATCGCCACCTTGAGTGTGTGCGTGTGCAGGTTCGGCGTCTCGCTGTACAGCAGCATGGCGTCCATACCGTTGAGTCGCTTCACAATTCACCTCAGCCAAGGATGGGCAACCGGCGCTTTGCGGCCAGCCGGTCGAGCGCGGCCTGCATGACCGACCGCACGTGGGCGTCGACCTCGTCGACGTCGGGGTCGTCGCCGAATTCGGCGGTGACGTCGATCGGCTCGAGCACCTCGGTGACAATCTTGGCCGGCAGCGGCAGGTTCGGCGGGAAGAACACGCTCAGACCGAACGGGAAGCCGAAGCTCACCGGCAAAATGTCCGACCGCAGCCTATTCAGCCCCAATTTGC
>DATJIX010000344.1:0-15997 GCA_035492865.1 Mycobacterium sp. | reverse complement strand
CCCGAGATCGACGACGTCGCGGTCGATGCGCCGCTGTTCGGGTTGGGCCTGCCGCGCACCGGGTCCACCGCGCTGTCGTTCCTGCTGGCTCAGGACCCGAGTGTGCGCTACTTGCGCAGCTGGGAATCCGCGCAGCCCTGCCCGCCGCCGTCGACCGTGCGCGGCGATGATCCGCGAATCCCGGCCGGCGAGTCGAAGCCGGTCGCGGGCAGCAGGCATCACGTGCCGGTGGACGCGCACGGCCCGATGGAATGCCTCGACCTGATGGCGCTGGACTTCAAATCGCAGATCTTTCAGGCCTACGCCCAGATCCCGTCGTACTCGGCCTGGCTCCTCGACCGCGCGGACTTCACCTCGACCTACCGTTACGAGCGCCGCGTGCTGAAGCTGCTGGCGTGGGGTGAGCCAAGCCGGCCGTGGCGGCTGAAGTCACCGGCGCACGTGCTCTCGCTGGACTGCCTCGACCGGGTCTTCCCTGACGCGAAATTCGTTATGACGCATCGCGATCCAACCGATGTGATCCTTTCGGTCGCCGATGTGTACGCCGATATCGTCGGCGGCTTCACCGATCACCTCGACCGGCGCTATCTCGGCGAACTGAACGTGCGGCAGTGGTCGACGGGCATGGAGCGGGTGGTGAAGTTCCGGGACGGGGGCGCCGAGCACCGGTTCTTCGACATCGACTTTCGCGCCGTAGGGGACGACCCGGTCGGCGAGGTACGCCGGCTGTACGCCTGGCTCGGCGAGCCGGTGACCGACGAATTCGAAACACGGATGCTCGCCTGGTGGGCCGACAACGCCGAGAAGCGTGAACCACACGTGCACGCCGATCCTGAGCTGTTCGGGTTGGACCTCAACGCAATTCGGCCACTGTTCGCCCAGTACACCGACAGATGGGGAAGCCATGACCATTGATCTGACCGGCGGTATCGACCCCGCAAGGGAGTACATGTTCGCCGATCGGCCTGACGACCCCGAGATGCGAGATTCGGTGAGCTTCTGGGTGTTTGACGATCGCGGCGAGGTCGGGCTGCCCAGGATCGGCATCGAGGCGGTAGCCGAGAACTGGGATGCGCACGGGCTTCAGGTCAACGTCGCGTTCCCCGACGGCCGGGTGTACCGGCTGCGTGAGGACGCGCCGAGCTGGCCGGTGGCGGGTCGGGACGGCAAGCCGACGGTGCTCGGCGCGGGCCCGCTGGCGTTCACGTGCGTCGAGCCGTTCAACGTGTGGACGATGACGTTCGACGGGCAGGCGGTCGAGACCTCGTCGGCCGCACTCGTCGACGGCCGCAAGGACGGGCCGCTGGTGGACCTGCAGTTCGAGGTCGAGGCGAAACTGGCCGTGCCGCCGTGGGTGCAGGGCGCGCTGCAGGCCGACGCGAGTTCGGCGCTGACGACATCGATCGAGGGCGACCTGATGGGCGGACCCCGCTACGAGCAGCTGTTCCGCGCGACAGGCGCGGTGCGGGTGGCGGGCGCCGAACACGCCTTCACCGGCAGCGGTCTGCGGATCCGGCGCCAGGGGGTGCGCCGGCTCGAAGGTTTCTGGGGGCACTGCTGGCAGTCCGCGCTGTTCCCGAGCGGCCGCGCGTTCGGCTACATCGCCTATCCGCCGCGTCCCGACGGCCGGCCGACCTTCAACGAGGGCTACTTGTTCGGCGGTGACGGCGACCTGATTCCGGCGCGGGTGCTCGAGGCGCCGTGGTTGACCAAGCTGCAGCCGCTCGGAGAGGACGTTTCCGTCGTGCTGGAGAGTGCCGACGGCGCCGTGCGCATCGAGGGCGAGACTGTGCTGTCCACCCACGACATCACCGACCCGAGCCAGGTGCCCCCCGACCAGTTGGCCAAGCTCGCGAACTGGACCTTCCCCGCACTGCAGCAGGCGGGAGTGCACTATCGGTGGGACGGCGAGCAGACCTACGGCATGCTGGAACGCTCGATGCCGATGGACAAGGTCAGCCGGTAAACCCCATCGGTGGGATACGGATTTGTTTGCGAAATCGAATTTGTAATTTCCGCCGTGGTGTCCATAGCGGCTAGAACTTGTAGTAGTTGCTCAACTCGCGCCCGCGCTGCAGGTTGGTCTGCAGGCAGTCGACGTCGTCGGCGGCGTACTTCGGCGAGTAGAACAGCGTCTGCTGGATGACGCCATAACTGGTCTTGTAGGCGATGCCGCAGGTGATCCACCAGCGGTCGTTCCAGTCGGTCGGCTTCATGATCCAGTACTGGGCCGCGCGGTGTCCGTTGATGTCCATCTCGAGAGCATCGGGCGGCAGTGTCGCCTCGTAGGTGCGCCAGACGAACGCTTCCACGGCCATCTGGTAGTTGCCCGCGTCGTAATGGCAGCGCAACCCGTCCTCATGTGAGGGAGGAGTGAAGGCAAGGCCGATCCGCTGCACCACGTCGAACGGAATGTCCTCACAGGGGTCGAACGGCCGCGGATCGACGGTTTCGACCACAGGCCACTTGATCGTCGTCGACACGTCGGACAGGGGAGCGGCCGTCGACCGCAGCTCGATCCTGCCTTCGGAAGCGGGGCCGCCCGGATTGGTCTGCCAGACCACGATCAGCGCAGCGACCAGCGCGCACAGCGCCGACAGGACGCGCAGCTTGGCGACCATCACACCCCCTCAGCTAGGTCCGACCCTGCCGGGAGTGTAGCCGTACCCCGCAGCCGCCAGGTCGGGAAACAAGAACATGTTCTAGTTGCCGAATCGGGTGCCAACGCTAGCGCAAGTAGGCTGGTCGGTTGTGACACGAGACGGCCGCCGACCCACGCTGTGGGCGATCAGCGACCTTCACACCGGTCACACCGGTAACAAGCCGGTCACCGAGTCACTGCATCCCGCGTCTCCCGATGACTGGCTGATCGTCGCGGGCGACGTCGCCGAGCGCACCGACGAGATCCGCTGGGCGCTCGATCTGCTGCGGCACCGCTTCGCGAAGGTCATCTATGTGCCGGGCAACCACGATCTGTGGACCACCAACCGCGATCCGATGCAGATCTTCGGCAAGGCCCGCTACGACTATCTGGTCAACATGTGCGACGAGATGGGCATCATCACCCCCGAACACCCCTTTCCGGTGTGGACCGAAGAGGGTGGCCCGGCGACCATCGTGCCGATGTTCTTGCTCTACGACTACACCTTCCTGCCGCAGGGCGCGGCGACCAAGGCCGAGGGGCTGGCGATCGCCCGCGAGCGCAACGTGGTGGGCACCGATGAGTTCCTCTTGTCAGCCGAGCCGTACGCCACCCGCGACGCCTGGTGCCGCGACCGGGTGTCCTACACACGCAAGCGGCTAGAGGATCTCGACTGGATGGACCAGACCGTGCTGGTCAACCATTTCCCGCTGGTGCGCGATCCCTGTGATGTGCTGTTCTACCCCGAGTTCGCCATGTGGTGCGGCACCACCGCGACCGCCGACTGGCACACCCGCTATAACGCGATCTGCTCGGTCTACGGCCATCTGCACATCCCGCGCACCACCTGGTATGACGGTGTGCGACACGAAGAGGTGTCGGTCGGATATCCACGAGAGTGGCGGCGGCGCAAGCCGTTTCGATGGTTGCGGCAGATCCTGCCCGACCCGAAGTATGCGCCGGGTTACCTCAACGAGTTCGGCGGCCACTTCCAGATCACCCAGGAGATGAAGGACCACAGCGAGAAGGTGCAGGAACGTATCAGGGCCAGGCAGGCATGACGGCGGCGCCGCTGCTCGCGGGCGTGCTGCCCGGCGTCGACAGTCTGGCCGCCGCCGAAATCTACGACGATCCACCGGATTTGGCCCCGCTGCCAGAAGAAGAGCCGCTGATCGCCAAGTCGGTGGCCAAGCGGCGCAACGAATTCATCACCGTGCGGCACTGCGCACGGCAGGCCATGAGTGAGCTCGGGGTGTCGCCCGTACCGATCCTCAAGGGGGACAAGGGTGAACCGTGCTGGCCGGCAGGCATCGTCGGCAGCCTCACCCACTGCACGGGCTTTCGCGGGGCGGCCGTTGGCAAGCTGGGCGCAGTGCGCTCGGTCGGCATCGACGCCGAGCCGCACGACGTGCTGCCCGACGGTGTGCTTGACGCGATCAGCCTTCCGAAGGAACGGGTGGAACTGCAGGCCATGCCCGCCGGGCTGCACTGGGATCGAATCCTGTTCTGCGCCAAGGAGGCGACGTACAAGGCGTGGTATCCGCTGACGCATCGATGGCTGGGCTTCGAAGACGCCCACATCACGTTCGACCTCGACGACAGTGCGACCGCGGGCACGTTCGAATCCCGCATTCTCATCGACCCGGCTGCCGAGTCGGGGCCGCCGCTACACACCCTGGCAGGTCGCTGGTCGGTTCGCGAAGGCCTTGCGCTGACGGCGATCGTGCTGTGACCGAGGCTGGGATTGTCGTGGTCGACAAGCCCGCAGGCGTCACCAGTCACGACGTGGTGGGCCGCTGCAGGCGCATCTTCGGCACCCGCAAGGTGGGGCACGCGGGCACGCTCGACCCGATGGCGACCGGCGTGCTGGTCGTCGGAATCGAACGGGCCACCAAGATTCTCGGGATGCTCACCACGACGGACAAGTCCTACGCCGCCACCATCCGGCTGGGCCAGACCACGTCGACCGAGGACGCCGAAGGCGAAGTGCTGCAAACTGTTTCGGCCAGTGGGGTGACCGATGCCCAGATCGGTGATGCGGTCGCCGCGCTGCGTGGCGAGATCGCCCAGGTGCCGTCGGCGGTCAGCGCCATCAAGGTCGGGGGCCAGCGCGCCTACAAGCTGGCCCGCGAGGGGCAGGCCGTCGAACTGGCGCCGCGCACTGTTCGCATCGACCGGTTCGACGTGCTGGCCAGCCGTCGTCACGACGATCTCGTCGACGTGGATGTCGAGGTGGACTGTTCGAGCGGGACATACATCCGGGCGCTGGCGCGCGATGTCGGTGCGGCACTGGGAGTCGGCGGTCACCTGACGGCTTTGCGGCGCACCCGCGTCGGCAGGTTCGGCCTGGATCAGGCCCGCACGCTCGACGACCTCGCCGAGTCGCCGCGGCTGAGCTACAGCCTCGACCAGGCCTGCCTGCAATCGTTTCCGCGCCGCGATCTGACGGCGGAGGAGGCCGAGGACACCCGGCACGGTAGGCCGCTGAGACCCGCGGGCATCGACGGGATATACGCCGCGACGGCGCCCGACGGCCAGGTCATCGCGCTGCTGACGGACGGCCAGAACCGGACGAAATCGGTGGTCGTGTTGAGGCCCGCCACCCTCTAAGAGCTGCTGCTCAGCGGTTGATCAGGTTGCACTTATCAGTCTAGGCTGATGAATATGCCCATCGACCCACAAACCGAAGGCGTGGCGAGGGCGCTGCTGCTGTGCGTGGGTCTGTTGCGTCGCCGGCTGCGACAGGTGCCGGTCACCGGCGTGCTCACCTTCCCCGAGACCGCGGCTCTGGGCCGCCTGGACCGCGGCGGTCCCGCGGCCGCGGCCGACCTCGCCCGTCAGGAGCAGATCAGCCCGCAGTCGATGGGGGCCACGCTCGGCGAGCTGGAAGCACGGGGTCTCGTCAACCGTCAGCCGGACCCCGATGACGGCAGGCGAATCCTGTTGTCCATCAGCGCAGCCGGCAGGCGCGAGCTCAATCGGCGGCGCAATGCCCGCGTGGAACAGCTCGCGCAGGGCCTCGCAGATTTCACCGAATCCGAGCTCGAGCAGCTCGCGGCGGCCGCCCCCCTGATCGAACGACTGGCGTACCACCTGTAGATGGCGACCGAACAGCTGGACACCAGGCCCCGCGACAACTATCGCTGGGTGGCGCTGACCAACACCACCGCCGCCGTTTTCATGTCCGCACTCGACGGATCGATCGTGATCATCTCGCTGCCTGCGATATTCCGCGGCATCCATCTGGATCCGCTCGCGCCCGCCAACATCGCCTACCTGCTGTGGATGATCATGGGCTACCGCCTCGTGCAGTCGGTACTGGTCGTCACGCTCGGTCGCATCGGTGACATGTACGGCCGCGTCCGCGTCTACAACTTCGGGTTCAGCGTCTTCACCTTCGCGTCGATTCTTTTGTCGTTCGACCCCTTTGACGGTGCGGCGGCCGCGCAATGGCTCATCGGCTGGCGGCTGCTGCAGGCCGTCGGGGGAGCGATGCTGACCGCGAACTCGGCCGCGATCCTCACCGACGCCTTCCCGCCCGACCGGCGTGGTTTCGCGCTCGGCTTCAATCAGGTTGCGGCGCTGGCGGGTCAGTTCATCGGCCTGGTGGCGGGCGGACTGCTGGCCGCATGGGATTGGCGGGCGGTGTTCTGGGTGAACGTGCCCGTCGGTGTGTTCGGGACCATCTGGGCGTATCGGCGGTTGCGCGACGACGGTGAGCGGCACCGCGGCCGCATCGACTGGTGGGGCAACGTCACGTTCGCGGTCGGGCTGTCCGCGGTGCTCATCGCGATCACCACCGGCATCCAACCGCACGGCGGCCACCCGACCGGCTGGCAGAGCCCGTTCGTGCTGGCGACACTTGCGGTCGGCATCGGCTTGCTGATCGCATTCGTGGTCATCGAATCCCGCGTTGCCGAACCGATGATTCGGTTGAGCCTGTTCAAGATTCGGGCGTTCAGCGCGGGCAACACCGCAACGCTGGCGGCGGCGTTGGCCCAGGGCGGGCTGCAGTTCATGTTGATCGTCTGGCTGCAGGGCATCTGGCTGCCGCTGCACGGCTACGACTACGCGCAGACGCCGCTGTGGGCGGGCATCTTCATGCTGCCGTTGACCGCGGGCTTCCTGGTCGCAGGCCCCGCGGCGGGCTCGCTGTCGGATCGGTTCGGTGCGCGCGGTATCGCGTCGACGGGCATGCTGCTGTTCGGGCTGAGCTTCGTCGGCCTGCTGCTACTGCCTGTCGACTTTCCCTACTGGGCGTTCGCATTGTTGATCGCGCTCAACGGAATCGGCAGCGGCATGTTCGCCGCGCCGAACACGTCCGCGATCATGGGCAGCGTGCTGCCCGGCGAACGCGGTGTGGTGTCGGGCATGCGCGCGACGTTTCAGAACAGCGGCACCGCGCTGTCGATCGGTGTGTTCTTCTCGCTGATGATCGTCGGCCTTGCCAACAGCCTGCCCAGCGCGTTGACCGGTGGCCTGTACGACCAGGGCGTGCCGCACGGCGTCGCTGCGCAAGTCGCGGCGCTGCCCCCGGTGTCGACGTTGTTCGCCGCCGTCCTCGGCGTCAATCCGTTGGAACACCTGCTGGCGCCGAGCGGTGTGCTGACGCACCTGCCGCCGGAGAACGTCGCCACGATCACCGGGCGCGAGTTCTTCCCCAACCTCATTTCGGGGCCGTTCCACCAAGGGCTGACGGTCGTGTTCGGCGTGTCGATAGCGTTGGCGGTGCTCGCCGGTGTCGCGTCGCTGTCCCGCGGGCGCAGCCCGAAAAGTTAGCCGACCACCCAAATCGCTTCTGCGGCAGGGTTTCCCAGGTCGACGGTGGTGTCGTCGCCGGAACCCTCGGCTGCTTCGATCGCCACCGAGATCATCCCTGCGAAGTCGCGGCGGGCCAGCACGCGTAGCCGGGAATCCAGGCTGATGCCGACGCTGTCGAAATACCGCAGCATCTCGGGGTCGGCGTCGGAGATGCGGGCCACCGTGCCCGCGTCGCCGTTCTGGCACACCGACAGCTGCCTGGCGTCGGGAGTCGGCACCTGGCCGTCCTTGGCCGGAATGGGATCGCCGTGCGGGTCGCGGGTCGGATGGCCCAGCTTGGCGTCGATCCTGTCGAGCATCCGATCGGACACCGCATGCTCGAGCACCTCGGCCTCGTCGTGCACCTCGTCCCAGCTGTAGCCCAGCTCGCGAACGAGGAACGTCTCCATCAGCCGGTGCCTGCGCACCATCGCCAGCGCCGCGCGCCTGCCCGCGTCGGTCAGCGTCACGGCGCCGTACTTCTCGTGGTCGACAAGTCCCTGGTCGGCCAGCTTGCGGATCGACTCCGACGCGGTGCTGGCCGATACACCGATCCGCTCGGCGAGCAGCTTGGTGCTGACCTTCTCCAGCGACCACTCCTGGGCGGTCCAGATGACTTTGAGGTAGTCCTGGGCAACCGTGGTCAGGTCGCGAGGGTTGCCTTCTGGACTCACAGTTAGAAAGTTTAGGCAAACTTCACCTGATCTGGTGGTCCTGCGAAGCCACCCGCGCCCCTGCGTCGTAGGCTTGCGGCTGTGCAGCGCTGGCGGGGGCAGGACGACATCCCGACGGACTGGGGCCGATGCGTCGTGACGATCGGCGTGTTCGACGGCGTGCATCGGGGCCATCAGGAACTGATCAGTCACGCCGTCAAGGCCGGCCGCACGCGCGGTGTGCCGTCGGTGTTGATGACGTTCGATCCGCACCCGATGGAGGTGGTGTTCCCCGGCAGCCATCCCGCGCAGCTGACCACCTTGACCCGGCGCGCCGAACTCGTCGAGGAACTGGGCATCGATGTGTTTCTGGTGATGCCGTTCACCACCGACTTCATGAAGCTCACGCCCGATCGCTACATCCACGAGCTTCTCGTCGAGCACCTGCACGCGCTCGAAGTGGTTGTCGGGGAGAACTTCACCTTCGGCAAGAAGGCCGCAGGCAACGTCGTCACCCTGCGCAAGGCGGGTGAGCGGTTCGGCTTTGCCGTGCAGGGCATGTCGCTGGTCAGTGAGCACCACCAGAACGAGGACATCACGTTCTCCTCGACCTACATCCGGTCCTGCGTCGACGCGGGCGACATGGTGGCCGCGACCGAGGCGCTTGGCCGCCCGCATCGCGTCGAGGGTGTCGTGGTGCGCGGCGAGGGACGCGGTCAGGTGCTTGGCTTCCCGACGGCGAACGTGGCGCCGCCGATGTACTCGGCGATCCCCGCCGACGGCGTCTACGCGGCGTGGTTCACCGTGCTGGGACACGGTCCGATCACCGGCTCCGTCGTGCCAGGTGAGCGTTACCAGGCCGCGGTGTCGGTGGGCACCAACCCGACCTTCTCGGGGCGCACCCGCACCGTGGAGGCGTTCGTCCTCGACACCACCGCGGACCTGTACGGCCAGCACGTGGCGGTGGATTTCGTGGCCCGCATCCGCGCCCAGGAGAAGTTCGACCGGGTCGAGGAGCTGGTGGCGACCATGGGCGACGACACCCAGCACGCCCGCACGATTCTTTCCGCCGGCTGATGCACTGCTAAACTGCCTGCCGACCCGGCGTGTGCTGCAGTTCGCGGTGGCAGGCGCCCCAGAACCCCTGGAAAACTATGTCGCGGACCGATTGATGGAGTTATTTCGTGGCGCTCACTGCCGAAGAAAAGAAGACGATTCTGGGCCAGTACGGCCTGCATGGCACCGATACCGGTTCCCCAGAAGCCCAGGTCGCGCTGCTGACCAAGCGCATTGCCGACCTGACCGAGCACCTCAAGGTGCACAAGCATGACCACCACTCGCGGCGCGGGCTGCTGCTGCTGGTCGGCCGGCGGCGCCGGCTGCTCAAGTACGTCGCCCAGGTGGACGTGGAGCGCTACCGCTCCCTGATCGAGCGGCTCGGCCTGCGCCGCTGAGCGGCGCCCGAGCCGGGGTATTCGGCCTCGTACCTGCTACAAGGTACGATGGCTTCGTTCGCCAGCCGTTTCGGCTCGAACGACTTGGGTGCGGTCTTCGCAGATCCGCGAATGCCGTTCCCGCGCGTCATATCGGAACCCGCCTGATCGCGCGGTCTTCGGTAGTGGCTGCCGGGTCTCCCTCTTGAAGGGGGCAGAGTCCGACAGCTTCGATCGATGGCCGTAGCCGCATCAAGGCCGGTGGTTCACTCGCTGTGACGACGCGAAAACAGCTGAACAGTGAAAACACTGAACCCAGAGAGGCCATACGGACACCCATGTCTGTAGTTGAAATTGAAGACGGCGTGTACGAATCCACCGCCGTGATCGACAACGGGAGTTTCGGCACCCGCACCATCCGCTTCGAGACCGGTCGGCTCGCCCAGCAGGCCGCCGGGTCCGTCGTCGCCTACCTCGACGACGAGACCATGCTGCTGTCGGCCACCACCGCCAGCAAGAACCCCAAGGACCATTTCGACTTCTTCCCGCTGACGATCGACGTCGAAGAGCGGATGTATGCCGCGGGCCGGATCCCCGGCTCGTTCTTCCGCCGTGAGGGCCGCCCGTCGACGGACGCGATCCTGACCTGTCGGCTGACCGACCGGCCGTTGCGCCCGTCGTTCGTCAGTGGACTGCGCAACGAGATCCAGGTCGTCGTCACCGTGATGAGCCTGGATCCCAAGGATTTGTACGACGTGGTGGCCATCAACGCGGCGTCGGCGTCCACCCAGCTGGCGGGCCTGCCGTTCTCGGGACCCATCGGCGCCGTGCGTGTCGCGCTGATCAACGGCCAGTGGGTCGCCTTCCCGACTGTGGAGCAGCTCGAGGGTGCCGTGTTCGACATGGTCGTCGCGGGCCGAGTCCTCGAAGACAATGACGTGGCCATCATGATGGTCGAGGCCGAGGCCACCGAGAACGTCATCGAGCTGATCGCCGGCGGCGCGCAGGCACCGACGGAAGCCGTTGTCGCAGAAGGCCTCGAGGCCGCCAAGCCGTTCATCGCCACGCTGTGCGCGGCCCAGCAGGAGCTGGCCGCTCGCGCGGCCAAGCCGACCGGCGACTACCCCGTCTTCCCCGACTACGGCGACGACGTCTACTACGCGGTCGCCTCGGTGGCCACCGACGAGCTGTCCAAGGCTCTGACGATCTCGGGCAAGCACGAGCGTGACGACCGCACCGACGAGATCAAGGCGGAGGTGCTCGAGCGGCTGTCCGAGCAGTTCTCAGGCCGGGAGAAGGAGATCGGTGCTGCGTACCGGTCGCTGACCAAAAAGCTTGTGCGCCAGCGTATTCTGACCGACCACTTCCGCATCGACGGTCGCGGCATCACCGACATCCGCGCGCTGAGTGCCGAGGTGGCCGTCGTGCCGCGGGCGCACGGCAGCGCGCTGTTCGAGCGCGGCGAGACTCAGATCCTCGGTGTCACCACTCTTGACATGATCAAGATGGCCCAGCAGATCGACTCGCTGGGGCCCGAGACGTCCAAGCGCTACATGCACCACTACAACTTCCCGCCATATTCGACCGGTGAGACCGGCCGCGTCGGTTCGCCGAAGCGTCGTGAGATCGGACACGGCGCGCTGGCCGAGCGGGCTCTGATGCCGGTGCTGCCGAGCATCGAGGAGTTCCCGTACGCCATCCGTCAGGTCTCTGAGGCGCTGGGCTCCAACGGTTCAACGTCGATGGGTTCGGTGTGTGCGTCGACGCTGTCGCTGCTGAACGCCGGTGTGCCGCTGAAGGCGCCGGTTGCGGGTATCGCGATGGGCCTGGTGTCCGACGATGTCGAGGTCGAGGGTGGTGGCACAGAGCGGCGTTTCGTCACCCTGACCGACATCCTCGGCGCCGAGGACGCGTTCGGTGACATGGACTTCAAGTGCGCAGGCACCAAGGACTTCGTCACCGCGCTGCAGCTGGACACCAAGCTCGACGGCATCCCGTCGCAGGTGCTTGCAGGCGCACTGTCGCAGGCCAAGGACGCGCGGCTGACGATCCTCGAGGTGATGGCCGAGGCCATCGACGCACCCGACGAGATGAGCCCGTACGCGCCGCGGATCACCACGATCAAGGTGCCGATCGACAAGATCGGCGAGGTCATCGGGCCGAAGGGCAAGATGATCAACTCGATCACCGAGGAGACCGGCGCGTCCATCTCCATCGAGGACGACGGCACGGTGTTCGTCGGCGCGACCAACGGAGAGTCGGCGCAGGCTGCGATCGACAAGATCAACGCCATCGCCAACCCGCAGCTGCCCAAGATCGGTGAGCGGTTCCTCGGAACCGTGGTCAAGACAACCGATTTCGGCGCATTCGTATCGCTGCTGCCGGGCCGTGACGGGCTGGTGCACATCTCCAAGCTCGGCAGGGGCAAGCGCATCGCCAAGGTCGAAGACGTGGTCAAGGTGGGCGACAAGCTGCGGGTGGAGATCGCCGACATCGATAACCGCGGCAAGATCTCGCTGATCCTGGTCGCCGAGGAAGAGACGGCGGAAACACCAGAGGGCGCCTCCGATGCGCCTGCGGACGCACCTGTCGATGCCGCGACCACCAGCAGCTAGGTCCCGGGCACTGCATCGCGGTGCCCGCACCGACACAGCGTCGGATGCGGTGCGCCGCACCACCTTGCCCGGTGGTCTCCGTGTCGTTACCGAGTACATCCCTTCGGTGCGTTCTGCATCGGTCGGGGTGTGGGTCGGGGTCGGATCGCGTGACGAGGGACGCAGCGTGGCCGGCGCCGCGCACTTCCTGGAACACCTGCTGTTCAAGGGGACGCCCAAGCGCACGGCGGTCGACATCGCCCAGTCGGTCGACGCCGTCGGCGGTGAACTGAACGCGTTCACCGCCAGGGAGCACACCTGCTACTACGCGCACGTGCTCGACACGGACCTCGAGCTGGCCGTCGACCTGGTCGCCGATGTGGTGCTGCGCGGTCGCTGCGCGGCAGAGGACGTCGAGGTCGAACGAGACGTCGTACTCGAGGAAATCGCGATGCGCGATGACGACCCGGAGGACACGCTTGGCGACATGTTCCTCGCCGCGATGTTCGCCGAACATCCGGTGGGCCGTCCCGTGATCGGCAGCGTCGATTCAATCTCGGAGATGACTCGCGCACAACTGCATTCGTTCCACATCCGCCGGTACACCCCCGAGCGGATGGTGGTGGCCGTGGCGGGCAACGTCGAACACGACAAGGTGGTCGCGCTGGTGCGTGAGCACTTCGGGCCACGGATGGTTCGCGGTCGCCGCCCGGTGCCTCCTCGCAAGGGCACCGGCCGGGTCACCGGAAGCCCGACCCTGCGGGTGGTGAACCGCGACGCCGAACAGACGCACCTGTCGATGGGTGTCCGCACCCCGGGCAGGCACTGGGACCACCGGTGGGCGCTGTCGGTGCTCAACACGGCGCTGGGCGGCGGCCTGAGTTCACGGTTGTTCCAACAGATTCGGGAAACTCGCGGCCTTGCGTACTCGGTGTACTCGACGGTGGACACGTTCTCGGACAGCGGGGCGCTTTCGATCTACGCAGCGTGCCAACCCGAGCGGTTCGACGAGGTGGTCCGGGTGACCACAGATGTCCTCGAGGAGGTCGCCCGCGACGGCATCACCGAAGCCGAGTGCAGGATCGCCAAGGGCTCGATGCGTGGTGGACTCGTGCTCGGGCTGGAGGATTCGGGTTCGCGGATGAACCGGATAGGCCGCAGCGAGCTCAACTACGGCGAACACCGCAGCATCGCCCATACGCTCGACAGGATCGATGCTGTCACCCTCGAGGAAGTAAACGCCGTCGCCCATCAGCTGCTGACCCGGCCCTTCGGTGCCGCCGTGCTCGGCCCGCACCGATCGAAAAGGTCACTGCCGCAGCCGCTTCGGACCATCAGGGGCTGACCGGTAGCCTGGAGCCGATGACTGGACTGTCTCGGCGCCATGCGCTGCTCGGCGGATTGACTGTGGTGGCAGCGGCGGCATGCGCGACAAAGCCCGTGCTTGCCGACCCGACGGAGGCGCTCCCGCCGATCGGAGATCGCATCGCCGCACTGGAAAAGCGGCACAACGCGCTGGTGGGTGTGTTCGCGTCAAACTTGGATGCGCCCCCAACGGTCGCGTATCGCGAGCAGGACTCGTTCGCAGTGTGTTCGACATTCAAGGGCTACGCGGCGGGGTGCGTGCTGAAGATGGTCGAACGTGGCGAGGTGGCGCTGGACCGCAAGCTGTTCGTCGCCCCGGCGGACATCGTGCCCAACTCGCCGAGAACCCAGCCGCGGGCCGGTGGCGAGATGACCCTCGACGAGCTGTGCCAAGCCGCGGTTCAGGTCAGCGACAACACTGCGGGCAACCTTCTGCTGAAGACCATTGGTGGACCGCCCGCGATCACGGCGTTCGCCCGCAGCATCGGCGACAGTCGTACCCGGCTCGATCGCTGGGAAACCGCACTGAACTCGGCGATTCCCGGCGATCCGCGCGACACGAGTGCGCCAGAGGCGCTCGGCGGCGGCTATCAGAATCTGCTGGTCGGCGATGCGCTCGCCCCTGCGCAGCGCCAGCAGCTGGAGGACTGGCTGAGGGCCAACGAGACGTCGAGTGTGCGCCCAGCGTTGCCGCCCGGTTGGACCACGGCGGACAAGACCGGAAACGGTGACTACGCCAGCACGAACGACGTCGGGATCGCCTACGGACCCGACGGCCAGCGGCTGCTGCTCGCGATAATGACCAGGACGGCGGGCAACGACCCGAATGCCGGGAACAACCGCCCCCTCATCGGTGAGCTCACCGCGTTGCTGATACCCGAATTGGTGGCTTAGTTCCAGTTCGAGGGAAACACCTGATTCCTCCGGCGTTCTTCTGGAATACCTTTTCCAAAGCAGATGACCGCGTCGGCATCGCGGTCAGGGCAAATGGGGGAGCGACGACCTTGGCGATCGAGACGATAGCGATTCATCACGACATGGACGACGGGGACCCGACGCGCCCGGCGGCCAGCAACGGCACCGCTGCGGTTGCGGTCGTCGACGAGCATGACGCCATCCACACCGCGGTGGCGTTGTGGTGCAACCAGGCGCAGCCACGCATCCCGTTCGCAGGCACCTACTTCTCGGCCGAGCAGTTTCTGGCTCAGCATCCGTCAGCGTCGGGAGTCGGCCCCGTCGTGCTGGAACTGCAGAAGCAGCAGAACGGGGTGGACTTCACCGCGCTGGACCGTATCGTCTCGCGGCGACACCGGGTAATCGTGTACTCCCACATCGCAACCGACGAAGTGATCTTGACCGCGTTGGATCACGGCGCGGTCACATATCTGACGAAGTCCGAAAACAAGGACCACCTGATCGACGCCATACGGGCAGCGGAAACCGATACGCCCTACGTCGGACCGAGGATGGCCCTGGCGATGATCAACGACAGCACCATCGGCCGCGCCAATCTCGCCCCGCGGGAGAAGGAAGTTCTGGTCGCTTGGTTCCGCACCGAAAGCAAGGATCTCGTTGCGCGCCAACTGCAAATTGCACCGACGACGGTTCGCACGCACCTGCAGCGGGTCCGGGCCAAGTACGCCGCCGTCGGACGCCCCGCCACCACCAAGGCCGCACTTGTGGCACGCGCCATTCAGGACGGCATCGTTTGCGTCGATGACATCTGAGACGAATCTTGTTGAAATGCAGGATTTCTAAACAGGTGGATTAACCACGGTTCGATATTCGAGGTTGCCATCTCCGGGAACCCACCGTGCGAACCATTCGGACCCGAACACCCGCCCTGGGTCCGGTCCGGCCGCGCATTCCGCTTACTCTCTTCCCCCCGGAGAGTGCGACCGCGCGGCGTGGTTCGCACGGTGGAGGCTCTCGGAATCTCTCAGAGTCTGAATTTGAGCAACGTCGATATGCTTCGGCGACCAGGTCGCCCGACAACCCCTCGTGGCCGGGCGGCAGGCCTACAGATGCATCGGTGTCAGCACTTCTGCGTCAGCCCGCCGAGTTGATCTGATGCGTGTCCTTCCTTCTTGTTGTGGGACTTTATCCCCCGGTCCTGTTTCTTATGTGTGATGAGCGTAGGCCTTGTCGGGCCGGTCCACATAAGTACCGCACTACTTAATTTTTCCTCGTTTCGGATTTCCCCAGGTGTGGGGTCAGCAAACATCGTATCTCATCAGGTGAGTATTCAACGTCGAGGTCAGCGCGGTTAACCGGGCACCGGGTTGATGGCGCGGCAAGACGACCGGTCCATTCCCAAAGATGGGAATTGCATCCCCTGTTCGGGATGGCAGGACCGATTTTGGCAGACAATTGCTATTGTCGGGAGCGACAATTTGCTGGCGCATAACATCTCCTCTGCCTGTCGGCGATGACGTTATGGCAACTGCTGCCCGCGACGAATCGGGCGAATCCCTACTTACGTCGCGGGCTACCCCATAGACAGCAAACCCG
>DATJIX010000343.1:0-2708 GCA_035492865.1 Mycobacterium sp. | reverse complement strand
GACCGATCCAGAACCCCGCGAAGAGTGTGGCGTATTCGGCGTCTGGGCGCCGGGCGAAGAAGTCGCCAAACTCACCTACTACGGCCTGTACGCGCTTCAGCACCGCGGCCAGGAGGCGGCAGGCATCGCCGTCGCCGACGGTTCGCAGGTGCTCGTGTTCAAGGATCTCGGCCTAGTCAGCCAGGTGTTTGACGAGCAGACCCTGGCCGCGATGGAGGGCCACGTCGCAGTCGGCCACTGCCGGTACTCCACCAGCGGCTCCACGACATGGGAGAACGCCCAGCCGGTGTTTCGCAACACCGCCGCAGGCACCGGCGTCGCGCTCGGCCACAACGGCAACTTGGTCAATGGCGCAGAACTGGCCACCCGCGCCCGCGATGCCGGGCTCTTGGGGACGCGCGGCGCACCTGCGGCCACGACGGACTCCGATATCCTCGGCGCGCTGCTGGCCCACGGTGCCGCCGACGCCACGCTGGAGCAGGCCGCACTGGAGCTGCTGCCGACCGTGCGCGGCGCGTTCTGCCTGACCTTCATGGACGAGAACACCCTGTATGCGGCCCGCGACCCGTACGGCGTGCGGCCGCTGTCGCTGGGGCGGCTGGACCGCGGCTGGGTGGTGGCCTCGGAGACCGCGGCGCTCGACATCGTCGGCGCGTCGTTCGTCCGCGACATCGAGCCCGGTGAGCTGTTGGCCATCGACGCTGACGGCGTGCGCTCCAGTCGCTTTGCCCCGCCGTCGCCGAAGGGCTGTGTCTTCGAGTACGTGTACTTGGCCCGTCCCGACAGCACGATCGCAGGCCGTTCGGTGCACAAGACTCGCGTCGACATCGGCCGCAGGCTGGCCCAGGAGAAGCCGGTCGAGGCCGACCTCGTGATCGGCGTGCCGGAGTCCGGCATCCCGGCCGCCGTCGGCTACGCGCAGGAGTCCGGCATCCCCTACGGCCAGGGCCTGACGAAAAACGCTTACGTCGGACGGACTTTCATTCAGCCGTCGCAGACCATCCGTCAACTGGGCATCCGGCTCAAGCTCAACCCGCTCAAAGAAGTCATTCGCGGCAAGCGGCTGATCGTTGTCGACGATTCGATCGTGCGCGGCAACACCCAGCGGTCCCTGGTGCGGATGCTTCGTGAAGCGGGCGCGGTGGAAGTGCACGTGCGGATCGCCTCGCCGCCGGTGAAATGGCCGTGCTTCTACGGCATCGACTTCGCCACCCCCGCGGAGCTGATCGCCAACGCCGTCGAAAACGAGGACGAGATGCTCGAGGCCGTGCGGCACGCGATCGGCGCCGACACGCTGGGCTACATTTCGCAGCACGGCATGATCGCGGCCACCGAACAGCCCGCCTCGCGGCTGTGCACCGCCTGCTTCGACGGCAACTACCCGATCGAGCTGCCAGGCGAAACGGCGTTGGGCAAGAACGTGATCGAGCAGATGCTGGCCACCGCCGCGCGCACAGGGATTCCGCTGCAGGCCGACAACGACAACGTCTCAGCGCTGCGTCGTCCGTAGCCGCGGGCCCGCCCACTTCGGGTCACTTGGCAGCGGGCCGCGCTGCAATGCTTGCGCCACCGCATCGCGATATCCGGTCAGGCCGTTCGGCGGCGGTGCAATCAGCGTGTCGATGTCCGAATTGCCAGCCACTGCATCGCATTCCAGTGATTCGATGAGTGGTCGCGCCAGGCCTGTCGGCATCGGCGTGACAAGGCCGATCCACAGGCTCGCGATCGTCGGGGTCAAGAACGGCAGTGCGACGATCAATCGCCGCCGCAGCCCGGCCACGTCGGCGTACTCCTGGATCATCTCCCCGTACTCGAGCACATCCGGCCCGCCGATGTCCCACGTCCGTGATGTCGGCACCGTCGCCGTCGCCGCCTCGGTCAGGTAGTACAGCACGTCGTCGATCGCGATCGGCTGGATCTTGTTGTGCACCCACTTCGGAGTCGTCATCGCAGGCAGCCGATGGGTGAGGTGGCGCAACATTTCGAATGAGGCCGAGCCCGCACCGACCACGACCCCTGCCTGCAGCACGATCGTCTCGATGCCCGAGTCCAACAGGACGTCACCGACCGCGGTCCGCGATCGCAGGTGCGGGGACAGTTCCACTCCGCTCGGGTGCAACCCGCTGAGGTACACCAGTCGGCCCACTCCCGCTTGCCTGGCCGCGGCCACCACGTTGCGCGCCGCGCGGGCTTCCTCGGCCACGAAATCCTTGGCGGTGCCCATCGAGTGCACGAGGTAAAAGACCACGTCGACGTCCTCGAACGCCGCGGTCAACGAATTCGGATCGCCGAGGTCACCACGGACCACCTCGGCGCGGTCACGCCACTCTGCGCCGGCCAGCTTGTCCGGGTTGCGGGCCATCGCGCGCACGGCGTGGCCATTGTCGAGCAGTTGCGGGACCAGCCGGCCGCCGATGTAGCCGGTTGCGCCCGTCACCAGGCAGCGGATGTCATCACCCCTCACATCAGTGATTCGGAGCCGATCCGCGGCCGGATGGTGCGATCAAGCTCTAGATGGGGCAGCCCGGATCCGGTACGTCGACTGCCAGCGGGGTACCCGCTGGCTGGATGTAATCAACCCACATCACAAGGGGACCTGGGCCGAGGTTGCGCCCGATGTGGGCGTGCTGAGGCCCGCTGTCCTCGGTGACCGCGGAACCCTCGGGTGAGGCGACCACCGAACAGTCACCCATGGTGCGGGTCAGCGT